>NZ_CAXBDN010000018.1:0-29745 GCF_963974375.1 uncultured Marinobacter sp.
TACCGCGCTGGGTCAGGGTTTTTCCGGCAGGGTAACGTTCAGCTCCAGAATTGAGCAGCTACCGTTACGGTCCACTTCCACCTGAACCATGTCATCGTCAATCTGGACGTATTTGCGGATAACCGCAAGCAATTCCTGCTGCAGGGCAGGGAGATAATCCGGCTGCTGCCGCTGGCCTCTTTCGTGGGCCACGATGATCTGCAACCGTTCTTTGGCTACATTGGCGGTGCCTGCAGATTTACGGCTTTTGAAGTAATCGAGCAAGCTCATCCTTTTCACCCCTTGAACATCCGCGTGAAGAAACCTTTCTTCTCGGCGGTCATGAAGCGATGTTCCCGCTCTTCGCCCAGCAGGCGGGCTACCGCATCGTCGTAGGCCTGACCGGCATCACTCTGATCTTCGAGGATAACCGGCAACCCCTGGTTGGAAGCGTTCAGCACCACCTGGGATTCCGGGATCACACCCAGCAGGGGGATGGCCAGAATTTCCTCGACGTCTGCCACGGACAGCATCTCACCTTTCTCGACCCGGGCAGGATTATAGCGGGTCAGCAACAGGTGCTCCTTGACCGGATCTTGACCCATTTCGGCCCGCCGTGACTTGCTTTGCAGAATGCCGAGAATGCGGTCCGAGTCCCGCACCGAGGATACTTCCGGGTTGGTCACCACAATGGCTTCGTCGGCATAGTACAGAGCCATCAGGGCGCCGTGTTCAATACCTGCCGGGGAGTCGCAGACAATGTAGTCAAAGGTCTGGGAGAGTTCGTTGATCACCCGCTCAACCCCCTCTTTGGTGAGGGCTTCTTTTTCCCGGGTCTGGGACGCGGGCAGGATGTAGAGCGTCTGGACCCGCTTGTCGCGGATCAGGGCCTGGTTAAGGGTGGCTTCGCCCTGAATCACGTTGACGAAGTCGTACACCACCCGGCGTTCGCAGTTCATGATCAGGTCGAGGTTGCGCAGGCCGACATCGAAATCGATAACGACGGTCTTGTGGCCGCGGCGGGCCAGGCCAGTACTGATCGAGGCGCTGGTGGTGGTTTTGCCGACGCCTCCCTTTCCTGATGTGACAACAATGATTCTAGCCAAGGTTGCGATCCTGTCTGCTGATGTTGGATTGCGGGTGCCCGTATCGGGCTCCTGGCTCAGGTCCGTTCCAGTGGTGTCACCACCAGCAGATCGTCCCTGAGCTGGATCTGCACCGGTGTTTTCCAGCCGGTTTCCTGCAGATCTTCAGAAATCTTGTAATGGCCGGCAATGGAAACCAGTTCGGCCTCCAGTGACTGGCAGAAAACCCGGGCGGACTCCAGTCCGTTGACTCCGGCCAGTGCCCGGCCTCTTAGCGGGCCGTAAACGTGGATGTTACCTGCCGCAAGTACCTCCGCGCCAGCCTGAACCGAGGCCAGAACAATTAAATCACCGTCAGGGGCGTATATTTGCTGCCCGGAACGTACAGGCTGGCTGACGATACGGGCCGGTGCCGGGTTACTGCTGCTTTCCGCAACGGTGGCGACAGGCTCCGTGGGCGCTGGTGCCGCCGCCGGATCATTCGCCGGCTCTGTGGCGCTGCGGCGGTTGGTGGCTGCCGGCAGCAGGGCCAGGGCTGCATGGCGGGCCAGACGGCGCTGATCTTCGTCGCCACCACGCACGCCAACCACGTGAATCTGGTGACGGCGGCAAATGCCGATCAGTTTGAAAAAGTCCAGCTCGGCAGTGGGGCCCTGGTAGCGCTCCAGGCTGATGATCATCGGAATGTCCCGGAAAAAGCCCGGCGCCTGCCGGATCTTGTCACGCAGAGCTTCCTCGAAGGATTCGGTATCAAAATAGGCAAGCTCAAGTGATGTCAGCGATACACTGCTGCTTTTGAGCTGGAAGGCCGGCTGACCACTGTCCCGGATTGCTTCAGTCATCCAATTGCTCCCTCGCCGCTGGCGGAGACCGGTCGCAGGGGGCTGCCCTCGAAGCGGATGCCGGACCAGCCAGTACCGATGAACTGGCGGATATTACTGTGGCTGTCACCGCCGGGGTCGGCCAGTACGTCCCGGTAATGACGCCCGAACAGGTTGAGCGTATCACTCTCGTTGAGGTTGCCGGTCTGTGCCAGGGCAAACACCTTGCAGGAACCTTCGTTGACCCCCGCCGCGTTGAAATGCGGGCCGTTGTGGAAGCCGACAGGCTGGTAAACAAAGTGTCGCTCGATCAGGGCCAGGGTGTCTTCGAAATCAGAGTGGCCGGCGGCGAGGGACGCCAGGTGGATGCGCAGGGATTCGTTCAGGTTCATGCTGTTAGTTTACCGGTTATGGTCGGTGTGGGAACTGGGGGCCGAATGATCCTGCCTGGGACCTTTCTGGTAAAGCGCTTTCCAGTCGTCGTAGGGCATGCCGTAGATCATTTCCCGGGCGGCGGCATCCGGCAGTTCGATGGCGTGCTCGCCGGCCTCCTCTCGCAGCCATTTGGAAAGGCAGTTGCGACAGAATCCGGCCAGGTTCATCAGGTCAATATTCTGGACCTCGGGGTGTGCCTGCAAATGACTGACCAGGCGACGAAAGGCGGCGGCTTCCAGTTCAGTACGGGTCTGAGAATCCGGAATGGGATGACTCATGGCGGTTCAGCTCCTTGCTGTGAATGTCTGACATTCTCTGCAAGTTAACGTAAGATACAAGGCTGTACAAATATACATGTATTATTCCTGGCGGTGCAGGGCAGGGCTATGGTTCAGCGCAAGATCATTCATATCGACTGTGACTGCTTCTATGCTGCGGTAGAAATGCGGGACGACCCTTCACTGCGGAACGTGCCGCTGGCGGTTGGAGGCCAGGAGGGCCGGGGCGTGGTGACCACCTGTAACTACCGGGCCCGGGCTTTCGGTGTCCGGTCTGCCATGCCGGGCGGCGAAGCCCGGCGTCTGTGCCCGGACCTGGTCACCGTGCCTCCGGATTTCCCCCGTTACCGGGAGGCCTCCCGACAGATCATGGCTATTTTCCGGCAGCTGACCGATCAGGTGGAACCTCTTTCTCTGGATGAAGCCTTTCTTGATGTTACCGATGTTGACCGCTTTCAGGGCAGCGCTACCCGAATGGCGGAGTTCATTCGTGGCCAGGTGAAAGACAAGGTGGGTATAACGGTCTCGGCGGGGGTGGCCCCCAACAAGTTTCTGGCCAAGATCGCCAGCGACTGGCGCAAACCCGATGGCCTGTTTGTGATTACGCCGGATCAGATTGACGATTTCGTTCTGCCGCTGCCGGTGGAAAAGCTGTTCGGTGTCGGCAAGGTAACCGCAGGGCGGCTCCATGAACTTGGCATTCAGACCTGCGGCGATCTCCAGCGTCTGTCCCAGGCTGACCTGGTCAACAGCTTCGGGCGTCAGGGGCTGCGGCTCTACGATATGGCCCGAGGGCAGGATGACCGGGCGGTGGTGATTACCCGGGCCGCCAAGTCCGTCAGCGTCGAGCGGACCTTCTCCCGGGACCTGCCCGGAAAAGTTGCCTGCGATGCCATGCTGCAGTCACTGACGGATGAGCTCGGCCAGCGCCTGACCCGCAAGCAGCATCCGAAACCGGTGCACAAGCTCTTTGTCAAAATCCGTTACAGCGATTTCTCCACCCACACCCTGGAGCGGATACGGGACAATGTCCGGCAGCCAGCGCTGGAGGATTATCAGCCATTGCTGGACGAGCTGGTGACTGATCCGCAACGACCGGTCCGGTTACTCGGCCTGGGTGTTCGCTTTCGGGATGACGCCGCGCCGGTCACGCAGCTGCGGCTGTTTGAGTGAACCTTCTCCGCTGGTGGTTCAGACCAGCGCCTGTAGCAGCGGTGTCATCCCCCAGATGCCGGCGACCAATCCCAGGCAACCACCAATGCCAGCGCCTGCCAGCACGTCGGTGGGGTAGTGCAAGCCCAGAATCACCCGGGATGCGGCGACGCTGAGGGTGAAGGGCAGCAAAATCAAGGCAAGGGTCGGCAGGGCGACGGCCAGCAGCGTGGTAAAGGCCACGGCATGCAGGGTGTGGCCGGATGGAAAGCTGTAGCGATCCAGTGGCGGTATGCCGCAGTGAATGGCGGGAAAGGAGATGAATGGTCGTTCCCGTACCAGGGATTTCTTCAGGCTTTTATAGATGAGGGTACAGATCAGGCCAGTGAGGGCCATCAGCAGGGCGACAGCCAGGCCCCGTTCCGGCTCCAGCAGGGGCAGGGCCAGAATCAGGGCGTACCACAGCCAGCCATCGCCGAGTCTGCTGACCACCTGGAAGTAACCCAGCAGCGGCCGGAAACGCAGCCCCTGATTGATGGCGCGACAGAACGCATATTCTGCCTGGTCAACCTGGTCAAATAAGCGGGATACCCTGGGAAATGGCATGGTGGCGTGTCCTTGTTTTCAGGGTCAGGGTTAACTGCTCGAATTGTTCAATACGGGATGGCCAGTCCAGATCCAGGGCATCCAGTCTCGCCTGGTGGCGGATACGGCACTGCAAGGTATGTTGCTGCACCAGGGTTAGGGCGTGCTCCACGAAGGTTTCGTCGTCATCCAGTGACGCTTTCATGCCGTTTTCTTCATGGCGCAGATGTTCCGCTGCCGCTGCGTCGTCAAAGGCCACCACTGCCAGCCCACTTGCCAAAGCTTCCGTCACCACATTGCCAAAGGTGTCGGTTTTGCTGGGAAACAGGAAAATATCGCCGGAGGCGTAATGGCGGGCCAGACTTTCGCCGCGCTGAATGCCGCAAAAAATGTAATCTGGATGCTCCCGGGCAAGCTTTTCGCGCAGGGGGCCATTGCCCACCAGCACAAAACGCGCCTGGGGATGAAGTGCGTGGATGCGCTCGAAACAGGACACCGCCAGCTGCAGGTTTTTTTCGCTGGCCAGTCGACCTACATAGAGCACGGCCGGGGCATCCTGCTGAAGGCCCCATTGTGAGCGCAGCTCCGGATCCCGCTTGTGGGGAGCGAAGCGCTGGCAGTCAACACCCCGGCTCCAGACATTGACAGGGTGAATGCCCATGGCTGTGACCACCCCTGCCATCTGTCGGGTCGGGACCAGGGTTACGTCGGTGCGGTTGTGGAACCAGCGGCCGTAGGCGCGCAGCAGCCGTTCGATAAAGCCGGCGCGGTAGTGGCGGCTGTAGCTGTGGAAGTTGGTGTGAAATCCGGAACTGACCGGAATGCCCAGTTGCCTTGCGGCACTGACCGCAGCGATACCCAGTGGTCCCTGGGTTGCTACGTAGATAACATCAGGCCGCTGCTGTTCCCACAGTTTCCTCAGCGTGGCGGCTCTTGCCAGTCCGAACTGCAGTTCCGGGTACCCCGGCAGCGGGAGTCCTCTTACGGTATGTTCGATAGCCCACAGCCGGTTGCTGCCTGGCAGGGGGCTGCCGCAATCCGTTGACTGAGCCGGACGTATTACAGATACCCGGTGGCCCCGGGACATCAGGCCCTGGCATAAATGGCGCAAGGTATTGGCCACGCCATTGACTTCCGGTGGAAAGGTTTCGGAAACAATGGCGATGTCTGCACTGGTCGGTCCTGGCTTTGACTGTTCGCTCATGATGTCGCCTTGCTGGATGAATCCGCGGGTTGAGGGTAACCTCTTTAGCCGTAACACCCGTTGATGGAGCGACGCCGTAATGGTTTGGCCGGCTGCGATAGCGCCGCTGTCCCTGTTACCACTATGGAAATCAATTGTGACAGTTGGGCTGCAGACTGATGACAATCCCTTGAAGCCTTGTGCGGCAAGGGCTGGGGTAATAACAACACCAGGGCCGGTTTGTGACCGGTCCGATCATTGAGCGACGGAGGATTCATGGAGACGCGTAAGCTGGGCCAGACCGGTCTGGATGTGAGCCTTATCTGCCTGGGTACAATGACCTGGGGTGAGCAGAATACCGAACAGGAGGCCTTTGAACAGCTGGACTATGCCACTGCACAGGGCATCAACTTTATCGACGCCGCCGAAATGTACCCGGTGCCTCCACGGGCGGAAACCCAGGGGCTGACCGAGACCTACCTGGGCAACTGGCTGGCCCGGCGTGGCCGTCGGGATGATCTGGTGATTGCCTCCAAGGTGGCCGGTCCGGGTAATGGGCTGACTTACCTGCGTGGCGGCCCGCGGCTGACCCGTGATCATGTCCGTGAAGCCTGCGAACAAAGCCTCAGGCGGCTGAAGACCGATTATATCGATCTGTATCAGGTGCACTGGCCGGATCGCAATACCAACTTCTTTGGCAAGCTGGGGTACTCCCACAAGACTGAGGAGCAGGCGACCCCCATCGAGGAGACACTCGACGCGCTGAATGAACTGGTCACGGAAGGCAAGATTCGCCATGTGGGACTGTCCAACGAGACCCCCTGGGGCACCATGCGTTACCTGCACCTGGCGGAAACCCGGGGCTGGCCGCGTCCGGTCAGTATCCAGAACCCCTACAGCCTGCTGAACCGCACCTTCGAGCAGGGGCTGGCGGAAATTGCCCACCGCGAGCAGGTGGGCCTGCTGGCTTATTCGCCCCTGGCGTTCGGTATGCTGTCGGGCAAATACCTCGATGGCAAGCGACCGGAGGGTGCCCGCATCACCCTGTACAAACGGTTCAGCCGCTATGCCGGTGAACGTGCCGAAAGGGCAACCGCCGCCTATGTGGCACTGGCCCGTGAACACGGTCTGACGCCCGCCCAGCTCGCGCTCGCCTGGGTCAACAGCCGCAGCTTTGTGACTGCCAATATTATCGGTGCTACCTCCATGGAACAGCTGCGGGAAAACATCGGCTCTGCCGAGGTAACCCTTGACCAGACGGTTCTTGATGCGCTGGAAGAGCTGCACCGGGAATTTACCTATCCATGTCCCTGATTGCCGGCTGAACCCGCCTGCAAAAAGCCCGGCTCCTGACGCCGGGCTTTTTCATGTCCGGTCCCGGCCAGGAAATAGCCTGCGAGGCGGATACAAACCGTTACAAAACAATGTTGATCCGTTGCAAAAAGCCGGCGTCCATGTGCTTTAAATCACAGTGTTCTGACGACAAATCTTTAGACTTTAGAACTGAAGATGCCTACCATTCGCGGCACCCGAAAATGGACGGAAACCCTCATGATTATTCGCCTCTTTATCGCATTGTTGCTGCTGAACGCCGTAGCCTTTGTTGTGCGTGCCGAAGCGGGAGAACATGAGGTCCTGCCCCGGGAAATGTACACCGAGAGCGTGCGTGATCTTCAACACCGAATGGCGGGTGATTTTGTCTACGATGGTGAAGATGCGCTGTTTGATCTTGGTGCCCGGCTGTTGAGCTGGAAGCTGGCTCCGACCCAGAAAGTAAGTCGCCATTACGCATCGGATCCCATGGCCCCGGACCACTCCATTGCGCTGATCAACGAGGGCGCCGCGTTGAACCTTTCCTGGAGATTCTGAGTCCGGGCTAGCTGTCCCTTTTCACTTCTTTTTCCCCGTCTTCCGCCATTCTTTCTGATCCGTCTGCCGGGCTGGTTGCGCGTCTCCTGCCGTCTGGACAGGTTCCTCTGCTTACCGCCCGGTAACCTGTCGTTGCTGATGTTTGAGAGTCCACCGCCGACGTGGGATGATTCCTGTGATTATGCGCGCCACGGCCCTGTTGACGGTGCGCGGACCCTCTCACGGAGACATTTGCGTTATGGATAGCTCATCCGATTCTGCGGTCGTCCGGACCCCATTGCGAACCAGTGAACCGGATGCCTGCGTGCAGGCCATCATCGACAAGGTCGGCACCCATCTGGTACTGGGGCTGCCTCTCGGGCTTGGCAAGCCGGTAAGGCTGGCCAATGCGCTTTATCAGCGGGCCTGCAACGATACGTCGATTTCGCTGCACATTGTGACTGCGTTGTCCCTGTTGCCACCGACGCCGGCCTCGTCTCTGGAACGTCGTTTTCTCGGCCCCTTTCTTGAACGCCTTTATGGTGACCAGCCGGAGCTGGACTATGCCCGTGATGTGGTGACTGGAGATCTGCCTGAAAACGTCACTGTCTCAGAGTTTTTCTTCCAGGCTGGCCGATATCTGACCTATCCGGAGCAGCAGCAGAATTATGTCTGCACCAACTATACCCATGCCGTAAGGGATCTGATGGCACAGGGAATCAACGTGATTGCGCAGATGGTGGCACCACCGCAGGCACCCGGCGGCGACCTGAGCCTGAGCTGCAATCCGGACCTCACGCTGGACCTGTTGCCACTGCTGGATCTGCGCCAGGTCGAGGGTACGGCGGTCGCCATTGCTGCCGAAATCAATCACTACCTGCCCTGGCTGGGGCATCACGCGGCGGTGGCCGACACCGCGTTTGACCTGATCCTGGAGCACCCGGAAGATGACTATCCGCTGTTCCCGGTGCCCCAGATGGCCATCTCTCCGGCAGATCACCTGATCGGCTTTTACGCCAGTTCGCTGATCCGGGATGGTGGCACTCTTCAGGTGGGTATTGGCTCGCTGGGTGCGGCTGTGGTTCACAGTACGCTGATGCGCCATCAGCAAAATGCAACCTGGAAGCGGCTCGGTGAGGCCCTGGAGATGTCTTCACGCTGCCCGCTGGCTGAGGCGATCGGGGGTCGCGAACCCTTTGTCAAAGGTTTGTACGGCTGCAGCGAGATGATGGTGGACGGCTTTATCCACCTGCTCAAGGCCGGGATCCTGAAGCGGCGTGTCTACGATGATCCGGAGCTGCAGGCGAAGGCCGACCGTGGTGACCCCGTGCCGGAACAGCAGGGTGTCGTTCTCCACGGCGGTTTCTATGTGGGGCCGGCGTCGTTCTATCAGCAGTTACGGGATCTGACGGATGAGGAGCGCGAGCTGATCTCGATGACCAGCGTGAATTATATCAACGATCTGTACGATCACCGTTTTGGCAATCAGGCGCTCAAGGTGGCTCAGCGGCGCCAGGCCCGGTTCATCAATTCCGCCATGATGGTGACCCTTGGTGGAGGGGCGGTGTCGGACGGTCTGGAAGATGGCCGGGTGATCAGCGGCGTGGGAGGCCAGTACAATTTCGTGGCAATGGCCCATGAGCTCAAAGACGCCCGTTCGGTAATAGCGCTGCGCAGCACCCGGGAAAGTGGCGGTGAAACGGTGTCCAATATCGTCTTCAGTTACGGTCACTGCACCATTCCCCGGCATTTGCGGGATGTGGTGATCACCGAGTACGGTATTGCCGATCTGCGGGGCAAGCCGGATGAGGCCGTGTACCTGGCGTTGATCGCTGTCGCCGATGCCCGTTTTCAGCCGCAACTGCTGGAACAGGCCCGCAACGCCGGCAAGGTGAGCCGGGATTTCCGGCTGCCGGAAGACTGGCAGAACAACACCCCTGAGGCCGTGGCCAAGGCATTGGCCGTTTGCGGTGACGATGCCTTTCCGGCGTTTCCCTTCGGTTGTGACTTTACCGACGTCGAGCGGATCCTGGGTAAGGCCCTGACCTGGCTGAAGTCCGAAACTGCGACCCGGCGTGGTACACTGGCGACCCTTTGCCGGGCTCTGGCCACCGACCCCGGCCATCCCGGTTTGCAGCCTTTCCTGAAGCGGATGGATCTCGCCGGGGCGTTCAGTCCCAAAGCCCGGCTTGATCGCCGCCTTGTTGCCCTGGGACTGCTTCAGACGGGGGCTGTTTCATCGTCAAACGAGAATCATCACTGATGCAAAGACCTGCTGTGTATACCGTTCACTATCGCCTGAAAAATCAGACGGGCGAGGTTGTTGATACCTCCGAGGGAGGCGAGCCGCTGCACTTCATGCTGGGGTCAGATACAGTGATCCGGGGCATCCAGGAAGCGGTCAGCGGGCGTGCTCCGGGCGATTGCCTGGAGGTAACCATACCCCCGGCGATGGCTTACGGAGAACATGATCCTGAACTGGTCCGCAGAGTGCCGCGTTCAGCCTTCGAAGGGGTGGAAAACCTTCAGGTGGGTATGACCTTTCAGACCAACACCGGCGACGACGCCCAGGTGGTCAAGGTCACAGGAATCGATGGCAACCTGGTACGGGTTGATGCCAATCATCCCCTGGCGGGTCTGACCCTTTACTTTGATCTGGACATCATCGCTGTCCGGCAGGCATCGGACGATGAACTGGCGGCCGGGAGCCCCTTGACGCCAGCGTCCTGAAGGGTGGTCTTCAGTCCCTGGAGAATCACCTCCCGAACCCGGTTACTGAGATCCCTGGTTGATTCCCCCGCAAGGGGTACCACTGCCGGATGACAGATCACCCGGACTTCAGGCCCGGGTGCCGCCATTATCCGCGGAGCGTGCTGATGGAAGCCGTCGTCACCGATAAACGGCGACAGGTGACAGGGTTCGCCATTTCTGAGATAGGCAATGCTGACCGGAACAATGGGCACTCCCGCGTTAATGGCGGCGCCGATCAGGCGGGGGAAGAAGGGAAGTACGGTGAGCCCTGAGGAGGTTGTGCCCTCCGGGAAGATCAGCACGGATTCGCCGTCGCGAAGAGCGGCCGCAATATCCTGGCGCTTTGCTGCTGCTTCACCACCACCACGTCTGATGTACAGCGTGCCTGCCTGCCGCGACAGCCAGCCGATCACCGGCCATGACGCCACTTCCGCCTTTGACAGAAAACGCAGTGGCCAGAGACTGCCCAGCACCGGAATATCCGTCCAGGAAATATGGTTGCTGAGGTAGAGTGCCGGGCCTGCCTGCTGCTGGCCGCTGACGGTAACCCGAAGGCCCAGGCAGCGGACATAGGCCCGAAAACAGGATTGCGCGATGGCTGCCCGGGGCAATGAGCGACCCGTTATTCGTTCGGTCACAGCAATGGCAACCGCAATCAGCGCGGTGGCCAGCAGAAACACGAAAAACATCACTGACCGAATCAGCAGACGAACCGGCGCCATGGCATTCCCCGACAAGTTAATGGATGTGTTCCGTTCCAGCCGGGTCTGATGCTCAGGCAGGCTGGCGCATAAAATGCCTGTTGTACCTGGCTGCCAGCTGACTCACCTGCAGCATCACCAGCAAGTCTGCACAGCGGAACTCCGGATCCCAGCAGGGTTCCCCGCAGACCTTTGCGCCAAGACGCATATAGGCCCGAAGGAGTGCCGGGATATCCTCTACCGGCCGGTTCTCATGGCTGGTGTGCATCAGATGGGGTAACGCCCGTCTGGGCTGAACCCGGAACTCGTTATCTGAAAGATACCGGTCCTGGAGGTGACGGGCAATACGCCAGGCGCGATGCCCGCCATCCGACATACCGATGCTGGCACAGCCAATGATCTGATCGACCTTGTGCTGGTCCAGCCAGCCGGCCAGGGTGGCCCAGAGCAGGCCAATAGTGGCACCGTTGCGATAATCCGGATGTACGCAGGTGCGGCCAAGTTCGGCGACGTTGCCGGTATTGTTTAGCAGCGTCGACAGGTCGAACTCGCCTTCGGAGTAGAAACCGCCGGCCAGGGCGGCATCGGCGGATCGCAGAATCCGGGTTGTCGCCACCAGGGTTCCGGTGCTGCTGTCGCTTACCATGAGGTGGTCGCAGCGCGAATCAAACTGGTCGGCGTCAAGGCCTGGCTCGACTGCCCCCAGATCGCAGCCGTATTCTTCGGAAAATACCCGGTAACGCAATTCCTGGGCCTCTCGTATCCGGGCCGGGTCACGGGTAACCTCGGTGATGAGGCGGCGGGCTTGCTGGACGGAGCGGATCGGCTGAGCGGTCATAGGCTGTATTCTCGCTGACTTGTTTAGGCTTTCAGCCTATGACCAGGTCGTGACAGCGGGGTTAAGGATCCATGAACGGCAGATGACATGGCGGTACCGGGATTTTTGTGCCAGAGTTCAGGGGCATGGCGCCTTTTGTCACATTGGGTAACAGATAGTGGCAACATGTATTTTCAGCTACAGCATGTATAATTGCTGTTACATGAAGCAGGCAGGCCCTCAGAGCAGTTGTCGACTGCTATCGGAAAAACATAATTAGAGATGGACGGCGTGGAACAGACAAACGAAGGCTGGCGCATACTGATTGTCGAAGATGATGAGCGATTGGCAGACCTGACCCGTGAGTACCTCGAAAGCAACGGTCTGGTGGTCAGTCTTGAGACTCATGGTGGCAATGCAGTTGAAAGAATCCGTAACGAACAACCAGACCTGGTGGTGCTGGATCTGATGCTGCCCGGTGAGGATGGACTTTCGATCTGTCGCCGGGTACGACCGTTCTATAATCGCCCGATTATCATGCTGACCGCCCGCACCGATGACCTGGATCAGGTACTGGGTCTCGAGATGGGCGCCGACGACTATGTCGGCAAACCGGTCAAGCCCCGGGTGTTACTGGCCCGTATCCGGGCCCTGTTGCGGCGCTCGGGCAGTGGCGTTAACGGGCACTCGGAAGCGGACAACGAAGCACCCGTCGAGCCGGTGCGGCTGCAGTTCAATGATCTGGTGGTGGACTGCTCCATGCGCGAGGCCTGGCTCAATGACGAGAGCATTGACCTGACCAGCGCCGAGTTTGATCTGTTGTGGCTGCTGGCCAGAAGTGCCGGCCGGGTGCTGAGCAGGGAAGAGATATTCACAGCCTTGCGGGGCATTGAGTATGATGGCCAGGATCGTTCGATTGATGTCAGGGTGTCCAGAATCCGGCCGAAAATTGGTGATGATCCGGTCCACCCTCGACGCATCAAGACGGTACGCAGTAAAGGCTACCTGTTTGTAAAGGAAGCCTGAACCTGGCCGGACTGGCTTCCTGCGGAGCTACCTGTTTCAGGCTGACTTCATGCCCGTTTCTTTTTTCTTAAAGCTGTTCTCCCGCCTTGCCAGTCTGGCAATGGCCGTGCTGTTCGTCTGTTTTCTCGCCTACTGGGGCGTGAACACGGTACGACAGCAGGCCTGGCAGGAAGCAATGGCGACCCCATTGATGGACTGGCTTGCCCAGTCACCGGCCATGGCCGGCCATTATCCCTGGCTGACGCAATTCTATGACTACGATGTGCGGCAAGTCGGGGAGCTGAACCTGAGCCTGGCCGAGCGTGAACGCCTGGAATACGGCCATACCCTTGTGGTTTCCGATGCCCTGGGGGCTATGGCCCTCAGTCGCCGTGACGACGGCCTGGTTCTGAGTCTCAGGTTGCGCAACTTCTATCAGGATACCGCGGAAGCGACCGCGCTCATGGCCTTGTGGCACCTGAATCAGACGGGGCCCGCAGATAGGCGTGAGGCGTCGGAGCTGCTGGCCGAAGCGCTCGGTGTCCGGCTCTTGCAGACCGGAGAGGGTAGTCGGCAACTGCCTCCGGAGGAGGTGCTGCAGCGTATCTCCGAGCGACCGGTGGCCTTTTATACCCGCGATGCACAAGGGCAGGTGGTTTTGCGTCTGAAATCCGGTGCGCTGGTGGATATGGTGATGCCCGGGGAGTTTCAGCGTGCCTCGGTGCCGGTGTTGCTGCTGCTGTTGGGGCTGGCGGGGCTGGTGATCGCTCTGGCGGTTCGTCTGTTGATGCAGGACGTTGAGAAGAATCTGCGGTCGGTAGAGTCGGTGGCAGTGCGGATCGCCCGGGGGGAGCTGGATGCCAGGGTGGAGCCCGGACAAAGTACTCTGGTGTCACGGCTGGGCACGGCCTTTAACAGCATGGCGGATCAGATTCAGCGTCTGGTGGGGGTTCAGCGGGAAATGATTCATGCGGTGTCCCATGAACTGAGAACGCCGGTGGCGAGAATCCGCTTCGGGGTGCAGATGATCGAAAGTGCCAGAACGCCGGAGGCCCTGCAGAAACAACTGGATGGTATCGACGGCGATATTCAGGAGCTGGACGAACTGATTGATGAGATCCTTACATACGCCCGTCTCGAGCAGGGAGGGCCCGTCTTCTCTTTGCGAACCGCTTCGGTCACCGACCTGGTGCGCCAGATGATTGAGGAGCAGCGGGTGATTCATCCCGGTATTCAGCTGGAGGCAGTGATACCGCCACAGTCTGACCTGTGGCAGGAGGCCAATGTTGAACCACGGTACATTCACCGGGCCTTGCAGAATCTGGTGGGTAATGCCTGTCGCTATGCCAGTGCAGAGGTTCGAGTGACCTGTCAGCTGGACGAAGAGAATTGTCGTATCGATGTGGAGGACGACGGCCCCGGTATTCCGGAAGAAGACTGGGAAAAGGTGTTTTCCGCCTTTGCGAGGCTGGATGACAGCCGCACCCGCACATCCGGAGGTTATGGGCTTGGTCTTTCCATTGTCCGGCGCATATTGTTCTGGCACGGAGGTCAGTCCTTTGTAGGGCGCAGTGACGACCTTGGTGGTGCCCGTTTCAGCCTGGTCTGGCCCCGCAAGCAGGATTCCTGAAACGGGCATCCCGCAGGCTGCTGCTGCCATGGGATGCACACTGGTGCCGGTTACACCGGTTTACAATCGTTATACATAATCCCTGCTGAAGTTAACCCTGGCTTTCAGCATAGTTATAGCGTACTGAACAGGCCCGTGTTGTGATCAGCCCGGTGTTGAGTGCTTTCTGAAGTGTCGTTTGAGAGTCGGCAATGAAGAAAGGTGTTCTTACAGACTTTCCTTGTTTCATTCGTCATTTGGCCAGCCCTGTGGGACTGGCCTTTTTTATGTCCGGCCGGAGCAACCCGGGCTCAGGTTCGCTCGAAGGCGATCAGATGGTCGGCCTCAACGCGGACCGGCACCAGCTCGCCCAGACGAAAGTCCAGGTGACTGCGGAACAGCGCTTCGAACTCGGTATCGTCGGACATGCGGAAGCGGTAAAGCGTTGATGTGCCGGCAAAGGTCTTTTCGATGACCCGGGGCTGCAGGCTCGACGTCTCATCGTAGACGATGTCATCGGGACGGATCAGTACATCCAGCAGGGTGCCCGCCTGCCAGCGGTAGGCCCGGTTGCCAGTCAGCTCGCCCAGTTCCGAGGTGATGGTATCGGGACCCACGGCGGTGCCGGGTATAAAGGCACCCTGACCCACGAAGCCAGCCACGAAGCGGTTGGCAGGTTCGTGGTACAGGTTGAAAGGCACGTCCCATTGCTGAATGCCGCCATCTTTGAGCACTGCCACCTGGTCGCACATGGCGAAAGCTTCCTGCTGGTCATGGGTGACCAGCAGGGCGCTGATGCCCAGGGTTTTCAGAATGTCCCGCACGTCCAGGCTCAGCCGCCGGCGCAGGTCGGCGTCGAGGTTGGAGAAGGGTTCGTCCAACAGAATCAGGGTCGGTTCAGGGGCCAGTGCCCGCGCCAGCGCCACCCGTTGCTGCTGCCCCCCTGACAGCTGGTGAGGATACTGATTGGCCAGGTCCTGAAGATGCACCAGATTCAGCAACTGATCCACCTTGGCACTGCGCTCCGGGCGGCTCAGGCCCTTCAGGCCAAACCCCACGTTGTCACTGATAGTCAGATGAGGGAACAGGGCGTAGTCCTGAAACACCATGCCAATTCGACGCTGTTCCGGGGGCAGGGTTCGGCCGGGCAGACTGATCGCATCTCCGTTGAGCCGGATTTCACCCTCGGCGATGGACAAAAAACCGGCCAGGGCTCGCAGAATGGTGCTTTTACCACAGCCACTGGGGCCGAGCAGGCAGCCGATGTCACCGTGGCCCAGCGCAAAGTTGACGCCGGCTACCACCGGCGTTCCGCCATAGCCACAGCTGAGGCTTCGCACATCCAGCAGCCAGTTGTCCGTCATCGGGTTTGCAGTGGTCATACGGCGCTCAGTCCAGGGTTCCGAGAATCAGAAATTCGAGCAGAGCCTTCTGGGCGTGGAGCCGGTTTTCGGCTTCATGCCAGACCACGGATCCGGGGTGATCCAGCATGTCCGCCGAAATTTCTTCGCCCCGGTGCGCTGGCAGGCAATGCATGAACAGGGCATCCGGATCTGCCAGGCTCATCAGTTGGGGGCTGACCTGAAAGCGGGAGAAGGCTTTCATTCTCGCGGACTGCTCGCTCTCCTGGCCCATGGACGCCCAGACATCGGTAACCAGCAGATGGGCACCACGGGCGGCTTCTTCTGGCCCGCTGACCACCTCGACACAGTCACGATGTTGCTCCAGCAGCGGCTGTGAGGGAGCGTAGCCCTCGGGGCAGGCTACCCGAAGACTGAAGCCAAACTGGCGGGCGGCATTGATATAGGAGTTACACATGTTGTTGCCGTCGCCAATCCAGGCCACGGTTGCGTCGGCAATACTGCCACGATGTTCGCGGTAGGTCTGCATGTCGGCCAGCAGCTGACAGGGGTGAAAATCATCGGTCAGGGCGTTGATCACCGGCACCCGTGACATGGCGGCAAAGCGATCAATTTTTTCATGGGCGAAGGTGCGGATCATAACCGCGTCAACCATGCTGGAAATGACCCGGGCAGAATCGTCAATGGGTTCGCCGCGACCGAGCTGGGTGTCCTTGGGTGACAGGAACATGGCGCTGCCGCCCAACTGGGTCATCCCCGCTTCGAAGGATACCCGCGTACGTGTGGAAGACTTCTCGAAAATCATGGCCAGAACACGGTTTCTGAGGCTGTTGCGGACATTGCCCGCACGCCAGTCACGGCGCAGGAAGCTGGCGTGATCCAACAGTGCTGTCAGTTCGTCGTTGTTCAGGTCGTTCAGGGTCAGAAAGTGTCTAACGGCCATGATTGTGCTCTTAGCTGGGTGAAATAGGGTCTTGCTGTGCCGGCCTGACGCTGAGCGTAAATCCGCGACTCTGTCGCAGTTTTTCAGGTATTCAGAAAATAGCAAATAGGCCGGGATGCGCGCAGTGGCACCGGCTGTGATGATTTGCAGATCTGGGTTACCTGAGAGCGCCCGCGCCGGTACCTTGGCGCAAAAGATCCAGTCTATAGCGTCTCGGTCGGCATGACAATCGGCTGATCAGCGTCTCCGATGCTTGCGGTCGAACGGAATATACCTGACTGTATTGGTCGGACATCGGGCCTGTGTGTACAATAGAGGTATCTGAGTTCTTGTAGCGGAACCTGTTATCTACCCCTTATCTACTCCTTATCTAACCCGTCAATGAGGTGAGCATCGTGGAAATCAACGAAACCATCAAAAGCCAGCTTGAAGAAAACCCCATCATTATCTACATGAAGGGCACTCCCCAGGCGCCCCAGTGCGGCTTCTCTGCCAAAACCGTGCAGGCGTTAATGTCTTGCGGCGAGCGCTTTGCGTTCGTCAATATTCTGGACAATCAGGAGCTGCGGGAAGGCCTCAAGATCTACTCCAACTGGCCGACTTTTCCCCAGTTGTACGTCGGTGGCGAGCTGGTTGGCGGCTGTGACATCGTGCTGGAACTGGCCGAAAGCGGCGAACTGGCCGAGTTGGTCAAGGGTGCTGCCAGCAAGGCTGACGCCTGAGGCTTGTTGTCTTGTGAACTCCGGATGAGACAGTTGCCGTCCGGAAACAAAAGAGCACCCCGAGGGGTGCTCTTTTTTATTCAGTCAGTGGTTGTGGCCATCAGATGGCCTGCTTGCGGAGGCTGCCAACGACGGCGTCCAGTGCCCGGTCGATGAGGGCGCCCTGCTCGAGAATGGTCAGACGGCCCCGCTGCATCTCCCGCGCCAGGTCGATACGGGATTTTTCTATGACCTTGAGCCCCATCCGGTTTACGAACACAAAGCAGTCGGCATCTTCGATAATCGCCGACAGTTTGCAACGGAAGCGCGCCCCGTTGACCAGACTGAACTCCACCCACTGACCAACCTCAATGGCGTCGATGTATGGCAGGTGTTCGGCGATACCTGAATCCAGAGCTTCGTCCTCGCCGGTGGTCGCTATTTCGGCTGTGGCTTCCGGTTCGATTTCCTCCGGTTCACGGGCCTCGGCGAGTGCCAGATTGCGGAAGGCTTCGGTAAGTTCGTGTTTGACAGCAGCCATCATTTCATCGAGACGGGTCGCGTTGTAGGAGACTTCCTCAAGTCCTGCCCGCAGCGCTTTCAGCAATCTTGGCACCACCCGCACCCACTGATCTCTCTCTTCGTCGTCGAGATGAGGATGCAGGCACCAGATCAGGTCATCGACAACCCGGACGGTCTGGTCCCAGCGATGCTCGACGTCGTTCCGGAGATAGGCCAGGAACATGACCCGGCTCCAGCCATTGACCAGAATGTCGTGAACCGGACCTGGCACCGGCCGGCGGGATAGCTTCTCCCGTAGCAGGCGATCGACGGTCTCCTGGGCTTTCTGGGATTTGATACGGCCACGTTCGGATTCCCGGGTACGCTGTTCCACCAGCGAGGATTTACGGTTCTCGCGAGCAAGGAACTGCTCGAACTCTACGCCCAGGGTTTCGAAAAGCGCAATGTTGCCGTCGAATTCATCAAGAATCCGGGCGACGATGTTGTGAATCTGTTCGTAGAGTTTATCCCGGGTCTTTTCGTCAGCGCTGCTCCAGCCGATGCCTGCGCGGGCAAGGGCGTTGAGGAGCTTGCGGGCAGGGTGGTTGGCCCGGCTGAAGAAACTCTTGTCCTTGAGGACCACCTTCAGGATGGGGATTTGCAGACGGCTGATCAGCACCTGAATCGGTGCCGACAGGTTGTAGTCGTCGAGGATGAAATCGAACAGCATGGAGACCAGATTGATCAGGTCTTCATCCATTTCTTTCAGCGCTGGCTGCTTGCCATCGTCCGGGTGGGCGTTGCTCAGGGCCTGTTCGATCAGATCTCGCAAATCCAGGTGCACTGGCTCACCAGCGCTCAGGTTTTCAGGGTTGGTGGCAGGCTGAGCGCTGCTCCGGGAGAACTGCGACAGCATCTGCAGCAGTTCGGTGCCACCGACAATATGAATTTCAGTGGAGTGGGCGCCCTGTGCACTATAGCTGCGGTGTCCCCGCTGCATGCTCAGCAAGTTGCGGATCTGCTCGAAGAGGGCGTCGTCTTCACGAACCTGATAACTGGCAGCAGCCTCTTCCGCCCTGGGGGCTCCGGCCGCCTGATCGGGGCTGCGGCTTTCGCCAGCATCAGTGGTGCGGCTGGTTTTGCCCTGATAGCGGAAATTGGGCACCACACCGGCCTGAACCAGAATGCGGTTGGCTTCATCCATCAGCATGCCGAGGTTGGAAACCACATAGCGATCGAACTGTTTCAGTACGATCAGGCGTTCGCGAATCTGGATTTCAAAAGCGCCAGCCGCTTCTGCAAAGGCGTGACAGACATGCTCGGGTGCCAGCGGATTAACCGGATGCTCTTCGCCGGCCTGGGGGTAAATCACTGTAAACCGTGTCTGCAGCTGCAGCAGCGGACCCTGAAAGTAGGCTTTGGCCTTGGTGATCATGGCGTTAAGGGCGACCTGTTCTTCCAGGTCATCATCCTGCAGCATGGACAGGGTCTCTGAACTGCCCTGAAGGCTGTTTTGCTGCTCGGTGGTAGCGGAGAGGCTGTCCGCCCCCGGTGGATCATTAAACAGCGAGGCGGTTGCCAACTGGAACTGTTTTTCCACACCTTTACGCTTGATGCGGATTTCACGCATCGCTTCAAAATAGCGGTTTTGCTCGTTGTTACTCCGCGCGTTATTGGCGAGTTCGAACAGGGAATCATCCACAGCGTCGAAGGCGCCCTGGAGCAAATCTCCCAGCCCGGCAATGACGGTGTCCCGGATGCGGGACACCTCCAGTGGGAGCGATACCGGCGTTTCTGCACCGCGTTGGCGATGCAGATAATGTATGCCGGACTGTCTGTTCATGGCCGACTCCTGAATACGCCTCAACCGGATACGTTACCGAGATTACTCTGATTTTATTATCTATCTGTGCAATTTATCGCAAAACCACGTTCGGTTACACGTTTTATTACTATTGCCGTAATACAAAACAACAGTTCAGGCGGAGATATTCCCGCTGAACTGTTGTGTGGCAATGATCTGGTAACTGGTGGGGTTGTCAGTCTGCGTAAACCGGACCAATCCCGATGCCCCAGATGACCACGCTGATGGCCAGCAGGGCAACCAGCATGACCAGTCCGACCGTTAGTACCGAAGACGCAAACATGAAACCGCGTTCTTCCGGGATTTTCATCAGAATGGGCAATCCCTCGTACAAAAGGTACACCGCGTACGCAATGGCGATCAGGCCCACCATCATGTTGACCCAGATATTGGGGTAGACAGCAATGATGCCCAGCAAAAAGATGGGTGTGGAGGTGTAGGCGGCCAGAGTGACGCCTCGTGGTGTGCTGTCCTGCACCTGATAGGTGGCCGCGAAGAAATCGATGAATTTGCCAAGAATGAAGACCCCGGCGAGCATGGCCGCATAGGCCAGCAGGCAGAGTTGCAAAGCGCTGGACGATGTCAGTTTGATCACCTGACCGTCACCGATCTGCCAGCCGACCTGGGTGGTTCCGTAAAACCCGGCTACCGTTGGTATCAGTGCCAGTAACAGAATGTGCCCCAGATAGAGCCTGCTGACGGACTCTGACTCAGCACGGATAGATTCCCATTCCCGGTCCGGATGGGTAAACAGACCAACGGTGTGTGAAAGACTCATAGACCTTTTCCTCATTATTTTTATAGAAATCAATACGCTCAGTTTTGGGGAGCGGGTTGATTGGGTCAAGATGTTCGTTAAAACATAATCTTTCTAAAAATATCAGCTTAGATGTAAAAAGAATATCTTTTGATCTGGCTCAGCCCTGGCGCCGTTGCGGGCGTGTCAGCGTCAGCTTGCGTTTTCTGAGGGCCGGGTGGACGATCGCAGCTTTGACAACATTGTCCTTGATCTGCAGTACCTCAGTCCGGTGCCCGGCCATCAGCAGACAGACGTTGGTCTCCGGAATGGTTTCCAGGGTTTCGGTAATCAGGCCGTTTAGGGTCTTCGGTCCCTCCAGGGGCAGTTTCCAGCCAAGCGTCCGGTTGATGGCCCGCAGTGGGGTGGCGCCATCGATGATAAAGGTGCCATCGTCCTGGGGGATGATGTCCTGGGATGTGGCGGCATAGTCGGTGGTAAAGTCGCCGACGATCTCCTCGAGAATATCCTCCAGGGTCGCGATGCCAAGCACATCGCCGTATTCATCAACGACGAAGCCGATCCGCCGTCGGGCTTTCTGGAAATTGATCAGCTGGGTGTTGAGGGGGGTGCTCTCCGGAATAAAATAGGGCTCGCGGCACAGTTGCATGATGCGGGCCTTGTTAACGTCCTCCTGCATCAGCAACTTCGGCGTGTTGCGCATATGCAGGATGCCCTGGACATTATTGATGTCTCCGCGGAAGACCGGCAGCCGGGTGTGCTGGCTGCTGCGCAGCAGGCGGATAATGGTATCCATGTCATCTTCCAGATCGATACCCACAACCTCGTTGCGAGGCACCATGATATCGTTCACGGTGACTTTTTCGAGATCCAGAATGCTGACCAGCATGTCCTTGTGTTTGGACGGGATCAGGGCTCCGGCCTCATTGACCAGGGTGCGTAGCTCCTCCCGTGACAGGTGTTCGCTGCTGCCATGGTCAGCGGAAACCCGCAGCACCTTCAGAATGACACCGGTAAACAGATTGACGAACCAGACGGCCGGATAAAGGATTTTGAGGAGTGGCCCCAGAATGTAGCTGGCCGGGAAGGCGATTTTTTCGGGGAACAGGGCGGCCAGGGTCTTTGGCGTAACTTCTGCGAAAATCAGGATAACAATGGTCAGCAGCACAGTGGCAATGGCTATGCCCGCATCACCCCAGATACGAATGGCGATAACCGTGGCGATCGCCGATGCAAATATGTTGACGAAATTGTTGCCGATCAGGATGACCCCGATCAGCTGATCAGTTCGTTTGAGCAGTCCCTGGGCCCGCTTTGCACCACGATGGCCGTTTTTGGCCATATGTTTGAGGCGGTACCGATTGAGCGACATCATTCCGGTTTCCGAGCTGGAAAAGAAACCGGACAGAACAATAAGGCCGGCCAGCAGCACGAAAAGAGCGGTAAGCGAAACCTCGTTCAAGAGGTGGTGTCCTTCTGTTGCGAATAAGTGGCGAACATAGGGCCGGGGGCGGTGCCTGTCAAGATTGCCGGGGCTCAGCTGCCCCGCAGGAATACCAGTTCAAGTACGAATTTGCTGCCAAAGTATCCGATGGCCAGCAGCGTGCAGCCTGCCAGGGTCCAGCGGCTGGCGGTCAGGCCGCGCCAGCCCATGGTATGCCGGCCCACCAGCAGGAACACGAACACCGCCAGTGAAACCAGGGAAAACAGCGTCTTGTGGGCCAGATCCTGGGCAAACAGGTCACTGACAAAAATGGCACCGGTGGTGATGGCGAATACCAGCAGGATAACGCCTGCCCACAGCAGCTCGAACAGCAGCGACTCCATGGTCTGCAGGGGCGGCAGGTTGCGGACCAGTACACTGTTGTAGTTGTGTTTGAGCTGACGGTTCTGAAGGTATAACAACAGTGCCTGGCCGGCGGCCAGCGTAAACAGGCTGTAGGCCGTGACTGCCAGTGCGATGTGGGCCAGAATGCCCCAGTCATCCCGGGCTATAAAGCGGGGTGGGGTCTGGCTCATCAATGAAAAGACCACCGCCAGTATCGCCAGGGGATAGGCTCCCAGGAACAGGCTCTGAACCGGCTTGTACAGGCTGAGGCCAAGCAGCAGGGCGACCACCAGCCAGGAGATCAGCAGGGCGCTCTGGAAAAAGCTGAAGTTGACGGCGGCTTCGGTGAAGGCGGATTGCCACAGCATCAGGCCATGGGAGGTGAGTGCCAGTGCGCCAACCGCTGTAATTACGGTCTTGCTGACCGCCACCCGTCCCCGGAAACTCAGTGCCTGCAGCACCGTTCCGATGCTGTACAGGAACAGTGTGGTTACTGCGAGAATCAGGGTTCCCATGGTGTCCTTACTGGTTCGTGGGCCGGGTTGTGGGCAATTCCCGCCGGCAGGGTTTGGCGGCAGCGGGAACTGAATTTTCCGGGCTGGTCGTTTCAGGGCGATAGTCTGGTTATAATGTCGCGATTGTGCAACCGGAATCAACCGGTTTCAGCCAGTTATGCTGCGGCACAGCTCTTGTGTCACGTCCGTATCAGGGCGTTGTGCAGAAGCCAATCAGGCAACCAATTTATCAGGGCTATGGAAAATCATCATGTTTGAGAACCTGACAGACCGGCTTTCGGGCAGTCTCAGAAAGATTTCCGGCCAGGCCAGGCTGACCGAAGACAACATCAAGGAAACCTTGCGGGAAGTCCGCATGGCATTGCTGGAGGCGGATGTTGCCCTGCCAGTGGTGAAAGCCTTTATCGATGGTGTCCGGGACCGTGCTGTTGGTCAGGAAGTTCAGCGCAGCCTGACCCCGGGCCAGGTCTTCGTGAAAGTGGTCCAGCAGGAGCTGGAACAGGTGATGGGCGCGGGCAACGAAAAGCTCAACCTGGCAGTACGCCCGCCGGCAGTCATCATGATGGCCGGCCTGCAGGGTGCGGGTAAGACTACCACCGTGGCAAAACTTGCACGCCTGCTGAAAGAGCGGGAAAAGAAGTCGGTAATGGTGGTCAGTGCCGACGTCTACCGGCCGGCAGCGATCCGTCAGCTGGAAACCCTCGCCCAGGATGTGGGCGTGGAGTTTTTCCCGAGTACCGCGGAACAGGACCCGGTTGCCATTGCCGAGGCTGCGATTGATGCCGCCCGCAAGAGGCACATTGATGTACTGATCCTCGATACGGCAGGTCGCCTGCACGTTGATGAGCAGATGATGGGCGAGATCGGGCGTCTTCATAAGGCGGTCAACCCGGCGGAGACCCTGTTCGTGGTTGACGCCATGACCGGTCAGGATGCTGCGAACACCGCCAAGGCTTTTAATGATGCCCTGCCGCTCACCGGTGTCGTGCTTACCAAGACGGACGGCGATGCCCGTGGTGGTGCCGCCCTGTCGGTGCGTCATATTACCGGCAAGCCCATCAAGTTCATGGGTGTTGGCGAGAAGACCGACGCCCTGGAGCCTTTCCACCCTGACCGGGTTGCGTCCCGGATCCTGGGTATGGGGGATGTGCTTTCCCTTATAGAGGAAGCCGAGCGCAAGCTTGATAAAAAGAAAGCCGACAAGCTCACCAACAAGATCAAGAAAGGCAAGGGGTTTGATCTTGAGGATTTCCGTGACCAGCTTCAGCAAATGAAGAGTATGGGTGGTATCGGTGGCTTGCTGGACAAGCTGCCGGGCATGGGGCAGATGGCCCAGGTCGCCCAGAAGCAGGTCAACGACAAGACTTTCGGCCAGATGGAAGCGATCATCTGTTCCATGACCCCGAAGGAGCGCCGCTACCCGGACTCAATCAATAATTCACGCAAGCGTCGGATTGCCACCGGTTCAGGGACCCAGATCCAGGATGTGAACCGGCTACTGAAGCAGCACAAGCAGATGCAGAAAATGATGAAAAAGTTCGGAAAAAAGGGCGGCATGGCCAACATGATGCGTGGCGTTCAGGGTATGATGCCGCCCGGCGGCGGTGGCGGAATGCCACCATTCGGTCGTATGTAGAAATCGGGACACACTCCCTGTTTTCTTTGCCGGGGTTTTAGCATAGAATAGCGCCCCTTTCGAGTATGGGTATTCGTGCAGACGCCTTTCCGGCTGGCACGAAACGTACAAAGTTCGTTTAACTGAACAGGATATTGGTCGAAATGGTTACAATCCGTTTGGCTCGTGGTGGCTCCAAGAAGCGCCCGTTCTACCATCTGACAGTCACTGACAGCCGCAAGGCCCGTGACGGACGTTTCATTGAGCGTGTCGGTTTCTTCAACCCGGTTGCCCGTGGTCAGGAAGAGCGTCTTCGCGTTGATCGCGATCGTGTTGATTTCTGGGTGGGCCAGGGTGCTCAGACCAGTGATCGCGTTGCCCAGCTGCTGAAGACCACGGCTGAGTAATCAGGCTTCAGGACCGGGGTAAGGCCATGACACAGCGTTCGCAGGAAACTGTGGTTGGGCGCATAACCTCGGTTTTTGGGGTTCAGGGTTGGCTGAAGGTTTTTTCTTTCACCGAACCCCGTGAAGGTATTCTGAATTATCACCAGTGGACTTTGTTGCTGGACGGTAAGCGGATACCGGTGGAGGTGATCAACGGTCGCCGGCAAGGCCAGGGGATCGTGGTTCAGCTCGAAGGAATTTCAGACCGTGATCAGGCCCTTTTGTACTCAGGGGCCGAGATTCATGTGCCGACTGAGGAGCTGCCAGTACTGCCCGAAGGGGAGTATTACTGGTATCAGCTCGAAGGTTTGCAGGTGGAAACGGTTGAAGGCGAATGCCTTGGTGTGGTGCATCATCTGATCGAAACCGGTGCGAATGATGTACTGGTAGTGAGATCGACCGAGGCTTCCATCGATCAGCGTGAACGTCTGGTGCCCTACCTTCCTGAGCAGGTTGTTCAGAAGGTGGATCTGGCGGCCGGACGCATGGTGGTGGACTGGGACCCGGAGTACTGACCGGTGTGGATTGGCGCAGTCAGCCTGTTTCCCGAGATGTTCAGCAGCGTAACGGACTATGGGATTACCGGCAGGGCCGCACGTGATGGTCTTCTGACGTTCAGAAGCTGGAACCCGCGGGATTATACCCACGATCGCCATCGTACCGTGGACGACCGGCCCTATGGCGGCGGCCCCGGTATGCTGATGAAGATCCAGCCGGTACGGGATGCGATTCATGCAGCTCGCAGCGAGGCGCCAGGCAAGGCGTGCGTGGTGTATCTCTCGCCCCAGGGCGAGCGGCTGAATCAGGCAGTAGTGGAGTCTCTGGCGTCACAGGACAGCCTGATTCTGGTGGCCGGCCGTTATGAAGGCATCGACGAGCGCCTGATCCTGACGGAGGTCGATCGGGAGGTGTCGCTGGGAGACTTCGTGCTGTCCGGCGGCGAACTTGCTGCCATGGCAGTGATTGATGCGGTTACCCGCCTCGTTCCCGGTGCGCTGGGTCATGCTCAGTCAGCTGAGCAGGATTCCTTTGCCGATGGCTTGCTGGATTGTCCGCACTACACCCGGCCTGAAGTCTATGAAGGTCTGGTGGTACCGGATGTCCTGTTGGGTGGGCACCACGAACAGATCCGGCGTTGGCGGCTCAAGCAGTCGCTGAAGCGAACCCGGGAGCGACGCCCCGACCTGCTGGAACAGCGGGTGTTGACAGACCAGGAGCGTGAGCTGCTGGATGAGATTTTAAACGAATCGGGTGCCACTGAATAATCAGGGCATTGATAGATTGAGTATCAGGAGCGCATTGCGATGAGCGGCAAGAACAACATCATCAGTCAGATTGAAAACGAGCAGATGACCCGGGAAATCCCGGCCTTTGCACCGGGCGATACCGTGGTTATCCAGGTTCGCGTAACTGAAGGCAACCGCGAGCGTCTGCAGGCGTTTGAAGGCGTTGTTATCGGCAAGCGTAACCGTGGCATGAACTCCTCCTTCACCGTGCGGAAAATTTCCTACGGCGTTGGTGTTGAGCGTACCTTCCAGACTCACTCCAAGCTGATCGACAGCATCAGCGTGAAGCGTCGTGGTGACGTTCGTCAGGCCAAGCTTTACTACCTTCGCGATCTGTCTGGTAAGGCAGCCCGCATCAAGGAAAAGCTGGGCTGAGCCCCGCCCGACTCCTTGCAGTGCAGGAGTACGGATGTGTCAGAAAGGCAGCTTCGGCTGCCTTTCTGCGTTCTGGCGTGGGTTGTTTGGCGCTTTCTGGGGCAGGGTTTCTGCAATTGAGGCGTAAGCGTCATGGATAAACGGCATGCGACTGATCCCATCAGGGTGGCAGACCAGGATCTGATTCAGCGGTTTCTGGATGCGCTCTGGCTGGAAGACGGGCTAGGCGAAAAAACCCGGCAGGCCTATGGCAGTGACCTCCGGCAGTTGTCGCTGTGGCTGGGGGAGCGCCCGCAGGCGCCGGCGCTCAGGGAAGCCGCGCGGGAAGATCTGCTGGCATGGATTGCTTCGGCCTTCATGACCGGTCACAAGAACGCTACGGCCGCCCGCCGTCTGTCCGGAATGCGACGTTTCTATCGTTATCTGCTGCGGGAGAAACTGATTCCGGAAGATCCGACGTTACGGATTGAAAGTCCGCGACTCCCCCGGCGCTTGCCGGACAGTCTTTCTGAGGCGGATGTCGAAGCCCTGCTGTCTGAACCTTTGGGCGCCCGGTGCGAGAATCCGGCTCTGGAGCTTCGTGACCGGGCCATGATGGAAATTCTGTACGGGTGCGGCCTGCGGGTATCAGAGCTGGTCAGTCTGAGAGTGGACCAGGTCAACCTGCGTCAGGGCGTGGTTCGTATAGTCGGGAAGGGCGATAAGGAACGCCTGGTGCCCATGGGCGAAGAAGCCGTGGACTGGTTGCTTCGGTACATGAAGGATGCCCGCAGTGAATTGCTGCGGGGGCACCGTTCTGATGACTTTTTTCCGGGGAACCGCGGCACTGCCATGACCCGTCAGGCGTTCTGGTACCGCATTCGCCTTTATGCCCGGCGCTGCGGTGTCAGCAAGAAACTGTCGCCGCATACGCTGCGCCACGCCTTTGCCACACATCTGTTGAATCACGGTGCAGATCTGCGGGTCGTCCAGATGTTGCTGGGGCACGCCGATCTTTCTACCACCCAGATATACACTCACGTTGCCCGTCAGCGGCTGCAGGAACTCCACCAGGCCCATCATCCAAGAGGCTGAATGACTTCCTCTGCCGTGGTGCGGCTGAACTTTCCCGGTGGTTGTGAGTCTCAGCCTCAACCACTGATTGCGTTGCCATTGGTGCAGTCTGGTGACCCGGGTGGGTCGCTTTCACACATTACGTGGCGGTAGATTGTGCCGGATTGCCGGCTCTGGTTTACTGACGGTCTCGTATCAAGCTGTCTTACTTATCCTTTTCTCTTGCAGGATGTTTCATGATTAATCACATCAAAATTGTACAGGGTCGTGTCGCAGGTCTGATGGCCGGTCTGGCATTGGCTGTCAGTGTTCCCGCAATGGCTGATTCACCGGAGCAGGTGATAACCGAGAAACTGACCGGCATCGTGCCCGGGCTTCAGGTGAAAGCCGTGCGGGAGTCCGCCGCTCCGGGTCTTTACGAGGTGGAAACCAACAACCGCGACATGATCTACGCGACGCCGGATGGCAATTACATTCTGGCCGGTGAGCTGCTGCAGGTGACAGATGGCGGCATCGAAAACGTGACCGAACGTTCCCGTGCCGCGAAGCGGGTCGAGACCATGGCAGCGTTTGCAGAGAATGGTGTCATTCGTTATCCGGCAGAGGGCAATGAAAAAGCGTCCATCAGTGTGTTTACCGATATCGACTGTCCCTATTGCCGCAAGTTTCATGACGATGTGCCGCGGCTTAATGAGCTGGGTATCACCGTCAATTACTACGGCTTCCCCCGTTCAGGTCCTGATACGCCCTCGTTTGTAAAGTATGAGTCGGTGTGGTGTTCTGACGATCAGGTTGCCGCCATGAATGAAGCGAAAGGTGGCCGGCAGGTGCCGGACATCAGCTGCGAAAACCCCGTCGCTGAGCAGTTCCAGCTTGGCAGTCAGGTTGGCGTCACCGGCACTCCGGCAATTCTGCTTGAGGACGGCAATATGGTACGCGGGTACGTTCCGGCTGATCAGCTTGCGCGGAGTCTCGGGCTGTTATGATTCATCGGGCGGGCATACTGATCAGCCACTGATGCCCCCGAGCCTCTCTGGTGGTGTGCGTTATTGTGCTAATCGGTATACTATGCGGCCCAAATCATTCATCGGGCATTGAGGTGGAAGCTTGAAAGAAGTCAGGGTCGGAATCTGCGGACTGGGCACCGTCGGTGGCGGAACATTTAATGTGCTGGCACGTAATGCCAGCCTGATTGCTGGTCGGGCCGGCTGTCGCATTCGCACGGCGCGGGTGGCAACCCGACGGTTGCGTGATGATATTGACCTTGGCGACATTCCCTTCAGCAACGATGTCTTTGACGTGGTCAATGATCCGGACATCGATATCCTGGTGGAGCTGATCGGTGGCTACGAGACCGCCCGTGAGCTGGTACTCGCCGCCATTGCTGCCGGCAAGCATGTGGTCACTGCCAACAAGGCACTGATTGCCGTGCACGGCAACGAGATTTTTGAAGCGGCCGAAAAGGCCGGTGTCATCGTCGCCTATGAGGCCGGTGTCGCGGGTGGCATCCCGGTAATCAAGGCGTTGCGGGAAGGGTTATCCGCCAATCGTATTGACTGGTTGGCCGGCATTATTAACGGCACCGGCAACTACATCCTTACCGAAATGCGCAAGGGGCGCGAGTTCGCGGAAGTGCTGAAGGAAGCCCAGGATCTTGGCTATGCCGAAGCAGATCCTACCTTCGACGTCGAAGGTGTTGACGCTGCCCACAAGCTGACCATCATGGCATCGGCCAGTTTTGGCGTTCCGCTCCAGTTTGATCGCGCCTACACCGAAGGTATTTCCCGCCTGACGCCTTACGATATCGCCCATGCCGAACTACTGGGTTACCGTATCAAGCATCTGGGCATTGCCCGTCGCCGTGAGAATGGTATCGAGCTTCGGGTTCACCCGACGCTGGTACCGCAAAGTCACCTCATTGCCCAGGTCGACGGCGTTCTGAACGCCATTCTGGTGGACGGTGATGCGGTTGGTCAGACCATGTACTACGGGCCTGGTGCAGGCGCTGAAGCGACGGGTTCAGCGGTGATTGCCGATATCGTCGATGTGACGCGCTCGATCACCTCCGGTGGTGGCTACCGTGTGCCCTATCTGGGCTTCGGACCGGAAGCCATGGATAACCTCGATGTGCTGCCCATGGAAAATATCCAGTCAGCCTATTACCTGCGTATTCAGGCCCTGGATCGTCCGGGGGTGCTGGCCAAGGTCGCCTCCATTCTCAGTGAGCACGGCATCAATATTGAATCCATCA
>NZ_CAXBDN010000019.1:0-29696 GCF_963974375.1 uncultured Marinobacter sp.
GGAAGGGGCAAAACGGGCCATTGTGCACGTCTACAATTCCACCTCTACGGTGCAGCGGGAGCAGGTCTTTGGCATGGACCGGGAGGGCATCAAGCAGATTG
Organism: uncultured Marinobacter sp.; assembly: GCF_963974375.1. Classification (GTDB taxonomy): domain Bacteria; phylum Pseudomonadota; class Gammaproteobacteria; order Pseudomonadales; family Oleiphilaceae; genus Marinobacter. The sequence goes on from NZ_CAXBDN010000019.1 coordinate 102, forward strand.
CGGTCAATGGCGCACAGCTGGTGAAGGATATTGCGGAGCGTTACCCGGACACCGAGTGGACCTTCCAGTACTCCCCGGAGAGCTTTACCGGCACCGAGCTGGATTACGCAGCAGAAGTCATTGATGCCGTAACCGATGTCTGGCGTCCGGACCAGGGCCAGCAGGTGGTCATCAATCTGCCGGCCACCGTGGAAATGGCCACGCCGAACGTGTTTGCCGATCAGATTGAGTGGATCTGTGACAACATCCGCAACCGGGAACATGTCCGCATCAGTGTGCACACCCATAACGACCGGGGCTGCGGTGTGGCTGCTGCCGAGCTTGCCGTCATGGCGGGCGCCGACCGGGTTGAGGGTACCCTGATGGGTAATGGTGAGCGCACTGGCAACATGGACCTGGTCACCATGGCCATGAACCTGTACAGCCAGGGTATTGATCCGAAACTGGACCTGTCCGGCATGGCTGAGATTACCGATGTGGTGGAAGCCTGCACCGAGATCGCCACCCATCCCCGGCACCCTTACGCCGGCGAGCTGGTGTTCACCGCCTTCTCCGGCAGCCACCAGGACGCCATCCGCAAGTGCCTGGCGTTTCGCGGCGAGGGGGACCCCTGGCATGTGGCCTATCTGCCCATCGATCCCAGAGATCTCGGGCGGCGCTATGAAGAAGTGGTGCGGATCAACAGCCAGTCCGGCAAGGGCGGCGTCGCCTATATTCTGGAGCGGGATTACAACATCAGCCTGCCGCGCTGGCTGCAGATCGAATTCAGTCAGTGCGTTCAGCGCGAAGCGGAGGTCAACGGTGGCGAGATCGACTCCCTCACCATTCACCGGCTGTTTGAAGACCGCTATCTGAAAGTGGAGGATCAGTGGCGTCTCAGCACCTATGATCTGCACCGGGACCAGGAGGGTGTGCAGGCCGTGGTCAGCTACGGTACACCCGCAGTCGAACTCAAAGGGCGTGGCCTGGGAGCAGTTGAGGCGGTAGCCTCTGCGCTTCAGGATGCCCATGATCTGAGCCTGTCGGTAGAAGCCTACGATGAGTTCGCCCTGGGAGAGGGCACCAGTGCCAATGCCCTGGCCTGTATTCGCATTGTGGTGAACGGTGAGGTCTACAGTGCGGCGTCACTGGCAGAGGACACCACTTCGGCCACCCTGCAGGCGCTGTTGTCTGCAGTGGGCTCGGCCAGGGCCCGGCAGGTTGCGTCGGCAAGGAAGGCAACGGAACCAGCGATCTGAGTGACCGGTCAGCGCAAACAGAAAAGCCGGCAAACGCCGGCTTTTCTGATGTCCAAAGCCCGTGAGGGGCAATGGCCGGAACTATAACGTCACATGGGCGTTACGTTTTCCGCCTGGGGACCTTTCGGGCCCTGAGTAACGGTGAACTGTACCTGCTGGCCTTCGGTCAGGGTACGGAATCCACTGGAGTTGATGGCACTGTAGTGCACAAATACATCGGTGCCGCCGTCCTGAGCGATGAAGCCAAAGCCTTTGGACTCATTGAACCACTTCACGTGGCCTGTTTTTGTATCGGACATGAATCTTTCCTGTGTTTCTAAACGTTTGCCCTCACGGGACCTTCGTGCCCGCCTCCAAGGGGCGGACTGATCGCCGGGAACTGGCAGTAAGTACGGAGAAGAGGAGCAACGAAGAGCCCTTAAGCAGACCGCTGAAATGCATTCTCGTGATACCGCTGTCAATTCGCAGCAAATTTCAGTATAGACCGAGTTATGGGAGCGTCAATGGCTTTTTAACAAGCTTATTAGTTTGACGTTTCCCGTTTTAAATCAGTTAACTGGCGTCTTTATGTTGTCGGTCTGCTGGAATTACCCTGTTTTTTCCGGCTTGCTCACCTGGTCGGGCCGACCCGGAAACGCTCACTGATTTCGTCCAGGATGGCCGGGTCGTCGATGGTGGATGGCACCGCATACTCCTCACCGTCGGCAATCTGCCGGATCACCCGGCGCAGGATTTTGCCGGAGCGGGTCTTGGGCAGACGATCGACCACCATGGCCCGCCGGAAGCAGGCGATGGCCCCGATCTTGTCGCGTACCATTTCCACCAGCTCCTCCTCCAGTTCGTCCTGGTCGATGGTGGCGCCGTCCTTGAGCAGCACCAGACCGACAGGAATCTGCCCCCGTAGCTCATCGCTGGCGCCTACGACACAACATTCTGCAACCGCGGGGTGAGAGGCAACCACTTCCTCCATTTCGCCGGTGGATAAACGGTGACCCGCCACATTGATGACGTCGTCGGTGCGGCCCATGATGAAGACGTAGCCATCTTCGTCCAGAAAGCCGCCATCGCCGGAACTGTAGAAACCGGGTGCGGGGTCAAGGTAGGTTTTCCGGAAGCGGTCATCATCACCCCATACCGTGCTCAGACAGCCCGGCGGTAACGGCAGTTTTACCGCCACCTGACCCTGTTCGCCGAACCCTACCTGACGTCCGTGGCCATCAATGATCTGCACGTTGTAGCCCGGTGCAGGGTAGGTTGCCGAGCCCGGTTTGGTGGGCATCTGTTCAATTCCGACCGGATTACAGCAGATGGCCCAGCCGGTTTCCGTCTGCCACCAGTGGTCCAGTACCGGCAGTCCGGTGTGTTCCTTCAGCCACTCGTAGGTCGACGGATCCAGTCTTTCACCGGCAAGAAACAGCCGTTTGAGGGAACTGACATCGTACTTTGCCAGCTGGTCTGCTTCCGGATCCTCTTTGCGCACGGCCCGGAAGGCTGTCGGTGCGGTAAACAGATAGTTGACCTTGTGATCTTGGCAGACCCGCCAGAAAGCCCCGGCATCCGGGGTTTTCATTGCCTTCGTAAAGAATGGTGGTGCAGCCCATGAACAGAGGGCCGTAGACAATATAGCTGTGACCAACCACCCAGCCTACATCTGAAGCCGCCCAGAACACGTCGCCGGGACCTGCGCCATAGACCAGCTCCATGCTGTACCGGAGGGCAACCGCATGACCGCCGTTGTCACGAACCACGCCTTTGGGCTTGCCGGTGGTGCCAGAGGTATACAGGATGTAAAGCGGATCAGTTGCCGCCACCGGAACCGGATCTGCTGGATCCGCAGCGGCGACCAGGGTTGACCAGTCAAAGTCTCTGCCAGCCTGCAGTTCGGCGGTCACCTGGGGGCGCTGGAAGACAATGCAAAGGTCCGGCTTGTGGTCCGCTTCGGTGATGGCTTTGTCCACCAGCGGCTTGTAGGGAATGACCTTGGCCACTTCAATGCCGCAGGACGCGGTGACAATGGCCTTCGGTTGGGCGTCATTGATACGCACCGCCAGCTCGTGGGGGGCAAAACCACCGAACACCACCGAGTGAATGGCGCCGATCCGGGCGCAGGCCAGCATGGCAATGGCGGCCTCCGGAATCATCGGCATGTAGATGATGACCCGGTCACCCCTGGCGATTCCCTGTGCCTGCAGCGCGCCGGCAAACAGAGCCACCTCCCGGGTCAGCTCTTTGTAGGTGTAGCTGCGGCCAGTGCCGGTCACCGGAGAGTCGTAAATCAGAGCGGTCTGATCACCACGGCCGGCGCGGATGTTGGCGTCCAGGGCGACGTCACTGGTATTGATCAGGCCATCGGGAAACCACTGGCCATGGCCGTTCTCGGTGGCTTTCCAGATATCTTCCGGAGGCCGTATCCAGTCGATACAGGCCGCCTTGTCGCGCCAGAAGGCTTCTGGCTGATCGATGGAACGGCGAAATTCTGACGGGTAGTCCATAGGTCCACCTTTTATCCTTGGTCAGGTCTGTTGTTTTTGTAGAAGTACTGTCGCTGACTTTAAGGGGTTTGGCCAGAAGCGGAAGTAGACCAAAGGCTAAAGCAAACCGGGAGCGTCCGTCTAATTGTCCCCGATCAAGGTTTTCTGCTCCGGGTGAGTGGCCGTGACCGTGGCACTGACCGAGCCGTTACCAAGGCGTGCGTTGATCCTGTCACCGGCCTTGAGGCTGTCGGAACGGCGAACCACCGGTTGCTGGTCGGTGGAGACGATGGCATAGCCGCGTCCCAGGGTGGCCAGTGGGCTGACGGTGTGCAGGGTGTGGCTGGCGTGGTGCGCACGTTCAGCAAGTTTCTCAAGCCGCCGGTTCAGGGCCTGTTCCATCTGTTGCCGCAGGCGATCCAGGGCGTGTTGGTGCTCTGTGAGCTGGCGCGAGGGTGGCCGGGACTGCAAGCGCTGATCGAGGTTACTCAGTCGGATCCGGCGCTGGCTGACCAGCTGGACAATGACCTGACTCAGCCGCCGCTCAAGATCATCCAGCCGCTGGGCTTTTTCCTGCAGCTCGCGGCGGGGGTCCCGCAAGCGGGCCTGCAGGTGTTGTAACTGGCTCTGCTGCTGACGAAGTGTGCGGGCCAGGGCCAGCCTCAGTTGTCTTTGGTATTCACTGAGCTGGCGCAGCCAGGCGGTCTGGTCGGGGGAGATTTTCTCTGCCGCAGCGGAGGGTGTCGGTGCCCGCAGATCCGCTACAAAATCGGCAATGGTCACATCCACCTCATGACCGACCGCGCTGACCGTGGCAATGGGACATTCGGCGATGGCCCGGGCCACGGACTCTTCGTTAAAGCACCAGAGATCCTCCAGAGAGCCGCCGCCGCGACCAATAATCAGCACATCCGCGCGGTTATGGCGCACCGCGCGGGCGATGGCGGCGACAATTTCAGCCGTAGCCGCTGTACCCTGAACCGACGTGGGGTAGAGGGTGACCGGAATGGCCGGACAGCGCCGGGCCAGCACCGTGAGAATGTCATGAATGGCGGCACCGGTAGCGGAGGTTACCACGCCAATGTGCCGTGGGGTGTCAGGAATAGGCTTCTTGCGCTCGACCGCAAACAGCCCCTCCGCCTGCAGGCGGGCCTTGAGCGCCTCAAACGCCTGCTGCAGTGCCCCCAGGCCTGCGGGCTCCATGTGCTCAGCTATCAGCTGAAAATCCCCCCGGTTTTCATACAGGCTGACCTTGCCCCGGACCCTGACCAGATCGCCTTCCTTCGGGATTTCCCGGATCCGCTGATTAAAACCCCGGAACATGGCGCAACGAACCTGGCAGCGCTGATCTTTCAGGGAAAAATACCAGTGCCCGGACGAGGGCCGCGATAACCCTGAAATTTCGCCTTCCACCCAGGCCTGCATGAAGCTGGTTTCCAGCAGGTGGCGTGCCTGGTGGTTCAGTTCGCTCACCGTCAGCGCGCGGGGGCGAAGGAGTCCTGGGGCGACTGGCTGAGACATATCAGACCCTTGGTGCGGTGATCAGACGCGGTGATCAGGTGAATGCCAGCGTAGCGGACCTGTTTCCGTACGCATTTACCGAAAAAGAAGAAAGATAAAAGTAACGGAAATTCAAAAAGATGCAACACCGGAATCATGAACCGCGGTTTACTGTGCCGGCCCGCCAATTTATAATAGGTCGATTAAGGTTTCCGGTTTTTCCGGCCCCGGGTTCAAAGGCCCGGAAAGGTTCAGAACCGTGCCTCAACACAGCATGTAAACAAGGCGGGTCCCAATGTTGCGTATTGCCGAAGAAGCCCTCACGTTTGACGACGTTCTACTTGTTCCCGGGTACTCTGAAGTGCTGCCCAAGGACGTCAATCTTCAGACTCAGCTTACCCGAGGCATCACCCTGAACATTCCGCTGGTTTCAGCTGCCATGGACACGGTCACTGAAGCCGAGCTGGCCATCGCCATGGCTCAGGAAGGCGGCATTGGCATCATGCACAAGAACATGAGCGCTGAAATGCAGGCGGCTGCGGTGCGCAAGGTCAAGAAGTTCGAGAGCGGTGTGGTCAAGGATCCTATTACGGTTACCCCTGACACAACCGTTCGTGAACTGGTCGATCTGACCCTGGCCAACAAGATTTCCGGTTTGCCCGTGGTGTCCGGTCGTGATCTGGTGGGGATTGTCACCGGGCGGGACATTCGCTTTGAAAGCCGTCTTGATACCCGGGTTGCGGACATCATGACGCCCAAGGAAAAGCTGGTCACCGTCCGTGAAGGTGCGGACCTGGATCAGGTGAAAGAGCTGCTGCACCGTCATCGTATCGAAAAAGTTCTGGTGGTGAACGACAGCTTTGAATTGCGGGGACTGATCACCGTCAAGGATATCCAGAAGGCCAAGGATTATCCCAGGGCCTGCAAGGATGATCAGGGCCGGCTTCGGGTAGGCGCGGCCGTAGGTACCGGTGGCGACACTGAAGCCCGGGTTGCCGCCCTGGTCGAGGCAGGAGTTGATGTGATTGTGGTGGATACCGCCCATGGTCACTCGGTGGGCGTCATCGAGCGGGTCCGCTGGATCAAGCAAACCTATCCGGATGTTCAGGTGGTGGGCGGCAACATTGCCACCTCCGATGCCGCCATTGCTCTTGCCGACGCAGGTGCCGATGCAGTGAAGGTTGGTATTGGCCCCGGCTCCATCTGTACCACGCGCATTGTCGCCGGTATTGGTGTTCCGCAGATTTCAGCGGTGTCCAATGTGGCTGATGCCCTCCGTGACCGGGGTATACCCCTGATTGCCGACGGCGGCATCCGTTTTTCCGGTGATATTGCCAAAGCCATTGCGGCCGGCGCCTCCAGTGTCATGGTGGGCAGTCTGCTGGCGGGCACCGACGAATCACCCGGTGAAGTGGAGCTGTATCAGGGCCGTAGTTACAAGGCTTACCGTGGCATGGGCTCGTTAGGCGCCATGGGCCAGGGGTCCAGCGACCGCTATTTCCAGGACGCCAGCGAAGGTGTCGAAAAGCTGGTTCCGGAAGGCATCGAAGGGCGTGTTGCCTGCAAGGGTCCCATGCGCAATATTGTTCATCAGCTGATGGGTGGCCTGCGGGCTTCCATGGGTTACACCGGCAGTGCCGACATGGAAACCATGCGGACCCGTCCCGAGTTCGTCCGCATCACCAACGCCGGCATGCGTGAGAGCCACGTTCACGACGTGACGATCACCAAGGAAGCACCGAACTACCGAATTGGCTGATCAGGCCAGTCTGGAACACGGCCCCTCCGGGGCCGTTTCTACTTGTGATTTGAGGAACCCATGTCCCAGAACATTCATGATCACCGCATTCTGATTCTTGATTTTGGCTCCCAGTACACCCAGCTGATTGCGCGCCGGGTGCGGGAAATTGGTGTGTATTGCGAGATCAGGGCGTTCGACATTACCGAGGATGAACTGAACGAGTTCAATCCCAAAGGCATTGTACTTGCCGGTGGCCCGGAATCCGTTACCCAGCTGGGCGGCCCACGGGCGCCGGAAGGGCTGTTTGACCGGGGTATTCCGGTACTGGGTATCTGCTACGGCATGCAGACCATGGCAGAACAGCTGGGTGGCAAGGTGGCCAGTTCTGATAAACGTGAATTTGGCTACGCTCAGGTCAAGGTACGGGCCGAGGGTCCCTTGCTCAATGACATCAAGGACCACCTGACCGCTCAGGGCGACGCCCTGCTGGATGTCTGGATGAGCCACGGTGACAAGGTGGTCACCATGCCGGCAGGCTTTGAATTGCTGGCGTCCACCGAGAGCGCTCCGGTTGCTGCTATGCAGGATGTCAGTCGCCATCTGTACGGCGTCCAGTTTCATCCGGAGGTGACCCACACCTTGCAGGGACAGCGCATCCTCGAGCACTTTATCTGCAACATCTGTCGCTGTGAGGCCCTGTGGACGCCGGCGCGGATCGTGGATGATGCGGTACGCCAGATCCGGGAACAGGTAGGTAGCGAGAAAGTCTTGCTGGGCCTGTCCGGGGGTGTTGATTCTTCGGTTACAGCCGCACTGCTGCACCGGGCTATCGGTGATCAGCTGACCTGTGTGTTCGTGGACAACGGCCTGCTGCGGTTGCACGAAGGCGATCAGGTGATGGACATGTTCGCCCGTAACATGGGTGTCAAGGTCATCCGCTCAGACTCCGAAGATCTGTTCCTGTCACGGCTCGAAGGGGTCAATGACCCGGAGCAGAAGCGCAAGATTATCGGTAATACCTTTATCGAAGTGTTTGATGCCGAAGCCACCCGAATCCAGGACGTGAACTGGCTGGCCCAGGGCACTATCTACCCGGACGTGATCGAATCCGCTGCCTCCAAAACCGGCAAGGCCCATGTCATCAAGTCCCACCACAACGTGGGTGGCCTGCCGGAAACCATGAAGCTCAAGCTGGTAGAGCCGCTGCGGGAGCTGTTCAAGGATGAAGTGCGCAGGATCGGTCTGGAACTGGGCCTGCCCTACGACATGGTTTACCGCCACCCGTTCCCGGGCCCCGGTCTGGGTGTTCGCATTCTGGGTGAAGTGAAAAAGGAATACGCCGAAATTCTGCGCAGGGCGGACGCCATCTTCCTGGAGGAGTTGCACCGGGCGGACTTCTACCACAAGACCAGTCAGGCCTTCGCGGTGTTCCTGCCGGTCAAATCCGTCGGTGTGGTGGGGGATGCCCGCCGCTACGAATACGTGATTGCCCTGCGAGCGGTGGAAACCATCGACTTCATGACAGCACGTTGGGCGCACCTGCCCTACGATCTGCTGGAAACCGTGTCGAACCGGATCATCAACGAGATCTCCGGCGTGTCCCGGGTTACCTACGATATTTCCTCGAAGCCGCCGGCTACGATCGAGTGGGAGTGACCACCCGCCCGTAGTACAGGGCACATGATTGCTGAGCATTTCTCCAGGCCCGCTTGATAGCGGGCTTTTTTGATTTCCCGATAGTCGGGTCGCCTGTTGCGGAAGCCCCCTGCGACCAGACCCTGGCGTTCGCATCTGGTCGTAACATTTTTACTACAGACATCCACCCCTCCTCGCCAGTAACGTTCCGGAGTAGATCGACACAGTCAGAACCCGCAAATTGCGAGGCATGATCCTCCTTGTTTGGTGTGGCTCTCATCGGAAGCTGTGTCAGTGCGGCAACGCACCTGGTTGTTGTCCTGTACCGGAATCTCCTCTCGCGGCTAAAGCATTGCGTCTGGAGAGATTCCAGTGCTTTCGGGTATCTCTGTTCGGAGAACGCAGTGCGAGCAGTCTTGGGTGCACGCCTTTTTACACAATGGCCAGTTCTGGTCGCTCTCCTGTCATTGACGTTGCCTCTGGCTGCTGCAGACGGTGCCGGGGGGTATAGGTTGCTCGAACTGGACGGCTATAAGGTCAAGTGGGGCGATCAGACCTTAGGCGTGGGAGCCAGCATCAGCTATGCCTTTGCTGACGAGACGCTGAATTTCGATGATGCACGCAACTGTGGTGTGCTGGCACCGATGAAACTGCTCTCCGGGCAGGATCTCTCCTTTGACACCCTGGTGCTGGAGACGGCAGCGGCATTTCGGGTCTGGGAGCGTGCGGCTGATCTGTCTTTCTATCGGGTCGACAATGCCCGCGATGCCGATATTGTGCTCGGTGCTCAGGGCCAGCCCCGGGGCCGGGCCTTCGCCAATGTCGACTTCGCGCCCGATCCGGAGGGGAGTGTCGGCAGTATCAGGCAGTCGCTGGTGTGCCTGAACCCTGAACACCGGTGGAAGGTCGGATTTGACGGAGACAAGGATGTTTATGACATCCGCTACACCCTGATTCATGAGATTGGTCATGCCATCGGCCTGGACCACCCTGGACCTTCAGGGCAACTGATGGGCTTTCGCTACACTGAAGATTTTGCTGAACTTCAGCCGGGCGACCTGAAGGGTGTAAGGCAACTCTACGGACGCGGTGGTGAAGAGAATGTGCTGGCCATCGGCGCCGACCCTCAGCTCTCAACAACACCGGCCAGGGTGTATCTCGCAAACGATCTGACCGGCCATTCCGAGGCCAGTACCAGCGAAGAAAAGCGCAGGTTCTGAGTTCTGGTGGTTCCGGAATGCCACGGATGCCACAGGCTGCCCGGACCCCGGACATGGAAACGGCAGAGGCTTTCGCCCCTGCCGTCTTTGTTCACAGGATAAATGATACTTCGGAAATCAATCTTCCTGTTGGAACTCAGGTGCCGCCTGCAGTTCCTCACGAGTCATGTCGATGCGCAGGTCCTGCTCATCAGCAGCGCCTGACCGGGTCACGTGATCCCAGCCAATGGCTACATCTTTCTCGCCCATACCCAGGAATCCACCGACACCGATGACGATCGCAACTACCTGACCGTCCGCATCAATGATCAGATCCTGGACTGAGCCCACGTCCTCATCACCTGCAGTTTTGACTTCAGCACCGATCAGGTTGCTGGCGTGTGCGCCATCAACCGGACCCGCGTCCAGGAAGTTCCGGCTCTGCATACGAGACGAATTGTCCATTTTCCTTTCACTTGCGGAAGTCCGGGATTTGGACTCCATTGCACCCTTGGTCTGGTCACGCTGAGTGCTCTGCTGTTGCCGCTCATCCGCGCCGCCAGTAGATTGCTGGGCCAGGACAGAACTTGCACCCAGGGTCATGGCGGGTGCGATCAGTGCGTAAAAGGCCAGTGAATGTAATTTTTTCATCTTGTTCTCCTTCGAATCGGGTCCGTCAATCGGACAGAATGTCCATTTTCATCGCTTCATCAAAGCGCTTCTTCCCCGGTTGCATTAGCGGTGGGGAAACTGAATCTCCTTTACATCCGGAACTCAGGATGAGCTTCCAGAATACGCCTGGAAACCTGGCCAGTCGGTTCGCTGTCGCACTGAGCCCTCATTCAGACGGATCAGTCACGCTCAGCATCCGGCGGCATCAGTCGCTGTTATTTCTTTTTGGAGTCGTCATTGATATCGCCCAGGACAGTGCCACCGCTCTTGTTGCCGTGCTTTCCGGATTTTCCCTGGTCCTGATTGCGCTCCTCGTCGGTCAGTTCGTCATCCTTCCCGGTTTTTCTCTTGTCGTCGCTCGGGCTGCCTTTTGTAGGGGTTTTGTTCATGATTTGTTCTCCAGGTCTTTGTTTTATTGGCACTCTGCCGTCAGCCACGAACGGATGTGGCCGCAGAGTATGTCTACAAGCTAGTTGAATTTCGCAGCCGATTCGGTGCGGTGTCGAACCGAGTGGCTGTCATTTCAGGTGGCGATTTGTGTCCTCAGGCCGCCGCTGGCTGCCGCCGGAACACAGCCCTGTGTGCGCTTACGTACAGACAGCTGAGCAGGGTGGCGCCGATCCTGAGAGGGTGCGCTCGTGTTGGGCTCAATGCCCTGTTATCCGCTGCGCCACAATCCACGCCAGTTACCTGCTGGCGTAATTCGGAAATGCAGTTCGAAGAATGCAAGCAAGGAGCTTCTTATGAACAGAGTCAAAACTGCGGCAATTACTCTCTGTCTTCTCGGTGCATTGCCGATGGCAGCAACCGCCCAAACGTCAAATTTCGGCCCTGAACAGGGCGATCGGGAATTCTCCCTTTCAGGAACGGGCAGCAGCGACCAGGACTTCGACAGTTCCAGTATCGGCGTGTCCGCTGACCTGGGATGGTATCTGCGGGATGCGGTCGTTGCCGGTGTTCGGCAAAGCATCAATTATGCCGATATCGAAGGTGAGGACCTTTCCAATGACTTCTGGAACGGCTCAACCCGTGGCTACGTTAATTATCAGTTCCTCACTGATCGCGCGCGGCCGTTCATCGGCGCCAGCCTCGGGGGTATCTACGGTGACGGCGTCAAGGACACCGCCTTTGCGGGTTTGGAAACCGGCCTGAAGTATTACGTACTGGCGAAGACTTATTTCCTCGCCCGTGTCGAGTACCAGTTCCTTTTCAGTAGCACCAGTGATGCGGCCGATGCGTTTCAGGACGATGGCGCCTGGGCTTACACTGTGGGTCTGGGTTACAACTTCTGAGCCATCCCGGCGCGACGGTAAAAGTGCAGTAGCTACACAGAATACAGGAGGTATGAGAAAGCTCCGACAGGTTCCTCATTGCAACGTCCGTGTTACCGGGCGCTGCAATGAGGTTTTCCATTTTGCAGGGCGGGGCGTGCTGGCCTCGCCGGATTTCAGTAATGGGATGATCCATTGGTCAGACGGGAATCTCCCGCAGCGGGTCCCCGCTCCAGGATCTCGTCGGTGTATACTTTGAATGATTTCAGGGTATTGAATCCGAATGCGGTGCTGATCGCCACGTCAGCCGCGTCACGTCCGCGGGCAATAAGAATGCGGCCGATGCGGGGCGAGTTGTTGCGCGGATCGAAAATATACCACCGTCCATCAAGGTAGGCCTCGAACCAGGCGGCAAAATCCATTTCCCCATAGGGTGGAGGTATGCCTATATCGCCCAGATAACCGGTACAGTAACGGGCGGGGATATTCATACAGCGGCACAGCGCGATGGCAAGATGTGCATAGTCGCGGCACACGCCTTTTTTCTCTTCAAAAACCTCCCATGCGGTTCGCGTATTTCGTGCATGCTGGTAACCAAACTCGATATGGTTATGAACGTAATCGCAGATCGCCTGAACCCGACGCCAACCGCTGACATTGTTGCTGAATAGCTGCCAGGCTGTATCGATCAGCGGGTCGGTCTCACAATACCGGCTGCCCAGCAGAAACAGCAGGGTATCGTCCGGCAGTTGTTCAACCGCGGTTTGCCCTGCTTCCGGATTGGTGACATCTGCCAGGCCATCGTCGTTGATAATGGCATCGGCAGACAGTTTCAGGATGCCCTGTGGCGCGACAATGCGCGCGCACTGATTGCCGTAGCTGTCGCGATAGTCCGACATGGGGACCGGCGGCTCTGCCACCATGTCGTCGGCAACAAGAAGGTCCGGGAACCGGCTGGGGTGAACCCTCAGTGTGAGGATCATCGGTGTCGGCTGGGGGCATTCGAACACCAGTTCATAGCCAATGCGGATCATCATGTCAGGGAACCTCTGGCTGGCTGGAATGTAAGGGTCTGAGACGTCATCGTTTATTGCCCCTGAGCGCCATCTCCAATGAGGAGAGTATGATCTCCCGCAGCGGCGCCCATTGACCGGCAGGAGCTGAAAGGTGTTTCTGATTAAGCTCAAGCTCGATACCCACATAGACATCGGATGGGAATTTCTTCCTCAGGGTCGTCGTAAATCCATCGTTGCGACCCTGATACGGGTAATTGCGACGCACTTCCAGGGCCGGTGCTGACGCCTTGAGTACAGACTTCCAGTGCGCGCACAGGGCACGTTCGCCCGGTCGCACCGGGTCATAGAGCAGGCCGATGTCGGTGTGGCGCACGACGCCATCGAGAACGTCAGTGAAACTGTGACAGGAAATGTGGACGACGCTGCCCAGCCGGGCAATTTCCTGTGCGATGAGTTGCTCCGCTTCGATACGGTAGGGTTGATAATAGTGTTCGACGATTTCCTGCCGAACGGCGGCCGGTAGCCGGCGAATGGTCTCCATATGGAGGTTGCGGTGACCAACGGAGCGGTTCAGGTCCACCAGCAGACGGCTTATGGTGGAGGCCTTGAGTGGCGCGCCATATTTTTTGGCCATTGCCCGTGCCATGACCAGTGCCCCCGGGTCAAAACCACGATGACTGTCCAGCAGCGGACGACAGTCCCGGAACAGATAGCGAAAGGGCGCGGGAACCTTGTTGCCGCCGTGCTCGCAGGTAACCACCAGAGCCGGGTTTGCCGGAATCAGAGTGTCCTTTCGGGTCATCGGGTCCCCCGGGGCTATGGAAGCCATTACCACTCCAGGTCCGTCAAGCGGCTGAAAACGTCACGGATGCCTGCACTCCATTCCGTGCTCAGTTGAGAAAAGTATTGGTCTCCCGGATCGAAACGTCTGCGCATGGTGACTTCCAGACTGTCGAGCCTGTAACAGAGCAGGTCGATGGGCATGCCTACGGACAAATTGCTGCGCATGGTGGAATCAAAGGACACCAGAATACATTTGGTGGCGTCGCTGAGATTGGTGGAGCGGGTTATTGCCCGGTCAATGATGGGCTTTCCATACTTGGTTTCGCCGGTCTGAAAATAGGGGGTCTGGTCTCCGGCCTCAATAAAATTGCCTTCGGCATAGAGTCGGAACAGGCGCGGCGGCTCACCCCTGATCTGGCCACCAAGAATGAACGAGGCGTAAAAACCTGTATTGTTTTTTGTCATATGCTGGCCGTCGCGCTCGTCGACCAGACGCATTGCATCCGAAACCAGCAACGCGGCGTCAAACATGGTTTTGGCATTCCAGAGGCTGGGACAATCGGGTTGCTCCCCGTTTTGCCTGAGCATGCTGATAACGGCCTGGGTACCGGCGAGGTTGCCTGAGCTCAGCAGGACAATAACCCGGTCCCCGGCCCGTTCGAAAAGACTCATCTTGCTGAAACTGGCGAAGTTGTCGAGGCCGGCATTGGTGCGGGAATCCGACGCGAAAATCATGCCGTCCTCCAGCGTAACCCCAACGCAGTAAGTCATCGCAGCCGCCGGGAAATCGGGCTGATGATCCCGGTTGGGGGTGGTATCGATAAAGGGCGTGGCTTCATCGGCAGGTTCCTTTTCAGTATGAGTTGCGATGATCAACAGCGGTTAACAGTGCTCTGGCAGTATGACGCTGGTGAGCCTGCCGCTCTGTGCGTTAAACCACCAAGATCCCCAGGCACTCTCCAGATACTCCCCAGATACTCCCCAGATACTCCCCAGGCACCCCCCAGGGCTGCCAGACCTGACACCAGACCAGTTGGGCGCCGTCACCCGTGTTCGTTATCGAACAGACAGCTCCGGTCAGTGGATCGAAAATCAATCAGGACACTAGATGGTCCGACTTTTTCCATTCCTCCGGAGAACAATCATGGCGATGAAAAAGAAACCCGATCGGTCGGGGCGTAGCAAAAACAAAAGCGATAAGTCTGCAGGACCCGGGCCGGGCGCCAATGGCGTACTCAGGACAAATGACATCGTCGCCGCGCAGGCCAGCGCAAGCGACGACTTTGTTGCTGCAATCCCCTATAACCGCAACAAGGAGCTGGAACACGGACATGACAACGCGCTGACGCCACCAGCCGGGGTCACCGCGGAGCCAAAATCCAGTGCGTTGACCGCGAGTACAGCGACAGAAGAAATTGCAAATGGAAAAACCGGCGGCCCGGCGCAGCCTGGAATCAACGAGACCATCGAATCCCTCGAGCGGGTCCGGGTAGACCCCAGTGATCGACCCCTGACGACCAATCAGGGTGTGGCCATCGGTGATAATCAGAACACCCTGAAAGCCGGACTGCGTGGGCCGTCATTACTCGAAGACTTCATTCTCCGGGAAAAAATCACGCATTTTGATCACGAGCGGATTCCGGAGCGAATCGTCCATGCCCGGGGCTCGGCAGCGCACGGCTACTTTGAAGCCTACGATGTGCTGACTCAACATACCCGTGCGGCGCCGTTCAGGGAAAAAGGTAAAGTTACCCCGGTATTTGTGCGTTTCTCCACCGTAGCCGGTGAGCGCGGCTCGAAAGACACAGCACGGGACGCCCGGGGCTTCGCGGTGAAGTTCTATACCGACGAAGGCAACTGGGATCTGGTCGGTAACAACATACCGGTCTTCTTTATTCAGGATGCGATGAAGTTTCCGGACCTGGTGCATGCCGTAAAGCCGGAGCCGCACCACGGCATGCCGCAGGCAGCGTCGGCCCATGACACTTTCTGGGACTTTGTGTCCCTGATGCCGGAGTCGACCCACATGCTCATGTGGGTTATGTCAGATCGCGGCATACCGCGCAGTTACCGGATGATGCAGGGCTTTGGCGTGCATACCTTCCGCCTGATCAACGAACAGGGTGATTCCGTCTTCTGCAAGTTCCACTGGTCGCCTCTGCAGGGCACTCATTCGCTGGTCTGGGATGAAGCCGTTAAGATCTCGGGCGCGAATCCCGATTACCACCGGGCTGATCTGTGGGAAGCCATCGAATCCGGGGAGTTCCCGGAGTGGGAGCTGGGCCTGCAGATATTCACTGAAGAAGAGGCGGAAAGCTTCAGTTTCGATGTGCTGGATTCGACCAAGATTGTGCCAGAGGAACTGGTGCCTGTTACCCCCGTCGGGCGCATGGTACTCAACCGGAACCCCGATAACTTTTTTGCGGAAACCGAACAGGTTGCCTTTTGCACTGCCCACGTTATACCGGGCATCGATTTCAGTAATGATCCGCTGCTCGCCGGTCGCATTCACTCCTATGCGGATACCCAGCTTTCGCGCCTTGGAGGTCCCAATTTCCACGAAATTCCGATCAACGCATCCCTGGTCCAGGTGCAGAACAATCAACGGGACGGCCTGCACCGTCAGGCGCTGCATCGTGGGCGCGTTGCCTACGAGCCGAATTCGCTGGCCGGGGGTTGCCCGTTCCAGGCCGGTACGGCCGGATTCGTGTCATTCCCGGATGCCACTACCGGAGACAAAGTCCGCGGTAAACCAGAGAAATTCGCAGAGCATTATGCCCAGGCCACGTTGTTCTTCGACAGCCAGACTGCTGTCGAGCAAGCCCATATTGCAGCAGCATTCCGTTTTGAGTTGAGCAAGGTTGGCGTTCCTGCCATACGGGAACGCATGGTGTCCTCGCTGGTAAATGTGTCAGCGCAGCTGGCAGCCGACGTTGCCGCAGGTCTGGGGATGGCGGTACCCGCTGCGATGCCGAAGGCCATAACCGGTGCGGAACCACCCGAGGTGACCGTGTCTCCGGCACTGTCGTTGATGGCGCGGCCCGGCGAACGCGGTATCCGCACCCGGCAGATTGCCGTGTTGGTTGCGGATGGCGTTCACCACGCCTCGCTGGTCGAGCTTCATGCTGCGTTGACTGAAGCAGGTGCAGTGGTGCACTTCGTGGGGCCAAGGGTGGGGCTGTTCAGCGGCGACACGGGCACAGATATCGAAGCGAACAAGTCCCTGGAGAATTCTCCGGGATTCCTGTTTGATGCGCTGGTGTTGCCTGATGGCCAGGACGCGGTAACGTCACTGGCGGCCATCGGCCATACCTCAGAGTTCGTCAAAGATCAGTTCAGACACTGTAAAACGATTCTGGCATTGGGCGCCGGACGGCAGTTGCTGGAAATGGAAGGTATCGGATCAACGGTGGATGAAGACCCGGGCATCCTGCTGGCGGAGGGCGACGATGGTGCCGGAATTGCGTCGGCGTTTATCAACGCAATAGGTGCTCATCGACATTTTTCCCGCGACTGCGACCCACCAGCCAAATGATAGAGGTAGCCAGTGGGCACGAGCAGCCAGATGTTTTTTAGTGGATGGGACCACCTGATCAGGATTCTGGTGGTCGGAGTGCTGGCCTACGTTGTTCTCGTTCTGTTCCTTCGCATCTCCGGGAAGCGGACGCTTGCCAAGATGAATGCTTTTGACCTGGTCGTCACCGTTTCTCTTGGCTCCACTCTTGCGACGGTTGTGCTGGCCAGGGACGTCGCTCTGGCCGAGGGGGCGCTGGCGTTCGCAACACTTATCGGCCTGCAGTTCGCTGTCACCTGGACCAGTGTCCGGGCGCGATGGGTAAGGCATCTGGTTACGGGTGAGCCGCTGATGTTGTGGTACGGAGGCGAGTTCCTGCCAGTGGCACTGCGGCAGGCACGGGTTGTTGAAGACGAAGTACGGGCGGCAATCCGCTCGGCCGGGGTTGAATCCCTGGACCGGGTTCGCGCAGTAGTTCTGGAGACTGACGGCTCATTCAGCGTCGTCCAGGTGGGTGAGGGCGATAACGAATCAAGTCTCGTAGGTGTGAACGTTCCCAAGGCTGTTTTCAAGCCGGGCAAGTGACCTTGATAGCGACGGGGACTTGATTGCAGACTGCCCGCCGCGCGCTGTTGCTGCGTGGCGGGCGACAATCTTTTAATTACTGACTACAGCTCTTTTTCCCGATCCCTGGCACACATACCACTTATCTGTGCGTGGTACCGCTACCAGAGCGATGCATCAGGCGCTGCACCAGAATCACGATGGCCAGAAGTATGACTGCGCCAATCAACGAAACCACGAAGCTCATGATCGTGATGCCTTCGTTTATGGATCCGGCACCGAGCATCGGTCCGATCAGCAATCCGCCAATCAGTGCACCAATAATACCGACCACTATGTTAAGGATGATGCCCTGCTGGCCGTTAGTACCCATGATTATGCTGGCAATCCAGCCGACAATGCCGCCCATAACGAGCCAAATGATGATGCCCATGATTATTTTCCTCCTGAAAATTTCGACGCGCCGGGCGCCAGTAGAAAAAGCATATCGCCGCTGATACGGGTTCACCGTGCGTTACCGCACTCTGGATACGGATGAGTTGCAGGGTGCCCGGACCACAGATACCCCGGGGTACATGAATGTTCCCTCTGGATACCGGGGTCGCGCCCGCGAACTCGCTGGCACAGAAGCAACGATGTCTTGCCCAACAGGAGTCCCGGGGCTATTGTTCATGTCAGGTATCCCATCGTTTTTCACCTCTCCTCAAAGTGGCGTGCAGTTGTTGTGCGTCGAAGTGTCCGCTTAGCCCAATGGCTTGCCGTACGGATTTTGGATTCGCTGGTTTCCGGTTGTGAACCGGGCCAGCGTTGATCATTTTGTCTGTACAAGGAGCGTGCCATCGTCACCAAAAAGTTAGGCGTTTCAAAACGCATACTCAATGAACCGCGTCATGGTCGGGAAATCGGGTTGCTGCAGGCCGAGTTGTTCAGTATCGAGCAACTGAAACGCCACGCGGTCAGCCTGGCCGGCCAGCACCAGCGCGGTCTTCGGTCCGGGCCTGACAAGCTGTTGCCGCGGCTGGCGGACAACGAGCGGGTTCTGCATGCGGCCTATGACGTCGTGACCACAGACGCAGCCTCCGGGCAGCGGATTGTGCCGGCGGAAGCCTGGTTGCTGGATAATTTCTACCTTATCGAGCAACAGATCACGCTGGTGCGCAGACATCTGCCCCGGGGTTTCAGCCGTCAGTTACCGGGGCTGATTACGGGGCCTCTGGCCGGGTTTCCGCGAATTTACGAATTGGCGCTGGAGCTGATTTCCCACATGGACGGCCGCGTTGACAATGACAACGCAACCGGTTTTCTTGCGGCCTATCAGACTGTCGAACCCCTGACTCTGGGTGAGTTGTGGGCCTTCCCCATCATGTTGCAGTTGGCCTTGCTGGAAAATCTTCGCAATGTCGGGTTGCGTATCGCTCAGGGGCGAGAGGAATATAACGCTGCCATCAGCTGGGCCGACCGCATGCTGGCGACCGCCGAGACCGAGCCGAAAAAGCTGATCCGGTTACTTGCCGAGTTTGCCAATGCCGACGTGCCGCTGACGGCGCCGTTTGTTGAGGAATTCTACGCCCGGCTTCAGCCGCAGGAATCCGCACTGGCGTTTGTACAAACCTGGGTTGAACATCAGCTGCTTGAACAGGGCGTGACAGCCGCCAGCTTGTCCGAAGTGGCTGGCCGTAATGCCGCAGCCAATCAGATTTCCATGGCAAACAGCATTGGCAGTCTGCGATTTATTGATACCACGGACTGGACCGAATTTGTCGAATCGCTGAGTGCCGTGGAGCAGATTCTGCGTGAAGATCCGATGGACTCCGGGGGTGCCAGAGAAGGTTACGCCGGTCAGGATTTTGCCACTCGTGACCGCTACCGGCATGTTATCGAGGACCTGGCACGATGCAGCCAGTCCAGCGAATCAGAGGTGGCGCTTGAGGCCATAGCGCAGGCCAGACAGGTTGCTTCGACAGCCGACTGCGATGATCGCAGGTCCCATGTCGGCTACTACCTGGTCGATAAAGGCCGTAAGAGCCTCGAAAAGACGGTCTGCTACCGGCCATCAATCACTTACCGTTTACGCCAGCTGCGCTGGCATTTCCGCCTGCCTCTTTATATCGGGCCCATTCTGCTGCTCTCGTTGCTGGTGACTGCTGTTGCAATGCCCGCACTGGGTCCCTCCTACGGTGAGTTTTACCGGGGTGATGGTGCTGGCTGGTGGCTCTGGTTGTTCATCGTACCCTTGCTGATCGCCGCCTCCGCTCTGGCCATCCCGTTGGTAAATTTGCTGGCAGCGCTGACGTTGCGACCACGAACATTGCCAAGAATGAATTTTTCCAGAGGCATTCCGGAACATCACCGTACCATGGTGGTGGTGCCTACCTTGCTGACATGCCAGCAGGACGCGGATGACCTTCTTGAAGCCATGGAAATACGCTATCTGGGCAATCGCGACGCCAACCTGTTTTTTGCGCTGCTGACGGATTTTGTTGATGCACCGCAGCAAACGATGCCGGAAGACGAAGCACTGCTGGATTACATGCGCAGCGGGATAAACGCTCTTAACGAAACCTACCGGGACGATCGGCCCTGTATTTTCTATCTGTTTCACCGGCCACGATGCTGGAACCCTTATGAGCGGGTCTGGATGGGCTACGAACGCAAGCGCGGCAAGCTCGAACAGTTCAACGCCCGGCTGCGGGGTGAGGCCGGCACGGCGTTCTCGGCGATCGTCGGCGACAGCACTCTGCTTGAAACCATCCGCTACGTCATAACACTTGATACCGATACCCAGCTCCCCCGGGATGCCGGGCATACCCTCGTAGGCAACCTGGCGCACCCACTGAACCGACCCCAGTACGATCCCGTCAAAGGTCGAATCACTGAAGGTTATGCCATCCTCCAGCCCCGTGTTTCCATCAGTCTGGCCAGCGCCAGCCAGTCACGCTTTGCCCGGTTGTTTGCTGGTGACTCGGGCCTGGATCCTTATACACGGGAGGTCTCGGATGTCTATCAGGACGTGTTCGGGGAGGGCTCGTTTGTGGGCAAGGGCATCTACGATGTGGATGCCTTTCGCAAGACCACTGCCGGTAAATTTCCCGAGAACCTGGTCCTCAGTCACGATCTGCTTGAAAGTGGCTATGCCCGGTCAGCATTGGTCACTGATGTCGAACTGATCGAAGCCCATCCTGCCAGTTACGTTGTCGAGGCCAGCCGGCGCCATCGCTGGATTCGTGGTGACTGGCAATTGGCGGGCTGGCTATTGCCCTGGGTGCGGGGGCCCTCCGGTGAGGATGGAGCGACGCTGCAATGGCAATCGAATCCGCTGTCAGCCCTGTCACGCTGGAAGCTGTTTGACAATCTCAGGCGCAGCCTGGTGCCACTGTCCCTGCTGGTGCTGCTGGCGGCGGGTTGGCTGATGGGCGCGGCGGGGCCGTGGACGTTAATGGTCGTGGCTGTGGTTCTGTTACCAGCGCTTGTGTCCGGGCTGATTGAGCTGGTGCGTAAGCCGGATGAGCGGGACTGGCTGGTGCATCTGAGCCTGACCGGTAAATCCACCCAGCGCCCGGTCACGCTGGCGTTGCTGACGCTGGCGTTTTTGCCTTACGACACCCGGATCAGTCTGGGTGCGATGCTGCGCTCAAAAGGGCGTATTCTGTTTACCCGGCGTGGGCTGTTGTTATGGCATTTGCCATCTTATGCTCGCCGCAATGCCCGTCAGACCCTTGCAGATTTTTTCCGGGAAATGTGGATCGCTCCGCTGATGGCAATAGCGCTGGCGGCATTGTTGGCGGTGACAGGCCAGTCGACAGCCTGGTGGTTTGCTGGCCCGGTGCTGTTGCTATGGACGCTATCGCCGCTTTTCGGGTGGTGGATCAGTCGGCCACTGGTCGCCCCGTCGCCGGGGCTCAGCGCGGAACAGCAGGCCTTCCTGAGGACCTCTGCCCGGCGAACCTGGCGCTATTTTACAGATTTTGTGGGACCCGAGGACCACTGGCTGCCGCCCGACAACTTCCAGACCTATCCGGCCCCCGTCATTGCCACACGAACGTCACCCACCAACATTGGCATGTCGCTACTGGCTGATCTGGCGGCTGTTGATTTTGGCTACCAGACGGTTGGTGAGTGCCTGCAACGGATTGAAAACACCTTCGCGTCCATGGAAAGGCTGGAGCGCTACCGTGGTCACCTCTACAACTGGTACGACACCCGCACGTTACAGCCTTTGCGCCCTTGTTACGTTTCGTCCGTAGACAGCGGCAATCTGGCCGGCAGTCTTCTCACCCTGAGGGCCGGTCTTGCTGAGCTGAAACAGCTGCCGGTACTGGCGCCCGCTGCGCTTCAGGGGCTGCAGGATACTCTGGCGATTGTTGTCGAGCACCTGCCTGGCTCGGGGACCCCGGAGCTGGAGCAACGGATTGTGGTGTTGCAGGAGAGTCTGCGCCTGCAATTACTGGATCCGGTGCAGACACTGGCCGGCGCGAATCGGGCAGTGGCTGAGATCCATGCCACCGCTGGTGAGCTGGCGGAGCTGCTGCCTGCGATGGCCAACAAGAGCGATGAGCTGGCGTACTGGGTGCAGGCATTCGACCGCCAGTTAGTCGCGCTGCGGGATGAGTTGTTGTTACTGGTGCCCGACGGCTGGCAGGGCAGCGGGTTGCCGTGCCGTCAGGAACTTGCCGGTTCCGGAATGCCGGCGCGTAATCAGATCGATCATATCGACCAGCTGATACAGCGTTGTGACGATCTGGCGGACATGGATTTCAGCTTTCTCTACGACGCCGCAAGTGGTCTGCTGACCATAGGTTATGACATTGGTGAGCGTCGCCGGGATCCGTCCTGCTACGATTTGCTGGCATCCGAGGCCCGGCTGGCGAGCTTCCTGCTGATTGCCCAGGGCCAGGTGCCCCAGAAACACTGGTTTACTCTCGGCCGCCTGCTGACCAGTCATGGTGGCTCTGTCAGCCTGATTTCCTGGAGTGGCTCAATGTTCGAGTATCTGATGCCACAACTAATCATGCCGAGTTTTGCGGATACCCTGCTGGAGCAGACCTGCAAGGCGGCGGTCATGCGGCAAATCGAGTATGGCCGGCAACGGGCTGTGCCCTGGGGCATTTCGGAGTCCTGCTACAATGCGACCGATATGAACCAGATTTACCAGTACCGGGCATTTGGTGTGCCTGGTCTGGGCTTCAAACGGGGCCTGGGAGACGACCTGGTGATTGCACCTTACGCCAGTGCCCTGGCGTTGATGGTCATGCCACGGGAGTCCTGTCGCAATCTGCAGGTGTTGGCTGAGCAGGGGTTTCTTGATGCTTATGGCTTTTTCGAGGCCATAGATTTCACCCCCTCACGGATTCCCCGCGGCAAGTCCTGCGCCATTGTGCGAACCTTCATGGCCCACCACCAGGGTATGAGTCTGCTGGCGTTTGCCCATGTGTTGCTGGGCCAGCCCATGCAGCGGCGCTTTATGTCTGATCCGCTGGCGCGGGCGACAGAATTGCTGCTGCAGGAGCGGGTACCGAAGAAGGGGGCCACCCTGCATCCTCACGCCGCCGAAGTCAGTGCTGCAGCCACTCCGCCGGATGCCGATGCCGATGCCACCATGCGTGTGTTTACCGAAACGGACATGCAACTGC
Source organism: uncultured Marinobacter sp. (assembly GCF_963974375.1). Lineage (GTDB taxonomy): Bacteria > Pseudomonadota > Gammaproteobacteria > Pseudomonadales > Oleiphilaceae > Marinobacter. The sequence goes on from NZ_CAXBDN010000019.1 coordinate 23,336, forward strand.
CGGAAGTGCACCTGCTGTCGAACGGCCGTTACCACGTTATGGCAACTCACGCCGGTGGCGGCACCAGCCGCTGGCATGACATGGCCATTACCCGTTGGCGGGAAGATGCCACCACCGACAGCTGGGGTACGTTCATTTACCTGCGGGACCGTGATACCGGTGAATACTGGTCTGCGGCACATCAGCCGACCCTGCGTCCGACAGACGATTACAAGGCCATATTTGTTCAGGCCCGTGCTGAATACCGGCGTAGCGATCTGGGCATTGAAGCTCATACCGAGATCAGTGTTTCACCGGAAGACGATGTCGAGATTCGGCGGGTCACGCTTACCAACCAGTCGTCCCGCTCGCGCCACATTGAGGTGACCAGCTATGCCGAAGTGGTTCTGGCGCCGCTGAGCGCTGATCTGGCGCACCGGTCTTTCAGCAACCTGTTCGTACAGACTGAAATCCTGCCGCAGCAGCAGGCGATACTCTGCACCCGGCGCCGGCGCACGCCGGACGAGAAGGTGCCCTGGATGTTTCATCTGCTGGCTGCGCCGGGAGCCGTCTCCGACAAGCCAAGCTATGAAACGGACCGGGCCCGGTTTATCGGGCGCGGCCGTACAGCGGCCAATCCTCTGGCCATGGTCATGTCCAATGGTGGTGACAGCGGCAGATCCAGGTCCGGTAACCATGCCTTGTCCAACACGGAAGGTCCGGTGCTGGATCCCGTCGTGGCGATCCGCAGCACCCTGACGCTGGTGCCGGACGAATCGGCAACGGTGCAGATTATCTCCGGGATTGCGGACACCAGGGAGGCCGCGCTGGCGCTGCTTGAGAAATACTGCGATCGTCATTTTGTCGAGCGTGCCTTCGAAATGTCCTGGTTTCAGAGCCAGGAGGTGCTGCGTCACCTTAACGTAACAGAGGCAGAAGCCCAGGTATTTGGCCGGCTGGCAAACTCCGTCATTTTCGGCACTGCCCTGCGTCGTGCTGATCCTGCCATTATTGCCCGCAACCGGTCAGGTCAGGCCGGACTGTGGCCGTTTTCCATATCCGGTGACTTGCCCATTGTGTTGCTGCATATCGGCGATATCCATCGCATTGATCTGGTCAAACAGGTGCTCAATGCCCACAGCTATTGGCGGATGAAGGGCCTGACCTGCGACCTGGTGATTGTTAATGAGGATTTTTCCGGTTATCGCGCCGTGTTGCAGGACATGATCATCGGGCTGATCAACGCCGGATCGCTGACACAGATCGTCGACAAGCCTGGCGGGGTATTTGTGCGCCGTGCGGAAGAGCTTTCCCCGGACGACCGGATCCTGTTGCAGACGGTGGCGCGAATCGTGTTCAGGGACACCGCCGAAACCCTGATCGAGCAGGTTGACCGTCGTGTTTCCGCAGAACGCCGATCGGACCGGCTGGAACCCCAGGCCGAGGCGGTGCCCGGTCCGGTTGTTCCGCTGGTGGCGCCGGCACGTATTTTCTTCAATGGCCTGGGTGGATTTACACCGGATGGCAAGGAGTATGTCATTACCCTTGAGCCAGGGCAGGTCACACCGGCGCCCTGGGCCAATGTGATCGCCAGCCCCCATATCGGCACGGTGGTAAGCGAAAGCGGCAGTGCTTACACCTGGGCCGAAAATGCCCATGAATTCCGGCTGACCACCTGGCACAACGACCCCTTGTCCGATATCAGCGGTGAAGCCTTTTATCTTCGCGACGAAAACACCGGTGCCTTCTGGTCACCGACGCCGCTGCCGGCGGCCGGCGATTCCGGTTATCTGTGTCGGCACGGTTTTGGCTACAGCGTGTTCGAGCATCTGGAGGCCGGCATTGCATCGGAACTGGTCACCTATGTGGCCATGGATGCGGCCGTGAAATTCGTAGTGATCAGGCTGGAAAACCAGTCGTCGGAAACCCGCAGCCTGTCGCTCACAGGCTACTGGGAACTGGTGATGGGCGAGTGGCGCCACGCCAACCTGATGCACATTGTCACGGAAACGGATGCCCACAGTGGGGCGCTGTTTGCCACCAATGCTTATGGTCGCGAATGTGCAGACCGGGTGGTGTTTGCCCAGGTCAGCGAGCGGGAGCGTTCAGTCAGCGGAAACCGTACCGAGATTATCGGTCGCAATGGTTCCCTGGCGAACCCGGCAGTGATGAGTCGCAAACGCCTGTCGGGCCGGACCGGGGCAAGCCTGGACCCCTGTGCCGCCATTCAGACCCGGGTTGAACTGGCTGCCGGGCAGAAACACGAGGTTGTGTTTGTTTTCGGTACGGCGGCAAATGCGGCTGAGGCGAGACATCTGATGCAGCGTTTTGCCGGCCGCGCGGGCGCGCAACGGGCGCTGGAAGCGGTCAACGAATACTGGACGCGCACCCTGGGCGCCGTGCAGGTGGACACGCCCGACCCGGCCCTGAACGTGCTGGCAAACGGCTGGCTGATCTATCAGACGCTGTCCTGCAGACTGTGGGGCCGCAGCGGCTATTACCAATCCGGTGGTGCCTATGGATTCCGGGACCAGTTACAGGACACCATGGCGCTGATTCATACCACGCCGCGGCTGGCCCGGGAGCAGCTGATCCTTCATGCCGGGCGTCAGTTCCTCAAAGGGGACGTGCAGCACTGGTGGCATCCGCCCAAAGGGCAGGGCGTACGCACTCATTTTTCCGATGATTATTTGTGGCTTCCCTACGCGACCTGCCGCTACGTGCGGGCAACGGGCGACCGGGATGTGCTCGATGAGCGGGTTCATTTCCTGGAAGGGCGGGAGTTATACGCGGACGAAGAGTCTTACTACGATCAGCCCAAACGCTCAATAGAAACCGCCACACTCTATGAGCACTGTGTCCGCGCCATCAGGCATGGTTTGCGCTTTGGTGTTCATCAATTGCCGCTGATTGGTTGTGGTGACTGGAACGACGGCATGAACCTGATCGGCAAGGAAGGTAAGGGTGAAAGCGTCTGGCTGGGCTGGTTCCTGCTTGAGAATCTTGAGCTGTTCGCTGATCTGGCGCGCCAGCGCAACGATACCGGGTTTGCGGCCTTGTGCATGGAGCAGGCCGCCGGGCTGCGCCGCAATATTGAGTCCCAGGCCTGGGACGGAGGCTGGTACCGGCGTGCCTGGTTCGACGATGGCACGCCGTTGGGGTCATCCCTGAATGATGAATGTCAGATCGACTCCATCAGCCAGAGCTGGTCGGTTATCTCCGGCGGTGGCGATCCCGAGCGCGCGTTGCAGGCGATGACCGCGGTTGATCAGCGCCTGGTGAGGCGTGACCGGCAGATCATTCAGTTACTGGATCCGCCGTTTGACCAATCCGAACTGGAGCCCGGCTATATCAAAGGCTACATTCCCGGCGTCCGTGAAAACGGCGGTCAGTACACCCATGCGGCAATCTGGACCACCATGGCCTTTGCCATGATGGGCGACAGAACACGGGCGTGGGAGTTGTATGGCATGCTTAACCCGGTCAATCACGGCAGCACCCCCGAAGCCGTGGCCCAGTACAAGGTTGAACCCTACGTGATGAGTGCCGATATCTACGGTGTTGCGCCTCATATCGGTCGCGGCGGCTGGACCTGGTACACCGGTGCGGCAGGGTGGATGTACCGGCTGACGGTGGAAACCTTGCTGGGGCTGGAGCTGGAAGGTAACCATTTGCGGATTACGCCCCGGGTTCCGGACGACTGGCCCGGGTATCAGATCCATTACCGGTTCCGGGACAGCATCTACCACATCAGTATCGGGCCAATGACAGCGTCATCGGCAAACGTTGCCCGCATCAACCTCGATGGTGCCGACTGCCCGGATGACCGCATTCCGCTGGTGAATGATGGCCTTGAGCATGTGGTAAAGGTGGATCTGGAATAGCCTCTCCGAAGCCGGGGCGGCAGCGTGACCCTGGCGTCCATCCGGCCACGCCCGTAAAAAAAGGGGCAGTGCTGGCCTTCGGAATTGCGGATGATGGTATTATTCACGCCATTATCATTAACTGAGGCCTGCAGCAGGTAACCGTGTGGGTGCGTTGTTCTGAGAGTGTCCGAATGGCAGGGTGTGCGTCCTTTTCGATGAGTGAAATACCGGATACCAGCGAAGACGAACGATGGATGCGTCGGGCCATTACTCTGGCCCGACAGGCCGCAGCGGTCGGTGAAGTACCTGTGGGTGCCATTGTGGTCAGCCAAGGCCGCGAAATCGGTGCCGGCTTCAACGCGCCGATCACCAGCTGTGATCCTACGGCCCATGCGGAGGTCCGGGCCTTGCGGGATGCCGCTTGCCGGCAGGGCAACTACCGCTTGTCCGGAGCAACTCTTTACGTAACACTCGAACCCTGTACCATGTGCGTAGGCGCGCTGATTCACAGTCGTATTTCCCGCCTGGTGTTTGGCGCATTGGAGCCGAAAGCCGGCGTGGTCGAGTCCGTGCGACAGGCTTTGGAAGACGATCATCTGAACTGGCGTGTGCTCACAACCGGGGGCGTGCTGGCTGAGGATTGCGGGCGAATGATGACGGAGTTTTTTGCAGCCCGTCGGGCCCAGATCCGGCGGCAGCGTCAGGCGAATTTATCCTGACAATTTCAGGGAAGGAATCAATTACACCATGAACGTATTGGTTACCGGCGGTGCCGGCTACATAGGCAGTCACGTGGTACGGCAGCTGGGTGCCGCCGGCCATGACATTGTGGTCTTCGACAATCTGTCCACGGGATACCGGTGGGCGGTCACCTGCGGTGAGCTGGTGGTGGGTGATCTGGCGGACGAAAATGCGCTGGAGACCCTGTTCGGCAATTGTTCGTTTGATGCTGTGCTCCATTTCGCGGCCAATATTGTAGTACCGGAATCGGTCAGCAACCCCCTCAAGTACTACAGCAACAACACCCGGAACACCCTGAACCTGCTGAAAGCAGTGCAGCGTCATGGCATTCCCTACATGGTGTTCTCCTCTACGGCGGCCGTCTATGGCATGCCGGAAGACACGGTTCTCACCGAAGATATGCCGCTGGCGCCGATCAATCCCTACGGCGCGTCCAAAATGATGAGCGAACGGATGATCATGGACCTGGCCGCTGCCTCGTCGCTGAACTATGTCATTCTCCGGTATTTCAATGTGGCCGGTGCCAACCCCGAGGGTCTGCTGGGGCAGGCAACCCCCGAAGCGACGCACCTGCTCAAGGTGGCCTGCGAGTGTGTCACTGGTGCCCGCGATGGCATGAGCATTTTCGGTACAGACTACGACACCCGCGATGGCACCTGTATCCGGGACTATATCCACGTGGAAGACCTGGCCAAGGCTCACGTCATGGCGCTGGACTACATGTCCCGGGGTGGTGACTCAAAGGTCATGAACTGCGGCTATGGTCGCGGTTTTACCGTGCGTGAGGTGATCGATGTGGTCAAGGCCCGCTCCGGTGTGGACTTTCCGGTGGTTGAAACCGACCGTCGCCCCGGTGATCCCGAAGCCCTGATGGCGGATAATCGCCTGATTACCGAAACTCTCGGCTGGACTCCGGATTACGATGATCTCGAAGTCATCGTGCAGACGGCGCTGGACTGGGAAGCCAAATGGCAGGGCATGCAGCGCAACACTGACCGCTGAAGACGCCGGCCAGGCGTCAGGTTATCGGAACATCACTGAATCAAATCACGAACTTCAAGCATAGATAGCAGGGAAAGAACCCATGAAAATCACCATTTTTGGTACCGGTTACGTAGGACTTGTTACAGGTGCCTGTCTGGCGGATGTCGGCCATGATGTACTCTGCATGGATGTGGACGCCGGCAAGATCGAACGGCTGAATAATGGCCAGATTCCCATTTACGAGCCAGGCCTCGAGCCCATCGTCCGTCACAATGCGGACTCCGGCCGCCTGCGCTTTACCACCGATACCGAAGCCGCTGTGGCTCACGGGGTGATCCAGTTCATCGCCGTGGGTACGCCGCCGGATGAAGACGGTTCCGCAGACCTCCAGTACGTTATTGCCGTGGCCCGTTCCATCGGTCAGCACATGGACGGTTACCGGGTGATTGTGGACAAGTCCACCGTTCCGGTAGGCACCGCAGACAAGGTTCGTGATGCGGTGCGCCTGGAGCTGGATCATCGCAATCTCGAAACCGGCTTTGATGTGGTTTCCAATCCGGAATTCCTGAAAGAAGGCGCCGCGGTCAACGATTTCATGAAGCCGGACCGGATTGTCGTGGGTACTGACAGCGATAAAGCCCGGGAAATGCTGCGGGAAGTCTACTATCCCTTCAATCGCAGCCATGACCGGATGATCTTCATGGACATCCGCTCGGCGGAGCTGACCAAGTACGCCGCCAACGCCATGCTGGCCACCAAGATCAGTTTCATGAACGAGATCGCCAACCTGG
>NZ_CAXBDN010000020.1:0-28250 GCF_963974375.1 uncultured Marinobacter sp.
CTCGCGGAACAGCGGGGCATCAAGCCGGAAGTGCTGTTCGACGAACTGGTACGAACCGTTCCGCCGGGTTCCATGGGGCTGATGCTGCAGCCCTACTGGTCACCCGGTGTGCGGCAACCGGGACCGGAAGCCAAGGGCGCCATGATCGGCTTCGGAGATGTGCACACCCGGGCCCATATCTACCGGGCGATACTTGAGGGCCTCGCCTATGCCCTGAGAGAAGGCAAGGAACGCATTGAAAGACGCAGCGGTGTGCCCATTCGCACACTTCGGGTGGCTGGCGGTGGCTCCCGCAGTGACGTTGCCATGCAGCTGACGGCGGATATCTTCGGGCTGCCTGCGGAACGGCCTGCCTGTGGCGAAACGTCCGCCCTTGGCGCGGCCATAGATGCGGCGGTTGGCCTGGGCCTGCATCCGGACTTCAGGACCGCCGTCGCAGCCATGACCCGGGTCGGCGATGTGTTCGAGCCGGATCCGGAGGCCAGCCGGCTGTATGATCAGCTCTACCGCGAGGTGTACCTGACCATGTACCGGCAACTGGCCCCCATGTACCGGAGCATCCGCCGGATCACCGGCTACCCGGCCTGACGGTTGCTGCTTACGCCTGCAGCTTCGCCAGCGACGCCATGGCCACCCCGGACAGCAACCGGATACCAATGGGCAGTACCCGGTCGTTGAAATCGAACCTGGGGTTATGCAGGCCCCAGCAGTGCTCTTCGTCCCCTGCTCCCACATGCACGTAGGCGCCCGGGCGTTCCGCCAGCATGAAGGCGAAGTCCTCACTGGCCATACTGGCCTGGTAGCCCGGCGCCAAGGCCGTCTCGCCAAACAGCTCGGTGATGACGTTTCTGGCGGTTTCAGTGGCTTGTGGATCGTTCACCGTGGCCAGGAACTTGTTGTCGATAGCCAGCTCGATTTCAATATCGTAGTAATGGGCCAGGCTCTCGCAGGCCTTGCGCAGGGAACCCCGCACCTTGTCGGCAATCTCCGGCTCGATGGCGCGAATGGTGCCGCTCATGCGGGCCTCGTCCGGAATCACGTTGAAGCCGTCAAGCTGTCCCGCCTCGATAGCGCAGATACTCAGCACCGCCGGGCACATGGGATCGATTTCACGACCAACAATGGTATGGGCTTTCTGGATCAGCTCTGCGGCAATGCGGATCGGATCGATGCAGCCGTGCGGATTCAGGCCACCGTGGCCACCCTTGCCATGGATCACGATATCAATCTTGTCACCGCTGGCCATGATAGGGCCGGGAATCAGTCCGAACTGGCCTACCGGTAACGCGGGCCAGTTGTGCAGGCCGTAGACCTCGCTCATGGGGAAGCGGTCAAACAGGCCGTCATCCATCATGGCTTTGGCGCCACCGACGCCCTCCTCTGCCGGCTGGAAAATGCAGTACACGGTTCCGGCGTAATCATTGTTCACCAGCAGATGTTCGATGGTTCCCAACAAAATGCTGGTATGGCCGTCATGGCCGCAGGCATGCATGCAGCCCTGTTTCTTAGAGGAATGCTCAACGCCGGACTGTTCATTCAGCGGCAGGGCATCCATGTCGGCTCGCAGACCTACGGCGGTCTGCTCACCACCGGTGCGGGTCCCCCTCAGGGTTGCCACAATACCGGTGCCGCCGAGCCCGGAGACATACTCCACCCCCAGCTGATCCAGCTGTTCACAGACTTTGCGGGCAGTGTCATGTTCCTGGAATCCCAGCTCGGGCCACTGGTGCAGTTCATGGCGAAATCGGGTGAGCTTGTCAAAATCTACAGCGGGAGCAGTCATCATCAACTCCTTCGAAGTTGTGTGGTGGCGTCACCGGAATCAGCCGCTCCGGGTCCGGCCAGGATTTTTTCAGGCGTTCAGCGCGGCTTCGATACAGGCCCGGGTAACCGGGCTTCGCGGATCCGAAAACTCCGCGACAATGGAAAAATGGTTGTGCCCCGGCAAAACCTCAAAACGCACACCCGCCACCTTGTCCTTGACGAAGGCATGGTAATCCTCCGACTGGCGGATCCAGGATCTGGTTTCATCGCCGCCCACCAGAATATCCAGTTCCAGGCCCGGATAAGGCCTATGGCGCATGGGGCTGAGTTGTTCGATCAATGCTGGTGTCAGCTGGATCTCATTATTGACACTGATCCGGGCCACCGGGTCCAGTTCAAACAGACCACTGATCAGAACCGCCCGTTGCAATACATCCGGGGCTACCGGCTGCTCAAAACCTGGACTCAGGGCCATCGCCAGCAGGTGGGCACCGGCGGAGTGGCCGGATGCCGAGATTCGGCTGGTATCGCCGCCCCACTGCTGGCCATTGGCTTTGACCCAGTCAAGACAACTGGCGGTCTGCCGGACGAGGGTTGTCAGATCAACGTCGGGGCACAGGTCGTAATTGGGGATAATCAGCGTAATACCTGCCTCGAGAAACGCAGGAACCATAAAGCTGTAATCGGATTTGTCCCGGCTTTTCCAGTAACCACCGTGGATGTAGACATGGACAGGGGCATCGGGTCCGGCGGGAAAGATATCGCAGGTCATCAGGTTTTGCGGGCCGTAGCGCACATCGTAATGGCCGTTCAGCGCAGGGCGTATCCGCTCGCTTTCGAGGGCAGCCTGCTCAAGATAGTGCTCAACGTCCGGTGTCGAAATTCTCGGGTTGTACTCGTACTCCAGATCTTGCTCGGTCATGGGCATTGTCCGGTATCGTCTTCCACTCCGGGAGTTGACCGGCTGCCATTGGCGACTGCCGGCAAACTCAAGCCACGGCCAGGGGCGAAAGCCCCGGCCGTGATTTAGTCCAGAACATCACAGCGGGTGTATTACCCGCCGAATGCCTTAGACCTTGCCAGTGATGCGCATGAATTCGTGCAGCAGCGGACCAATCTTTCCGGAGTATTCCGGATCGCGCTTGGACAGCTCATCAACGACTTCCAGAGACTTGAGACGCATCTGCTGGATGACTTCCTCGTCCATCTGCACAATTTCACCACCGAAGTCATTGACGAAGTCCTGCATCCGCAGGAAGTCGTGATGACGGAAGATGGCGCTGGAATCAATGCTGGCGGCGATGGTAGCGTCGTTAACGATGCGCTTGTGGTCAGATCCCAGGGCATCCCAGGCTTTCTGGTTCACAAACACTTCGCCGTTCATGTGGCCCAGCAGGTCTGGCTGCATGATGTACTTGTTCACTTCCTGCAGGTTCATACCCCAGCCTGCGGACACACTGCCCCAGTGGGCACCGTCTGCAATGCCGGTCTGCAGTGCCTGATAAAGCTCACCACCAGAGATGGACACGGGCGCGGCACCCATTTTCTGGAAGACCTGTGCAGCGTTGCCGTTGGAGCGGATCTGGAAGCCGCTGAAATCAGCAACCTTCTCGATGCGCTTGTTGCCATAGATAGCGGTACCGGCGTAGGACACAGGTCCGATCTGGTACACGCCACGTTGGGCGTAGGCATCACGGATGATATCCAGGGCGCCCATCTCGTACAGGAAGAAATGCATTTCCTCGTGGGATTCCCAGGTGGCCAGGTTACCGTTCAGGTGGCCGGCCGCAGGAATGTCACCTACCCAGTAAGCCGGATAAAGGAACGCGCTTTCCAGGGTACCCCTGCGCACGCCGCGCAGTACGTCACCGGTGGACACAATGGAATTGGGCTGATGGGTCTCGATGATCAGTTCGCCGTTGGTGGCTTCCTTGATGCGGTCAGCGTAGCGCTGAAAGACCGGCTCATAGTACCAGCTGCCTGCCGGCCAGTGGGTCTGCATCCGCCAGGTCACGGATTTGGTCGGGTTGGCAATAACTGCCGGTGCACCCATGATGGTAGCCGCGCCAGCGGCTGCGGCGGCACCGGTGGTAAGAAACTTGCGACGATTCACTTTTTTGTCGTTGTTCTGCATGAGAGGTCTCCTCGTTTTATCGTTTGTGGACACGGCCCGGATGTAGCGACTGTGTCCCACTTCATGTCCTTCGTACCGATCGGTTCCCTGTCAGTATTGCATTTGCCGGCCGCGAGGTGTTGACGACACCTGCGGCCCGTTTGTTATCTAGTTACCCATCAGGGCGTTCATGCTGCCGGTAAGAATTCCCGGGAAAGCCATGAACAGAATGCCGCAGGAAATCATCAGAATCACATAAGGCATGACCGCCTTGTAGAGTTCCATGATAGGTGTTTCCGGACTCAGGCTCTTCAGGTAGAAAATGTTGTAGCCAAACGGCGGTGTGATGTAACCGATACACAGGTTCAGCTGGAAGATAATGGCAAACCAGAAAGGATCAAAACCTAGCTGGACCACGACCGGGAAGAAGATCGGCATCACCAGCAGAATGATTCCGATGGGATCCAGGAACATCCCCAGAACCAGAGCCACCAGCTGCATGACGATGATCAGGGTCCACGGATTCACTTCAAGTCCCAGGAGTAACCCCTGCATGAAAGAGATACCACCTGCGGCCGAGTACACCGAGACAAACGCGCTGGCACCAAACACAATCCAGATCACCATGCCGGTCATCGACGCGGTGGAGTAGCTCACCTCCCTGATAAACCTGAGGTTGAGTTCACCGCGGAAGGCCACCGCAACCAGCACCGCAACGGCGCCTACCCCGGCCGCTTCCGTCGGTGTGGCCAGCCCCATGAAGATGGACAGCAGCACGATGGTCACGATCAACAACGGCGCAATCACCGACCGGAGTGAGGCAATCTTTTCCTTCATCGGAACGCTTTGGTCCGTGGAAGGCGCAGACGCCGGATTCAGCCAGGCCCGCACACCAACATAAATCAGCAGCACAGCCAGTACCCCGACACCGGCCACCAGGCCTCCCATAAACAGCTTGCCCACAGAGAGGCCGGTGGTCATGCCAATGACGATCAGCGTAATGGAGGGCGGAATCAGAATGCCGAGGGTCCCGGCAGCACCAATTGTGCCAAGCACGAACTTTCGATCATAACCATGACGTTCCATGGACGGCATGCCGACCATACCCGTGGTCAGCGTAGACGCCGCACAACTGCCGGTCATGGCAGACAGCACCGCTGCGAAACCGGTGGTGCCCATGAGCAGGCCACCATTTACCCGGCCCGACCATAAATAGAAGGCGTTATACAGATCCGAAGAGATCTTTGATCGTCCCAGGGCGACGCCCATAAAGACAAACAGCGGAATGGCAGCCAGCAGAACTGACCACATACTGCCAAAGGTGGCTGATATAACCGGGAAAAGACCGTTGGTACCGTGAAGAATCAGACTGAAAATAACCGCAACGCCACCGAGCGCGAAGGACAGGGAAACCCCCATCATGATCATCAGAAGAAGCACGCCGAACATGCCGATGGTCAGTATTTCCGGGCTCATGAAGCGCCTCCCAGCTTGATGGTGACAGGTTTGATATGGGCGTCGGGGAACACCAGGAGTACCAGCGAGCGGAGAATTCCAACCATACCCTGAACGGCAATGCAGGCGACCCCCACAAGCAAGGCCAGATTGACGGGCCACATGGGGTGACGCAGCGCGCTGTCATCCACCTCGTTGAATTCCCAGGCATCGATGAACAGGTACCAAGCTTCATAGGTCATGGCCCCGGTCCAGAGCACCAGAATACTGAAGTTCATCAGATCGGCCAGCGCGTTCCAGCGGGGAAAGCGGGTATTCAGCAGCAGATCCACACGAACGTGGCCGCCCTGAATAAGCGTAATGGCGCCGATGAGAATGAAGTATGCGGCGAACGTCCGTTGGGTATAACCCGGCGCCCACACGGAAGGAGAGTTGAAAACGTAGCGTCCGATAACCTCGACGACGATGATCGCCATACCGATCCATACGAGGTAGCTGACGAACTTGCCAATCAAGATATTGGCATGGTCCACCCACTCGAGAACCTTCATGTCCACTCCTGTTTGTCCCCGTTCAGCCTGCAAGACTTACGGGAGTTTTTGTTTTGTATGCGTTAATTCCGCTCCTCCTGAGCAAGACCTCCTGATTCCGGTTTCTGTAAGAGACACAAAAATAGAGCGAGCGTTCGAAATATGCAAGGGTTAAATGAATGATTAAATTGAAATAGTAGTTGGGTAGCGAGCGATGAGCCACCTAATTCATGAAGAATTACCGGCAAAACCCACCTTTCCTGAACATGGATAGCGGCGACACCGACCCTCGCCAAAACTCATATACGTCGCAGTAGTGGTCACTACCGTAATTCCAGATGCCGAACTAAATTAATTGTAGCAATCCGGATGATTGAAGCGTGCTACTGTGAACTTTGCTAATTATTCTATAAGGCAAGGAATGCTCAATGCCTGTCATACCTGATCCATCACAAAATCATATTCTTGCTGCACTTTCTGAAACCGTCAGGAAACGAATTTTTCCACGCCTGCGACTGGAGGAAGTCCGTCTTGGCGATGTGATCTACGAATCCGGCGAAGTGATCGATTTCATCTATTTTCCGACCGACTGCATCATTTCACTTTTATACGTCACCCTGAACGGTTCATCCGCCGAATTATCTGTCGTTGGCAAGGACGGCATGGCCGGGGTCGCTGTGTTCATGGGTAGCGAGAGCACGCCAAACCGTGCCGTGGTGCAAAGTCACGGATTTGCCTACCGGATGCCGGCCCATGAACTCAAGGAGGAATTCGATAACGACGCCGGGGTGCGTGTACTCACCTTGCGCTACATTCAGGCCCTGATTACCCAGATGTCCCAGACCGCTGTCTGTAACCGCCATCATTCCATTGATCAGCAACTGTGCCGCTGGCTGCTGCTGTCGCTGGACCGTTTAGGTGGCAATGAACTCACCATGACTCAAGAGCTGATCGCAGGCATGCTGGGGGTGCGTCGCGAAGGCGTTACAGAAGCCGCCGGCAAGTTGCAGAAGCTGGGGGTGATCCGTTATCACCGGGGCCATATCTCGGTTATCGACCGGCCCCAGCTGGAAGCGCTGTGCTGTGAGTGTTATGAAGTGGTCAAGCGCGAGACCTACCGGCTGGAATCGGTCCGAAAGGCCGGCTGAGGGCCTCAGTGAGGCCGCAGCGCGGGCTGCTGGGCCCGGGCCCTGGCATGCCGGTTCGAGATCTTTACCCGGTACATTTCGGCATCTGCCTTGCGCATCAGGGCGTCCACATTGCCACCATGGTCAGGGTAGACGCTTACGCCAATACTGAGCTCCAGTGAAATCCCCCGTTCATTGATCATCAGCGGCACTGTGACCGCCCGCTGAATTTTTTCCGCTACCGCGTAGGCGTGCTCCTGCTTTGTGATTTCACTCAGCAGCACCACAAACTCATCGCCGCCATAGCGACAGACGCTGTCCGTTGACCTTACGCAACCTACCAGCCGGCTTGCCAGCGCCTTCAGCACCTCATCCCCTTCGTCATGACCCAGCTCGTCGTTGATCACTTTGAAATTGTCGAGATCAATAAACAGCAGGCCCATTTTGGTTTGATGCCTTCTGGCTAGTGCCAGGGACTGTTCAAAACGATCGGTGAAAGCGGTTCGGTTGGGCAGTCCTGTCAAGGCATCGTGCTGGGCGAGATAGGCCATTCTGGCCGCATTTTCCCGGGAAAACTTGACATCGTGAAACACAATAACCGCTCCGGTAACGGCGCCGAAGCGGTCATGGATGGGCGCCGCCGAATCCTCAATGGCCAACTCCAGCCCATCCTTGGCCACCAGCAAGGCGTTAGCCTCAAGGGCCACAATACTGTCAGACTCGATAGCCCGGCGGGCCGGATCCACCACCGACTTGTGAGTGGTGGCATCCACCACACAGAAGATCTCATCCAGCGGCCGTCCGATGGCCTAGTCACGGGTGTAGCCGGTGAGGCTTTCCGCGACAATATTCATGTACGAAACCCGGCCTTCCAGGTCTGTGGTAAGGACTGCATCACCGATGGAATCAAGGGTGACCTGAGCCCGTTCCTTGGCGTCAAAAAGCTCTTCCTCTGCCTTTCGCCGCGCCAGTTCGTGGACCTTGTAAATGCTGATATCTTCGACGGTATGAATGTAGCCCTGATCCGGAAGGGCATCATTCAGTATCGCAGCGTTCCTCCGGGTCCATACGACCTCACCATTGGAGCGCATCAGACGAGCTTCGCACAGGAGAGATCCTCCCTCCTGTGCGGCTTTTTCCCAATGTTCCAGTGTGGTATCACGATCTTCGGGCGCAAGGTTATCTGCCCAGTGGGTGCCCATCAGTTCGTCACCGGTCCGACCGCACAGCTCCTGATAGGCTTTGTTACTATACTGGCATTTGCCTTCGCGGTCGGTTACCAGCATGCCCAATGGACAAACATCACTCAGTGGCAAACTAACGCCATGTCCTGCCTTGTCGGTTTTGATTGTTGTCTCCGCAATATAACGCAGGTAATTCCGCATGCTTATTGACCATTCTGGATGATAACTTCCACACGTCGGTTCTGTTGACGTCCTGTGGCCGAATCGTTACTGGCAACCGGGCGCTCAAACCCATACCCGGTAACGGATAACCGGCGGCCGTCCACACCTCGGCTTTCAAGATAACGGCGAACCGATTCTGCCCGTTGCCGGGAAAGGTTCCGGTTGAGTTCTGCGCTGCCAACGTTATCGGTATGGCCTTCAATCAGCACCTGACGCTCAGGGTACTGGTTGAGAAAATTCACCAGTTTTTCCAGGTTCTGGTTTGACCCACCCTGAATGCTGGCACTGCCGGTAGCGAACAGAACATCCCCCAGGGTCAGCACCAGACCTCGATCAGTAGCCTCTGCCTCAAGCTCGTCGATCTGCCGCTGCAGTTCTCTGGCCTCACTGGCTGACATTTCCGCTCTGGAAGCCGCTGATCTTTCCTCGTCACGGGCCTGCTCTGCTTCCCGGGTACGCGCGGCCAATCTTGCTGCATCCCGCTCTTCACTCAGGCGCTCGCGATCTGATTCAGCCAGCCTGGTCTCGGCTTTGGCTCGCGCGATTTCCACCATGCGGTCGGCCATATAAACCCGGTGTTCTGCCAGTGCGGCCTCACTTTCACCCAGCGGACGTTCGGCCAGCTGTACCGCCTGTTCGGCCTCTCTGAGCTCTACCCGGGCGTGATCTGCCATTTTCGGATCGCTCTGCAAAGCCGTCAGTTTTGAGCGCACATCGATGGATCCCGGAGGACTGACCGGCGCCATCGCACAAGCCGTTAACAGCGTGGCCGACAGCAAGATGACCGGAAGTCGTTTTCCGCTGACGGACCGGTTCAGAATGGATCGTTTCTGTGAACGTAATGTTTTCATTGCCGATCTCCCTGACGCCGCAGTTCTTCGTCGAGCGCTTCAGCGCCACGACCCAATTCGCGATTGATCTCAGCAGCCTTGGCGGCTTCTGTTCTCGCCACCGCAAGCTCAGCTGCCACCCGGGCCTGATCGGCCAGACGCTCGGCTTCTGTCATTTTGCGTTGGGCAACGGCTTTCTCGGCTTCGGCCAGCTTCTGCTTGGCCTCCTCCAGTTCAGCGCCCGCGTGTTGCCTTGCATCAGCCTGTTCCGCCGTGGCAATGGCTTCGCTGGCCAAGTTCAGCGAGCTGGTGGGTGGCACCGGGTCAGACGCACAGGCCACCAGGAACAGCAGCGCAGCGAAACCACCGGTGACCAGTCCAAGACGTGGCAAAAACGCTCTCTTTTCAGGTGAGCTCATAGCTTTGCTCCTTGTGAACGGAGCTACCCGTAACCCACTTTTGGGTCGGGCACTGGCATGCCTTCAGGCACGACGACTCTCCTGTTTCCATGACAGTACGGCGATACACTCTGAACGTCCGTGCGGTAACGTACACAACCTTTTAATGTGGTTACTATTCAGCAATCCGGCTATCTCGCGCAGGCTGGCTGGAGTACTATCAAGCAGTTAATCTGAATTCCCAGTTCCGGGAGGAACCATGGCTATTACTGACTCTCAGTCAAAACCAGAAGGCCATGACCGGCTTCGCCAGAATGCTGAAGCCAAAATCCGGACCGGTACGGCTCCGCGTACCGGTAGCGGTAATCTTGATATCAAAACACTCGAACTGCTTTATCAGGGGGCTCTCAACCCGGAAACAGCGGCTGATGCCCTGAAATTTCTTCATGAGCTGCAGACTCACCAGGTTGAGCTTGACCTTCTCTTTGAACAGCTGAAAGCCAATGAACAGGAGCAGGCCGAGGAACTCGACCATTACCGCACGCTGTTCGAGCATGCGCCGATTGCCTATCTCATTGTGGATATGGAATGGGAGGTGGTGGAAGCCAACGAAGCCGCAGGCGAGTTACTGAAAACGGCACCCGGGACACTGGATGGCGAGCAGTTTATCAACCTGTTCGGAGCCAATAATGTACCGGCTCTTGCGAAAGCCATGGCCAGTTTCAAGCGGCAACTGGCCGACAACGCTACACCGGCAGAACTCCGTCTTGACCTGGACCGCCCCGACCCGGTCACCATCAAGGCGGCCTACTCACCTTCCCGAAACTGCATCTTCCTGCTGTTAGGCAGTTTTCCGGCCACGACGCCGCCCTGATATATATTGTTGCTATTGGTGCCTCTGCCGGTGGTCTGGCCGCCCTTGAGGATTTTTTCCGGAATATGCCGACCGATACCGGCATGGCCTTTGTGGTGGTTCAGCATCTGGACCCTACACGAAAGGCCCTGCTGGCAGAGCTTCTGCAACGTTTTACCGCGATGCCTGTCAACGAAGCCCGCAACGATATGCCGGTAAAACCGGACTGCGTCTATGTGATTCCGCCCAACAGTGAACTCCGGGTAGAAGGTAACATTCTCAAAGTGGAAGAACCCGGCGAACCCAGGGGCCAGCGATTGCCGGTCAATGTATTATTTTCTTCACTGGCCAGTGCCCACAACGAGCAGGCCATAGCGGTTGTCCTGTCAGGCATGGGCTCCGATGGAACCCTTGGCTTGCAGGCTATCAAGGCGACAGGAGGGCTGGCTGTAGCTCAGGAACCCGGCAATGCCCAGTTCGATGCCATGCCGAAAAGCGCAGTAGCGTCAGGGTGCGTCGATATTCTGGCGCCCGCAGAAGAACTTCCCGGCCGCATTCTCGCCTATGTTTCGCAGGTGCCTCAGGCGGGTGCGGTGCCGGAAGCCGTCAGCCAGCAACCCTTTCTTGAGCCGATTGTCCGGTTATTACAACACCACACCCGCCATGACTTTTCACTGTACAAGCCCAGCACGCTGCAGCGCCGGATCGAACGTCGGATGGCCGTTCACGGCTTAACCGAACTGTCGGCCTACACAGAATACCTCAAGGCCAACAAGCAGGAAGTGTTGCTGCTGTTCAGAGAGTTACTGATCGGCGTTACGGAGTTTTTCCGCGATTCAGAGGTCTGGGACTTTTTGGCTGAAAGCGCCCTGCCCCGATTAATGTCCGAGCGTCAGTCAGGTGAGAAGCTGCGGGCGTGGGTGGCTGGCTGCTCCACGGGTGAAGAGGCTTATACGCTTGCCATGGTCTTTCTGGAGGCCCGGGATCAGGCTCCGGAAAGCCAGCAGCTATCGTTACAGATCTTTGCCTCTGATCTGAGCCCGGAAGCCATTGCGACCGCAAGACGGGGGCGTTACCCCCGGACCATCGAGAAATCCATTTCCAGTGAGCGACTGGTTCGCTTCTTTACCCGGCACGACGACCACTATCGGGTTCATCCGTCGATTCGCGATATGGTTCTGTTCGCCCAGCACGATGTCATTCTTGATCCGCCCTTCACCAGAATGGATCTGGTGACCTGCCGCAACCTGCTGATCTATTTTGGCCCGATGCTTCAGCGAAGGTTGTTGCCCCTGTTCCACTACAGTCTGCGCCCTGATGGCCTGCTGCTGCTCGGAAAGTCGGAGACCATTGGTAAGCTCACCAACCTGTTCCAGCCTATCAAGCCCAAACTCAGGATTTATCGGCGAAAGGAACACAAAACCGTTGGTGGTACTGACTTCCTGTTAAAATCGTTTCCGCCACTGTCGACATTCCCTCAGGAGCGCACCTTGAAGGCCCCAGACCCGTCATCCCAGATACCCGACAACCTGCAGGCTGAAGCCGACCGAGTACTGCTGCAGAATTATTCGCCGGCCGCCGTTGTGCTTAACAACAACGCCGATATTGTCTACATCAGCGGGCGTACCGGAAAGTATCTGGAGCCTGCCGCCGGCAAGGCGAACTGGAATATCCACGCCATGGCCCGGCAAGGGTTGCGGGGCACGCTCTATACCGCACTGCAACAAGCCGAAACCTTGCGGGAGCCGCTGGAAATCAAGGATGTTCAGGTACAGACCGGCAATGGCATTCAGAACATCAGTCTGAGCATTCAGACCTTCCACGAGCCGGCGCCGCTGAAAGACATGACCATGGTGGTGTTTCGTGACACGCCTGCAAGCACGCCGGGCAATAGCAGCAAACAACGGCCTTCCACACCCTCCAGCAGAGACCACGAACAGCAGATCGAGCAATATCAGCAGGAAATCCGTCGCCTTCAGGAAGAAGGCCGATTAACCCGGGAAGAGCTTCAGGCCACCAATGAGGAGCTGCAATCTGCCAACGAGGAGTTGCAGTCTGCCAACGAGGAACTGACCACCTCCAAGGAAGAAATGCAGTCCATGAACGAAGAACTGCAGACCATAAACGCAGAACTGCAAACCAAGCTGGATGACCTGGCACTGGCCCAGAGTGACATGCAGAACGTGCTGAACAGCATCGAGATTGCGATCCTGTTCCTGGATCAGGACCTCAATGTACGCCGCTACACGTCCCAGGCTACGGCAATCTTCAGCCTGCGGGAGAGTGACCTGGGCCGCCCCCTCACAGACCTGTCGACGACCCTGGACTACCCGGAACTCCAGAATGATGCCAAAAAGGTACTGAGCACCCTGGACGAGTCCGAAAAGCAGATCATCACAACCGACAAACGCTGGTTCTCCGTGCGCATCATGGCCTATCGCAGACTGGATGATGTCATTGACGGCGTGGTGATCACCCTGGTGGATATCACTGAAACCAAGGGTCTGGAATCACACCTTCGCCAACAGTCTGAAAGCTGAGCGCACGGAAATCTAATAACGGGTTTTGATCGTAGTGTCAGCAAGGGAGAGTCAGCGGTAGGAAGCCTCGAAACGTACCTGTATACTTTTTACTCAACTCAGGAGTATGGCTTTTTCGGACACTGAAAAGGTATTTGGAGGTACAGAAAATGCCGGATAAACAGAATCCCATCACGCCGCCTTACTCCGCAATAGCTAATGGTCAACCATTGCCTGCTGTTAAAAATAGCGAACAAAAGTTCTATGAGTTGATCGAAAGCCTCCCCATGGTTGCCGTGCAAGGGTACAACAAAAAACGTCAGGTTATCTATTGGAACGAAGCGAGCAGGCGCCTTTATGGTTACACTCGTGAAGAAGCACAGGGACAGTTACTGGAAGATCTGATTATCCCGGAACATATGCGGGTGGGTGTAATTACGGCCCATCAGAACTGGTTAGATAATAACATTAACATTCCATCTGAAGAAATTGAGCTGAAACACAAAGATGGTCACCTTGTACCTGTTTATTCCAGTCATGTAATGATCAAGCAAGATACTGGCGACTGCGAAATGTTCTGTATTGATATCAGCCTGCAGGAGCAAAAAAGGGCCCGGGAAGAGCTGTATATAATGGCAAGTTTTGATGACTTGACTCAGCTGCCTAACAGAAGGCTGATGGAGCTTGAATTGTCAGCGCGTCTTGCTGAAGCAGATCGAATGAACCGGGTAATCGCCGTCGTATTTATTGATCTGGATAATTTTAAACTGATTAACGACACCCTGGGTCACGATTATGGTGACAGATTGCTGGCGGCAGTTGCCGACGCAATGAAAACAGAAATTCGCAGTTATGACATGCTTTGCCGGTTTGGCGGCGATGAATTCGTGTTGCTATTGTTTGATGTCGATGGCATCGAACGTATTCACGAACTCCTTCAGCGCCTGATCAGCAAGCTTGATTTTGGCTTTGTGCTGGACGGAGACCAGTATCAGGTGACAGCGAGTTTTGGTATCAGCCTGTTTCCGGAGGACGGCACGACGGTGGCGGAACTGATGGGAAACGCTGATGCTGCCATGTATCAGGCCAAGGAAAGAGGTAAAAACGGAATCTGTTTTTACACCTCAGACATCAATGATCGGCTGGTTCACTATCAAGACGTCACCACACTCCTGAGACGTGCCATTGCCGCCGACAGTCTGCAGTTGTATTTTCAGCCGCAAATAGATTTGAAGCATGGAGGTGTCCGCTCCTGTGAGGCGCTTCTGCGATGCTTCGATGAAGATTTACAGCCAGTGTCTCCTGCTATCTTTATTCCGATAGCGGAAAAGTCGGGACTGATCAATCGAATAGGCGAATGGGTCATCGAAGCTGCCTGCAAGCAGCTCAAAGCCTGGCAAGGTACGGTACTTGAGAAAACGCGTGTAGACATTAATTTGTCTGGCCGACAACTGAACAACCAGTATCTCGCGGATAATATCCTGCAGACTCTCGAGAATTATGGCCTGAGACCGGAACAACTGGGCCTGGAGCTAACAGAAAATGAAGTGTTTGATCGCGATAAAGATCAGATAGGGCAACTGGAGCGCCTGAAACGGGCCGGCGTGCATATTTCCGTCGACGATTTCGGTACGGGATATTCTTCGTTGGTTTATTTGCGAAAATTACCCGTTTGCAGCATCAAGATAGATCGAAGTTTCCTTCATCACGCGATGGAGAATGACAGCGACATGGCGATTATGGAGGCCATGGTAAATGTTGGTCACCGTCTCGGGTTGAGCGTCGTCGTGGAGGGCGTGGAGACTGCTGAACAGGATATTCTGGTCAGACAACTGGGTTGTGACCTGGCGCAGGGCTTCCTGTACGCTCGACCGATGCCGGCAGATCAGATGCTGGACGGTCTGACGGGTAACAGAACCGATTGATGATTGCCACGAGCAGACCCTGTCTGCAAATCGCCCGGACGCTATACAGGCCTCTGAGCCCTCCCTGCCCCGAATGACTCTGTGGGCTAACGTACAGATAAACTGCTGCATATCTGATCATCTTGATAGGTGTTTCCGATCAGGAGGCCGCCACTTAAGGCGTTTACTTGTTTTACGCCAACGGGCCGGAAAATGATGTTGCCAGGACAGGTCGGGTCCGTCTAACGGCCTCACGACCGACTGGAATTGCCATCATGAAAGAACGCCACATACGAAAACTGAGTAAACCCATTGAAAACGCCTATTCCGAGATGTTCTCCGGACGAGTGTACCGGGTTGGCAAGGGCGCAGTATCCGTTCGCAACCACAGCGCCAGGGCAACTCATACGGTTATCGGCGTGCACGGTTTTCTGGCCAATCACTGTTATTTCACCGGCACCTACGAAGCTCCCACCACCGAACTGATCCTGGTTACCTGCAGCAATTATCATATTCCGGCTAATGGAGTGACACCGGAAGAGGCTCCCTGGGATACTCATATCGAAGCGCTGGAAGGCACGGTGGAGTACGATGCCAGCATTCTCAATCAGGCCCTGGAACATCTTCCCAGCGCCAGTGACGTCCGTGTTCATGGCCACTCCCGCGGCGCTGCGGTCATCCTGGAAGCTATCATCCAGAGGCCGGATCTGTATCGCGATGTGGAAGTGGTGCTGGAAGCGCCGGCCCTGCCCCAGGGTCGACTCCACCCACTGGTAACAGCCATTCTGAGGCCGATCGGCCACGGCATGTGGCCCTGGGCCATCCGGCTGATCAACAATGCACCGTCATCCGTTTACGGTCAGACCTTTTTCGGCAGGATGAATCCCCGCAAGAAAAAATTGCTGCACAAGGTATTCTCCGCCACCAGAGACCCACTCACTATCGTTCGCAACATCGAAAATATCATCGAATGGATGGATCATCGGGATACCGGTGTCTATCAGCACATCAGCAAGGGCTACATCCTGCTTCCTGGCACCGACCACATCCTCGACCCAATTGCAGCGAAAGCCAGTGTCAGCCAGTGCCCGGCGTGGATCAATGTGGTGCAGACGGGATCTCCGAGCCACTTCATAGCCCTTGATGACCGCAGTCTGATTCCCGAACTGGAGCACCTGGCCGGAGTTGCCTCAATGTAACGGCAACCCGCTTTACCAAGATGCCATGCGCACCCGACGGATTAATTTTCACCATCGACTGAAGCGGAAAATATTCCGGATTTGATTCGGGTATTATCGGGTACGAAAAACAACGAACACTGAATAGTTCAGGTTATTGATTTTCTGGGAAAAAATGGAGGCGCGGGTCGGAATCGAACCGGCGTACACGGAGTTGCAGTCCGCTGCATGACCACTCTGCCACCGCGCCGGGGAAAAGTCCGAAGGCATTTACAGGACTTTCATGCTCTCAGGTGGACTGTGAGAGACTTGTACTACGCTGACCTCCTGTTCCCTGCTGCGCCACTATCTGACTGATACAGGCTGAGAAACTGGAGCGGGAAACGAGATTCGAACTCGCGACCCCAACCTTGGCAAGGTTGTGCTCTACCAACTGAGCTATTCCCGCTTGGTCAACGAGGGCGTATTCTACGGATTCGGCTGTTTGCGTCAACCACTTTTTTCAACATTCTGTTTTGACTGGGTTTCTGGTTAATTTTCATTCATTGGTTCCGCCCCGACTTTACCCTATGAGCTATCCTCCTGTTACCGTAAACTGCTTATTCATTAACAAGCTAACCTCGTGCCCGGGATAACCTGCTCATGACCAGCGCTGGCCAGATCGAGAAACAGGCGGACGCGTACTCCCTCACCGGGGACTGGACGCTGGCCTACTATGGTTCGTTACGGGCCCAGGTATCCGCCATCCTGAGCACCCATGGCCGCGACATCATTCCCGATGTGGATTTGTCCGGTATAGGGCTGATAGATACTGCCGGCGCGGCGCTGCTCGCTGAATTGCTGGGCACTGAGCGGTTATCCCGGCTGGCCTCGGACAGCGACGGCCTGTCTGCCGAGCGGCAGGCGTTGCTGCAGGTGGTTGCCGGTGCCATGTCCCGGTCTGGTGAAGTCCCGGTAGACAGCTACCCTCCGCTGATTCGCCCTTTTGGTCTGATAGGCCAGCAGGTGGAGAGCTTTCTGAAGAATGCCCGTCTGCTGCTGGGATTTATTGGTCAGACCTTACTGATCTTTCTGTCCTCCATGGTTCGCCCCAAACGCTGGCGGATCACGCCGCTGGTGGCTCACACCCATCAGGTGGGCCTGAATGCCCTGCCCATTGTCGCGCTGCTGACCTTCCTGGTAGGCGCGGTCGTGGCCTTCCTGGGTGCCACCGTGCTGAAAGATTTCGGTGCCACCATTTACACGGTGAACCTGGTCGCCTTCTCTTTCCTGCGGGAATTTGGCGTACTCCTGGCCGCGATACTGCTGGCCGGTCGAACCGCCAGTGCCTTCACCGCTCAGCTCGGGTCCATGAAGGCCAATGAGGAAATCGATGCAATCCGTGCCCAGGGCCTGGATCCTATCGAGTTGCTGGTGGTGCCACGAATGCTGGCCATGATGATTTCCCTGCCTATCCTTACCTTTGTCGGTATGATCAGCGGAATTCTCGGCGGTGCTCTGGTGTGTGTGGTGTCCCTGGATATCTCTGTACCCCAGATTCTGATCATTCTGGAACGGGATGTTGCCATCAATCATTTCCTGGTGGGCCTTGGCAAGGCTCCGGTGTTCGCGTTTGCCATTGCGGTGATTGGCTGCCTGGAGGGCTTCAAGGTCAGTGGCAGCGCCCAGTCTGTGGGCGAACACACCACCTCCAGCGTGGTGCAGTCGATTTTTCTGGTGATACTGCTGGACGCCATCGCGGCGCTGTTTTTCATGGAGATGGGATGGTAACTACAGCACAGGGTACGGGCGCCGCTTCGCCCTTGATCCGGGTGCGGGGTCTGGTGAATCGCTTTGACGGTATCAGCGTGCACGAAGGCCTGGATCTGGATCTCTACCCACGGGAAATTCTCGGCATTGTGGGCGGCTCCGGCACCGGAAAATCGGTGCTTCTGCGCAGTATCGTGGGCCTGCGGAAACCTGACGACGGCCATATCGAGGTGTTCGGACAAGACCTGCACGACCTGTCACCGCGGCAACGTTCGGTCACCGAGCGCCGGTTTGGCGTGCTGTTCCAGCGCGGTGCGTTGTTTACCTCACTCACCCTGCAGGAAAACGTCGCGCTGCCGCTGATCGAACATGCGAAACTGTCGCGGGCCGAAGCCGAACACCTGGCGCGGGTAAAGCTGGCGCTGGCGGGGTTACCGGCGGATGCGGCCAGCAAATACCCGGTGGAGCTGTCCGGCGGCATGGTCAAGCGCGTGGCCCTGGCCCGGGCCCTGGCCCTTGATCCGGAGGTACTGTTCCTGGATGAGCCAACGGCAGGACTGGACCCGATCGGCGCAGCGGCATTCGATCAGCTGATCCTGACCCTGAGAGATGCTCTCGGATTTGCGGTGTTTCTGGTCACCCACGATCTCGATACCCTGTACAGTACCTGCGACCGGGTGGCGGTGCTTTCACAGAAGCGGGTGCTGGTGGCGGACAGTCTCGATGTTGTCGAGAATACCGACGATGACTGGATTCAGAACTATTTTCACGGCCCTCGCGGGCGCGCCGCAGCACATTCAGCATCTGCAGCGAACCGGATCAAGGAGCAGTAGTCATGGAGCCGAAAGCACATCACGTGATTATCGGTCTGTTTGTCGTCACGGCCCTGGGCTGCGCACTTGTTTTCGCGCTGTGGCTGGCGAAATCCAGTACTGACCGGGACTACAGCTGGTATGAAGTGGGCTTCGAGCGGGCCGTCAGCGGCCTGTCAGAGGGCAATACGGTGCAGTACAGCGGAATCGCGGTGGGTGACGTGGTCAACCTGCGCCTGGACCCGGCGGATCCGCGTCGTGTCCGCGCCCTGATCAGAGTGTATGCAGACGTACCGATCAAGAAAGACACCCGGGCTGGTCTGGTGCTGGCCAACATCACCGGCAGCATGAGCATCCAGTTGCGGGGCGGCTCTCCGGACTCTGAATTGCTGGTTGGCAGTCGCAGTAATCCACCGCTTATCCCTGCGGACCCCTCCCCGTTCAGTATGCTGCTTGAGAGCGGTGAGGAACTGGTAATAAAGTTTGATCAATTGCTGACCAATGCCAATGCCCTGTTTTCGGACGATACCATTGCCGTCCTGAAGAGCACGGCGGTGAATCTGGAGAGCATCACGGAGAATCTGCCCGAGCAACAGAACGAATTCAGCGAGCTGATGGCAAGATTTGATGAAACCAGCCTGCGGGTCATCGAAACCATGGATACCTGGAACGCACTCGGGCTGGAACTGGATGACACCCTGCAAACCCGGGCACCGGCCCTGCTCGACAGCAGCGAGAGCATGCTGATGGCCCTCGAAGCCACCGCCACGCGAATCGACCGGATTACCGAAGCAAACGATGCGTCAATTGACCAGGGCCTGCAGGGTCTGGGAGAACTGGCGCCGGCCATGCGCGAGTTGCGGGCGACCTTGCGTCAGCTCAGCCGGGTGGCGCGAAGACTTGAGGACAATCCAGCCGATGCCTTGCTCGGCCGGGAACCCATTCAGGAGTTCAATCCGTGACCAACGTCTGTTCCCGCGCCCTGCTCGCGACTGTACTGACCACCACACTTGCCGGTTGCACGGTATTCCCCGCGCGGGAAGTACCCCGCCAGTTTGCACTGGCAGAGCCTGAAGTTACGGCGAAAGAGCGTATCGCCAGATCCGTGATCCTGCGGGTGGACACGCCCGTGGCCGCCTCTCCCCTTGATACATCGCGAATCGTGGTACGTCAGGACTCCGGCGAACTTGCGATCTATGGCGGTAGCCGCTGGCGCCAGCCGGCCACGGACCTGGTCAGAGATCAGCTCATTGAAGCCCTGCGACAAAGCCAGGGCTTTACCGGCGTGGTGAATGAGATCAGCCGCTCCCGCAGTGACTGGAGCCTGCTGACTGACCTTGGCCAGTTTCAGGTTGTGTACGAGAACGGCAGTCCGGTGGCCACCGTGCGCCTTGATGCCCAGTTGATGGACGAAAGAAGTCGGTCGTTGCTATCGACCCGGCGCTTTGAAGCAAGGCAGGCCAGTACGGATGAGTCTCTGGAGGCGGTGGTGGCCGCCTTCAGCAGGGCGACCAACCAGATGGCAAAGGACGTTGTTGCGTGGATTCTGGAGCAGCCTGCGCCCTGACAGGGCTACCCGCTGTGACCCGGTTTCGATTGCTTACTGCTGCTGTTCCGGGAACAGATCGGGCCAGGCGGCCCGGAGATACAGCATCATCGACCAGAGCGTCAGGATGGCCGCCACATAAAGCAGCGCAGTACCGGCGTAGGCCAGCCAAACCCCCGGGGGTCCTGCCAGCAGCATGATGATAGACACCATCTGGGCGGTGGTCTTGATTTTGCCGATGTAGGACACCGCCACGCTGGCACGGCTACCAATCTCCGCCATCCATTCCCGCAAGGCCGAGATGACAATTTCCCGCCCGATAATCACCATGGCCGGAACGGTGAGCACCACGCTGGCATGTTCCTGAATCAGAACTGTCAGGGCCACGGCCACCATCAGCTTGTCGGCAACGGGATCCAGGAAAGCGCCAAAAGGCGTTGACTGGTCCAGCTTGCGGGCCAGATAACCATCCAGCCAATCGGTGGCCGCCGCCAGACCGAAAATGGCAGCGCTGACCAGATAGCGCCACTCCACCGGCATGTAGAAAATACCCACGAAGACCGGAATCATCACGATCCGTGAAAGTGTCAGGAGATTTGGCAGGTTCATCTTGTCCTTACTCGTCGTGTAATGCCGCGTAGATGGCTTCCGCCAGAGACTTGCTGATTCCCTGAACCTTGGTGATTTCGTCAATACCCGCCTTGCGAAGATCCTGTATACCGCCAAAATACCTGATCAGTTCCCGTCGGCGCTTGGGGCCCACGCCTTCAATTCCCTCCAGCGTAGACTGCCGGCGTTTTTTGTCACGCCGGGCACGGTGACCGGTAATGGCAAAGCGGTGGGACTCATCCCTGATATGCTGAATAAGATGCAGTGCCGGTGAATCGGCGGGGACCCGGAAAACCCGGTCCGTCAGTGCATCTATCAACTGTTCCATACCCGCACGGCGGGTGACCCCTTTCGCAACGCCAATCAGTGGTATATCGGTAATGCCAAGAGATTCAAAGACCTCCCGGGCGATATTCAACTGCCCCTTACCACCATCGATGAACACCAGATCCGGACGCTTGCCCTCGCCGTTGACCAGGCGTTTGTAGCGGCGCGTCAACACCTGGCGCATGGCCGCATAATCATCACCGGCGGTAATATCTTCAATGTTATAAAGACGATAATCGCTTTTAAGGGGACCATTCTCGTCGAAAACAACACAGGATGCGACCGTATTCTCCCCGTGACTGTGACTGATATCGAAACACTCCATGCGGGAAGGTGTTTCTGTCAGGCTCAGCAGGTCTTTCAGGGCCAGCAGGCGCCGATAGACCGTCTCCTTGCTGGCCAGGTGGCTCTGCAGGGTCTGGCGGGCATTGTTCTGTGCCAGTTCCAGCCATTTCCGGCGTTCACCGCGAACGTTCTGGCGAATCCGGGTGTCCCGGCCCGCATTTTCGGTGAGCGCCTGCATCAGCAGGTCAGCCTCGTCCGGTGGCTCGGTAACCAGAATGTCTTTCGGAATTTCGCGCCGGGTATCTCCGCCGAAGTAGAACTGGCCCAGAAACGCACTGAGCAGTTCGCCCTCGTTCTGCTCCAGTGAAAAACGCGGGAAATAGTCTTTGGTACCCAGCACCCGCCCGCCCCGGACGATGATCACCACCACACAGACCACGCCGGCTTCCTGGGCCATGGCGACAACGTCTGCGTCACCACCCTCGCCGTCCACGGATTGCTGCTCCTGAACGTGACGCAGATGGTTGATCTGGTCACGATAGGCCGCCGCCTTTTCAAATTCCAGGTCACCAGCCGCCTGTTCCATGCTGGCCATCAAATCCCGAAGGATGGCGGGGTTCTTGCCTTCCAGAAACATGGCGGCGTGACGGATATCCTCCTGGTAATCTTCAGGCGATATAAAGCCCACACAGGGCGCCGTGCAACGATTGATCTGATACTGTAGGCAGGGTCTGTTTCGATTTCTGAAATAGCTTTCATTACATGATCTTATCTTGAATACTTTCTGCAGAATATTAAGACTTTCCTTGACCGCGCCAGAGCTTGGGAAGGGCCCGAACCAGGTGCCCTGCCCCTTGCGGGTGCGGCCCCGCCGGAAGGTCAGCGACGGATAATCTGAGTGAGAGGAAATATAGATATAAGGGTAGGATTTATCGTCCCGCAGCAGGATGTTATAGGGTGGCCGCAAGGACTTGATAAGGTTCTGTTCCAGCAGCAACGCTTCGGTTTCACTGCCGGTGATGGTGACTTCAATATGCTGGATTCGGCTGACCAGGGCTTCGGTTTTCGGCGCCAGCCCGGTCTTGCGGAAGTAGCTGGCAACCCGCTTCCGCAGGTTCCGGGCTTTGCCCACGTATAACACCTGGCCGCCCTGATCAAACATCCGGTACACCCCCGGACGCTCGGTCAGCTGTTTCAGAAACGCTTTGCTGTCGAACTCCGTGACGGCCTGTTGTTCATCAGACTCAAACCTTGTTGGCATCAAGCAACCCGAAACGAACGGCCATCAGCGCCAGTTCTACATCACTGGAAATTTCAAGTTTTTCAAATATCCGGTAGCGATAGCTGTTGACCGTTTTCGGACTGAGGCACAGCTTGTCGGAAATATCCTGAACTTTCTGGCAGTCCACCACCATCATGGCGATCTGCAGCTCGCGTTCCGACAACCGGTCGAACATGGATTCCTGGCCGTCTTCACCCAGATCACCGCCCAGTTGCTTGAGGGCCATTTTCTGGGCGATTTCCGGGCTGATATAGCGCTGCCCGGCGTGGGCCATGCGGATCGCCCGGACCATTTCCCGGATGTCAGCACCTTTGGTGATGTAAGC
The DNA here is from genome assembly GCF_963974375.1 of uncultured Marinobacter sp. GTDB lineage: Bacteria > Pseudomonadota > Gammaproteobacteria > Pseudomonadales > Oleiphilaceae > Marinobacter. The sequence continues at coordinate 23,013 of NZ_CAXBDN010000020.1, forward strand.
GGTGGCACCGGCCTGCATGACCCGAGTTGGATAGGGGTCATCGGCACAGGCGGTGACCACGATCACCCGTATGGAGTCGTCCAGCCGCAGAATCTTGCGGGTTGCCTCGAGGCCACCGATGCCCGGCATGCGAATGTCCATCAGGACAATGTCGGGACGCTTATTGCGCACCGCATCGATGGCCTCTTCACCGGAGGCAACCTCGCCAACAACCTCGATATCGGGGTCGTCGGCCAGCATCCGGGAAATCCCGGAACGAACCAGTTCGTGGTCATCTACAACCAGTACGCTGATCAATGTTCACCTCTCCGCCTGGGCTGGTTATTCAGAGAATGTCTGGTGTCACTCCGGACCCAATCACCGATCGGCCGTCGTTTCCTGACATGACAGTGATTGTACCGCCAGACGAAACCGACGAATAGCCTACAAAGTATCAGTCCCTGACGAAATTACCTTCTGTTGCCGGTCCCGGCGCTCCCTTCGCAATGGGAAAACCCGGCAGAGCTGTCCAATAGTCGCCTGACGATCAAGGTTTGCCGCAAGGCGATTCCCGCATTCTGACAGATTACATGGCCGGTTTGACAGGTATTTGCCAGCGACAGAAAGGGCTGCGTTAACCTGGCATTGCGGGACTGCGGCCGGCCGCTAAACTAAAACCTTTCAGGAAAGATGCGGCTGACCGAGTCCCGCCGTGTTTTCCTCCGGATCAAACCACACCACAAGCTCTCCCCGGCGCACCGCCGAAAGCACCCGCGCCTGCTCAGCCAGCGGGTTCTCGGTGTCGTTCAGACCGTGGTAGCGGGTGCAGTATTCCTGCACAAGCCCTTCAACCTGATCTTCCGTCAGCAAGTCAGTATCCACCACAAATTTTTCCTGCCGTGGATCCGGCTGCGGGGTTGTGCCGGTTTCGTCATGCATAGGACACTCCTGACCTGAAAGTTAAGGCCACCATCTTACCCGGTAACGGTCCCTGCTTCCTGCCAGAACCGGAGAACCCCGCAATCCCCGGTAGCGGACACCCCCTCCTCCGTTGTATCGCCGATATTATTTGGAAATCACGGTTGCCAACGCCAACAAAAACCATTAAAGTTTGCGCCCTCAAATGAGCGAGAAAACGGCTGATTTGGAACAGTTTATTGGAGAGGTGGCCGAGTGGCTGACACCAAGGCCGCAAGGCCGACTGAACGTCGGAACGAAGTGACGACGGCCCCGAAGGGGTGAGGTCCGCAGGACCGAATAACGCGCACGCCTGGAAAGTTCGCTTGCAACGCAAGCGCCGCGCGAAAACTCAGGCAGAATTTTAAAGTTATTGGAGAGGTGGCCGAGTGGCTGAAGGCGCACGCCTGGAAAGTGTGTATACGTTAATAGCGTATCGAGGGTTCGAATCCCTCTCTCTCCGCCAACACAAAACCCCAGCAGAAATGCTGGGGTTTTTTATTGGCCGTGAAGACGGAAGAGAACCCTCGCGGGTTCGACCGGAGGTGGCGCAGCCACCCTAGGAACGTCGGAGCAGCGCGACGACGACCCCGAAGGGATGAGGTCCAAAGGACCGAATAATCCCTCTATCTCTCCGCTAATAATTCCAGCCTCACAAGAAGTTACAAAAAAGATGCCTTTTTCACTCATCCGCTCAGATTTGCTCAGACAGCATTGTTAAGAAAGCGCCTATGATCGGTTAATGAAACTGTAACCATAGGCGACATCTTGAAACCGCTCCATTCTCTGGCTTTAGCTACCGCATCCCTGGCCCTGATGTTCTGCACAACAACCTTGGCTCAGTCCCTGCCCAGCGCCGGTTCGCTCAATCAACAAATCGAGCGGGAACTGCCCCAACGCCCGGCCGAATCCGCGCCTGAACTGCGCATCGAGAAGGACGAGGCCACCACAGCGCCGGCCGCGGGCCAGCAGCGAATTCCCGTCAAGAGTCTGCGGATCACTGGCTCGCGAATCTACTCCAGTGCGGAGCTGGTTGCTGTCACCGGGTTCAGCGTTGAAAGCGAGCTCACACTCGGCGAGTTGCGGGGCTTCGCCGCAGCTATCGCCGGGCATTACCGGGAAAATGGTTATCCCCTCGCCCAGGCTTATCTGCCCGCGCAAGACATAGTGGACGGTCAGGTAACCATCGCCGTGCTCGAAGGCGAGTACGGCGAGCTCAGTCTTCGCAACCAGAGCAAGCTGGCCGACGGTGTGGCCAATGATTTGCTGGATGGTCTGAACAGTGGCGATATCATCGCCCTGGACCCGCTGGAGAGTCGCATGTTGCTGCTCTCGGATATTCCCGGTGTTGAGGTGCGATCGACTCTGGTTCCCGGCACCTCGGTCGGCGCTGCCGACCTGATCGTCGATGTACTGCCGGGACAATCATTCAGTGGATCCCTCTCGGCCGATAACCTTGGCAATCGTTACACTGGCGAAAATCGTCTGGGCGCCTCGCTCAACGTTAACAACCCCTCTGGTTCCGGCGATCTGCTGAGCCTGCGGGTGCTGACTTCGGATGCCGGCCTGCACTATGGCCGCGCTGCCTATCAGCTGCCGTTTGGCCGTCTAAACACCGGCGTCGCATACTCCCATATGCAATACGATCTGGGCAAGGAGTTCCGAAGCCTCGATGCAGATGGCACGGCCAGCATCGCCAGCCTCTACGGCAGCTATCCACTGATCCGCTCGCGCCGACAAAACCTGTATGTGCAGCTCAATCTCGAGGATAAAAGCTTTCAGGACCGGGTGGATGCCACCTCGACTGTCGCCGACAAGAAAGCCCGCGTCGCCATGCTCACCCTCAATGGAGATGCCCGTGATCGTTTCGGTGGCGGTGGCTGGAACTCTTACGCGCTCACCTGGAGCAGCGGCGATCTCGATATCCGCAATGCCGAGGCCCGAGCCCAGGACGCGGCCACCGTGCGCAGCGACGGCCGTTACGACAAGCTCACCCTGACCGCCGCACGCCTTCAGCATGTGAGCGAGCGCCTGTCACTGTACGTCGCCTTCAACGGCCAGATTGCCTCAACCAACCTCGATAGCTCTGAGAAGCTTGGTCTTGGCGGCATTTCCGGTGTACGCGCCTACCCCAGCGGCGAAGCCTATGGCGACCAGGGTTATGTGCTGAATCTGGAGGCCCGCACACCACTGCGTAGCCTGTCAGAGAAGGTGCCGGGGCAGCTGCAACTGGTCGGCTTTGTCGATACCGGTCGCGTCGGCCTGAACAAATCGCCATGGGACGCCGGCAACAATTATCGCAGCCTGCACGGCACCGGCCTCGGATTGAACTGGGCACAGCACAATGATTTTGCGGTGACCGCGTCCCTGGCCCGCCGGTTGGGCAACGAGCCGGCGACCTCGGTCCCGGACGACAAGAGCCGTTTCTGGCTCCAGGCCGTTATGTACTTTTAAACGCGAGCTGCGGCCCGCGAGTTAACTAAAAAAACATCGTTTACTAGAAGTAGAGAGCCACGCCATGAACCACATCTACCGCACAATCTGGAATGAGAAGACAGGTACCTGCCTGGTCGTCTCCGAGCTGGCGAAATCCAGCGGTAAGAAAGTCTCAGCCGTTTGTGGCGGAGTTGCAGGTGTGGGACCGACGTTCAAGCCGATAGCAGCCTCGCTGCTAATGGCGTTCGCCATGCCGCTCTGGGCGCTGCCAAACGACGGTGTGGTCACCGCCGGCAGCGCCACCATCAGCAGCGGCCCGGACAACATGACGATCAACCAGTCCAGCCAGAACGTGGCACTGAACTGGCAGAGCTTCAGCATCGGCCAGGGCGAAGCCGTCCGGTTCGTGCAGCCCAACAGTAATTCGGTGGCCCTCAATCGCGTGGTTGGCGCCGACCCTTCGAGTATTCTCGGCAGCCTCTCCGCCAACGGTCAGGTGTTTCTGGTCAACCCCAACGGCGTCATGTTCGGCCAGGGCGCCTCGGTGAACGTCGGCGGCCTGGTGGCCTCGACCCTGAATATCAGCGACGCCGACTTCATGGCCGGTGAATACACCTTCACGGGCGCCAGCGACGCGGCGGTCCTTAATCAGGGCCAGATCAACGCCGACGGTGGCTATGTGGCGTTGCTGGGCACAAATGTGTCCAACCAAGGCGTAATTTCTGCCCGCCTGGGCACGGTGACGCTGGCTGCCGGCGAAGCCATTACTCTGGACATGATCGGTGATGGTTTGGTCACCGTCAGTATCGATCAGGGTGCGGTCGACGCACTGGTTGCCAACGGCGGCATGATCCAGGCCGACGGCGGCCAGGTGCTGATGAGCGCCCAGTCCGCGGGCAATCTGCTTAACACCGTGGTCAATAACACCGGTGTGGTTCAGGCGCAGACCATCGAAAACCGCAACGGCGTTATCCGCCTGCTGGGGGATATGGAAACCGGCACGGTCAATGTAGCGGGTACGCTGGATGCCAGCGCGCCTGATGGCGGCGACGGCGGTTTTGTTGAAACCTCTGCCGCAAACGTTCAAGTTTCTGATAACGCCCGAATCACCACAAAAGCAGCAGATGGGCAAACCGGCACCTGGCTGATCGACCCCAGTGATTACAACATCGCCGCCACCGGCGGCGACATCACCGGCGCCACGCTTTCAGCCAACCTGGCCAACACCGATATCATCATCGAAAGCGTCTCGGGTGCTAGCGGCACAGCGGGCGACGTCAACGTCGACGACACCGTTAGCTGGTCGGCCAACAAGCTCACCCTCAGTGCCCAGAATGACATCAACATCAATACCGAAATGCACGGCTCCGGCACGGCCAGTCTGGCACTGGAATACGGCCAGAGCGCCGTAGCTGCTGGCAACACCAGCACGGTCAACGTCAATGCGCCGGTAAATCTGGCCGCAGGTGAAAACTTCAGCACTCGACAGGGCTCGGACGGAGCGACGGTTAACTACACGGTGATCACCAGCCTGGGCGAGGCGGGCAGCGTCACCGCTACCGATTTGCAGGGTATGAATGGCAACCTCGCCGGCAACTATGTGCTGGGCAGTGACATCGACGCCAGCGCGACCAGCGGCTGGAATGGTCATACCATCAACAACCTGACAATAAACCTGCCCGCAAATGATTATGTTGGTCTGTTCGGGCAAGCGAGCGGCGCCGAGATTCGCAATGTCGGTCTGCTTGGCGGAGATGTTACGGGCCTTAACTATGTCGGCGGTTTGGTGGGACACAACAGCTCCGGCACAATCACCCGAGCCTATGCTACCGGCACGGTCACCGGGGGGCTGGCCGTTGGTGGCCT
>NZ_CAXBDN010000021.1:0-27623 GCF_963974375.1 uncultured Marinobacter sp.
AGCAACCGGAATGGCTTTCGGACGAGGCACTGGCCTATTACGTTGCAAGCTACAAACACAGTGGCTTTGCCGGTGGCATCAACTACTACCGCAATCTGGACCACAACTGGCAACTGATGCAGCCTTATCAGCACAGCAAAGTGCACTGCCCGGTGCTGTTTCTGGCCGGCAGTGAGGATATCGCGACCCAAAGGGCGACCCATGAACAGCTCCAGGAGCTGATGGCTGAACGGGTGCCGGATCTGACTATCGAAGTCTACCCCGGCCTCGGCCACTGGCTTCAGAGTGAAGCCACTGAACAGGTAAACGAAGCCTTGCTGACTTTCCTGCAGCGTTGATCGTGTGACAGCGATAGCGGACCGTCACTGCGCGGCCGCTATCCGCTGCCCTGCCAAAGACACCACGCCGTAATTTGCACGGGATAATAATCGGGACTATATTCAGTTTCGTCTCTAATTGAATCGTTACAACCAATACCAACCGGAGGTGAACAGGTTCGTTTCTGGCCCGGGGTTCCGGGCCGGTCAATGACACCGTTGATACGAATGCGGTACGTCGGAGCATCAGGGGCGAGGCAGAATCGACTCGACCGGCGGATTTCGGAACGGATTTTCCACTACAAATACGAAGGAAGACTGCATGAATATCCGTGTGCCCTCGCTCTGCCGGCACCGTCCGGCAATGCTGTGCGTTCTCGTTGCTCCCTTGTTGTTTTCACTGGCCGGCTGTAACAGCGACAGTGACGACTCCTCCGACCCGGTCGCCCGGACCGGCAGTTTTGCTGAAAGCCCGGTTTCCGGAATCAACTACAGCGGCACGGCCACAACGACCGGTGTCACCGATCAGTCTGGCCGCTTCAGCTACCGTGACAACGAGACCATCACCTTCGCCATTGGTGATCTGATCCTTGGCTCCGCCGACGGCAGCGAAAGGGTCACAACCCTGGCGATCACCGAAGGCGCGGTTTCCGCCTCCGACCCGGCGGTGAGCAACCGGCTGATCCTGTTGCAGACCCTGGACGAAGACGGCGACCTCAACAACGGCATTCAGATCTCCGAGGCTATTCGCACTCTGATATCCGACAACGCGGATCTGATCGACTTTGACCAGTCCACCGCCAACTTCCGCGCCAGCCTGGAACCACTGCTTACTGAACTGAACGACAGCGGCGCCTTCACAGACACAGATCCCCGACCACGAACCGTGAAGACGACGGCGGATGTAACCGGGTTCTTCCACCGCGCCACCAGCCCCCGGGTCACAATGACCACCAGTGGCGGTGAGTTGCGCGGGTTTGAAGCCAATGACAGCACCTGGCAGTTCCTGGGCGTGCCCTACGGCAAACCGCCACTGGGTGATCTGCGCTGGCGTCCGCCCCAGCCTGCCGAGTCCTGGTCCGGTATTCGTGACGCCGTTGCCTGGGCCGATCAGTCTGCCCAGGACACAAATCTGGAATCCGTGAACGAAGGCGGCATGAGTGAGGATTCGCTCTACCTCAATATAACCTCACCCAAAGACGCTTCCGGATTGCCGGTCATGGTCTGGTTTCACGGCGGCTCGTTTTCGATTCTGTCGGCCAACTCGAAACAGTACAACAACCCGGACAGCCTGACCGGCAAGGGCGTTGTGCTGGTGACGGTGAACCACCGGCTGGGACCCTTCGGCTATATCGGTCACCCGCTGCTGACGGAGGAGAGCGACTACAACGGCTCAGGCAACTACGGGCAGATGGATTTGGTGCTGGCGCTGAAGTGGGTGCAGGACAATATTGCGGCTTTTGGTGGCGATCCCGACAATGTCACCATCTTTGGTCAATCCGGTGGCGGTGGCAAAACCTATGCCCTGATGAACTCGCCTCGGGCCACCGGCCTGTTTCACAAGGCCATTATCCAGAGTGGCTCGCTCCCCCCTGGACACCCAGACCGGACCGGAGGAGTCACTGGCCGCCGCTGAGGCCATCGGCTCGGCGTTGTTCGACCGGGCCGGGGTAACCACTCTGGAAGAAGCCCGCGCCCTGCCCTGGACAGCCTTTACCCAGGCGGACCAGGACAACGGCATACCCCGCCAGACCTACCGGCCGAACGTGGATAATTATTATCTGACCAAAACCTACTATCAGAACCTGCTGGATGGCCTGCCCTCTGACGTGCCCATGATGAGCGGCGCCACCTCCGGTGATTACGCCTCCTTGCGGGCAGCTCTTCCGCTCTGGCTGGCACAGATCTCTGACCAGTATCAGCCGGATCAGTATGTCTATACCTTCAGCAGGGTGCCCGATGGCTGGGACGCAATTGGCCTGAAAAGCTGTCATGGCTGCGAACTGCCTTACCTGTTCAACCACCCTGCAGGTCAGGTGCAGAATTTTCTGCTGGGGCTGGTGCTCACACCGGAAGGGGAACAGCCGGAAATCGGAGACCTGAATGGCAATGGCGTATCCGGTTCCGAAGGTGATCCCGAGGACATCTTCCTTTCGATGCAGTACGGGACAGATGACATGGCGGTGTCAGATCTGACCATGACCCTGTGGACCAATTTCGCCAGAACCGGCAATCCGGATACCGACAGCCTGCACTGGCCGACCTACACCAATGACAATGATACCTTTCTGGAAATCGGTCCGGGTACCGAAGCAACGGTCAAAACCGGTCTGACAGAAAACCTGCAGTAAAGTGAACACCTGAGCCCCGGTGCCGCAGCAGCTGAACACTGGCCACCGGGGCTCACCTCTTGCTTGCTGGTTCCGCTCCCTTTAGCCACTCACATTTTTCTGAAAGTCTGCTCAGGGTATTGATCCTGCCAATACCGTGTCTCGTACTGTCTAACCGGCTATAATCCTTCCTCCTTCAAAGCGGACACACCCGATCTATGAGCGCGCTGTATTTCTCACCGATGTTGCTGGGTTTGTGCCTGTTATTGGCCGTCGCCATTGCTGCAACAGCCCTGTGGCGGGTAACGCGCCCCTACAGTGGCCCGGGCTTCTGGATGGCCGGCAGCTGGACACTCATCGCCGGTATCGTCCTGTTTATTGGCTTTATGGCCACCGGCAGCCCGACCCTCAATGTTCTGGGCAACGCTGGCCAGCTGGCTGGTGAAGCCATTTTCCTGCTGGGTATATTCCGCTTCATGGGCCGGCCTTTGCCCTGGTGGATTGTTCCGGTCAGCGTCGGCATCATGGCGGTGTTCAACATTCATTACTGGTTGTTCGCCGGCAATTCGGACTTTCTAATGGGGGTTTACTCCACCATTGCCGGGCTGTTGCCACTGCATGCCATCTGGCTGCTGGCACGATCCCGGGACGATGCCGTGACCCGCCCGGCCCGGCTGCTGGTTGCCGTCAGTCTGCTGGTTTATTCACTGGTCACCCTGTTCAGAGGCGTGTTGGGCTATCTCGACTGGTGGCAGGGAGAACCCTACAAGCTGCCCTATGAGTCGTTCAGCTATCTGTTGCCTTACAACTTCGCCATTCCGGCCATGCTGATGGGCTTTGTGGGCGTCACCCTGATGACCATGCAACGGATTCTGGCCGGCAGCGAACATCACGCCCGGGAAGCCCGTGATAACGCCCAGCGCTTCGAGCGGCTGATGTCGGCCTCCAGCTCCGGTGTCGCGATACTTGAAGGCGGCGTTATCGTGGATGCGAACCCGGGGCTGGAGCTGCTCACCGGCTTCAACCGTAGCCAGCTGATCAGACAGCCAATCGGCACCCTGTTTGCCGACGGCAGCCAGACGGATCTCAAGAGCCACTTGCGGCTTGGTGACGTCCGCCAGCAAAATCTGGTTGCCCGCCACCTTCACAAAGGCAGCTTTGACGCAGAAATCTCCCTGTCATCCATCGGCCAGCAGGGGCGGGACCAGATTATGGAGCTAAGAGACATCAGCCACCACAAGGCGCTGGAAGCCCAGCTGAACGAACTGGCTACCCACGACCCGCTGACCGCCACCCTGAACCGCCGTGCGTTTGACCAGGCCTTGCAGACCGAACTTGAGCGCTCTGAGCGCTACCAGCACACCTTTTGTGTTGCGTTGCTGGATCTCGATCACTTCAAACGCATTAACGACGACTTCGGCCATACCGCCGGTGATGAGGTTCTGGTGGCCTTTTCCAGCTGTTGCCGGCAACAATTAAGATCGGTTGACCAACTGGCGCGGTTCGGTGGTGAGGAGTTCATCATTCTCATGGTGGACACCGATATTGAATCGTCCCGGCAATTACTGGAGCGGATACGGCTGGCGGTACATCAGCTACAGGTATCGGAATTGCCCACTGATTACCCGATTCGCTTCAGTGGCGGGCTCGCCCGGTGGCAGCCGGGAGACACCCGGGATACACTGATCCGTCGTGCTGACCGGAGTTTGTACCAGGCCAAAAGCGGTGGGCGGGACTGTATCGTGGTCGATCCGCTCACCACTGAATCGGAAACCTGATATCAACACCCCGAGCTGGAAGCCTGGTCAGGTCGCCTCTCTGAGTAAAGGGTCAGCTGACGATGATCCATAAACAATAAGGAACCCCCCATGAGTTTCGATACCCCACTCTTTCTTTGCGGCCCGCTACGGGAGCCCCGCCAGATGCTGGCGGACCAGGAATACAGCGGCCATACCTCGATTCATGACGACAGCATGGCTGAAAAGCTTGGCTTCCGGGCCGGCCCCATTGAAGGCCCGACCCATTTCAGTCAGTTCGTGCCATTGCTGGCCGAGATCTGGGGCAAGGACTGGTTCGAACGGGGCTGTTTCTCTTCTCATTTCCAGAACATGGTGGTCGAGGGTGAAAGCGTGCGGGCCTTCGTGGAACGTCCGGCACCCGGCGCTACCCGTGTCCGGGCATGGGCTGAAAAGGCTGACGGCACGCCGGTTCTGGAAGCCAGTGCCAGCCTCGGACCTGATGACGGCGACAGCCTGCTTGACCAGCGCATGGCCAAACTGCGACCACCGGAGAAGCTGGTTATCCTGGCGGACCTGGAGGTCGGCATGACCGGCGCTGAAGATGAGCCGGTTTGTATGGCGGCTGACCAGCATATGGGTAACCTGTACCCCTTCTCGCTGAACCAGAAACTGGAACGTATTACCGAGAACTCCCCCTGGTACAGCGACGCAACCGCCTCACCCTGGGGTCGTGCCATCATCCCCCTGGAAATGATCAGCGTACTGGCCGAGTACAGCAGCAAACTGGCCAGGTTCCCGGTGAAGCAGCCAACGGTGGGGCTGTTTGCCGATCAGGAAATCCGGATGATTGACGGACCGCTGTTGGTCGGCGAGAACTACCTGATCCGTCGCGAAATCGTAGCCCTCTCCGAGAGCAAACGTACCGAATCTTACTGGGTACGCAGCCGCATCTACGACGCCAGTGGCCAGCACCTGAAAGCGGAAATGCTGCTTAACCACGCGACCCTGAAGCATTCCTATCCGCACTATGATGAAGAAAGCAAATAGTCATACCACAGCGGCGACCCCTGGGGGTCGCCCCCTTGCCCTGCCCACCACTGCTCCATCCGCCAATCAGCCACCATCACGAAAAGTGAGAAGAATCCGTTCTCGCTGCGTACCTGAACTATCCGAAGCGCAAACACCCGGGCTGGCGTAATCCGGTATCTTTTTCCAGACTGAGTGTTTAGCGCATCATTCGATCCGGTTCAGGAGCCTGTCCCATGAGTCAACCTGTTATTGCCGACAACAAGCCCAAAAAAGTACAGCTTGAAAAAGGGAAAGAGTATTTCTTTTGCGCCTGCGGGCGCTCCAGAGACCAGCCCTTCTGCGATGGCTCACATAAAGACACCGGTATCACGCCCAAGGCTTTTGAGGCCAGGGAAGATGGTGAGGCCTTCCTGTGTCAGTGTAAATACACCGCTGACGCTCCCTTCTGCGATGGTACCCATAAACAATTCGGCAAGGATGAGGTTGGCAAGGAAGGCCCGGAAGCATCCGGCCGCAAAGAAGATGACAGCAACAGCGGACCCGAGGCCAGCAATACCCGTGAAGAACCAACCGTCGAGTTCATTCACCAGCTTGCCCGTGAAGGGCTCGACGGCTTCGGTCACCACGGCCCCATGGTCGCCATGGGCGTACCGCGTCATCAGCTGCCCCACTGGGATGACATTCAGTTGATGGTGGCACAGATGGCCACGCAACCATTGATGGAAGACACTGCCGTCGACGCCAGGCTGGTGATTGGCCCCGAAGCGAAGAAACCGCTAAGCCTTGAAATGCCGCTGCTGGTTTCAGACATGAGCTTTGGCGCTCTATCGGAGGAGGCCAAAATTGCTCTCGCCAGAGGCGCGGAGCTGGCAGGTACCGGCATCTGCTCCGGCGAAGGCGGCATGCTGCCGGAAGAGCAACAGGAAAACTCCCGTTATTTCTATGAGCTGGCCAGCGCCCGCTTCGGCTACAAGGAGGACCTGCTGAGCAAGGTCCAGGCGTTCCACTTCAAGGGTGGCCAGGGCGCCAAGACCGGTACCGGCGGTCATCTGCCGGGCAACAAGAACACCGGCAAGATTTCTGAAGTACGGGGAATCCCGGAGGGAGAACCGGCCGTGTCTCCGCCCACCTTCGAGGATCTTCATTCAGTCAGCGATTTCAGGCGCTTTGCCGACCGGGTGAGGGAAATCACCGGCGGAATTCCCGTCGGCTTCAAGCTCAGCGCCAACCACATCGAGCGTGACATTCAGTTTGCCCTGGATGCGGGGGCGGATTACATCATTCTGGATGGTCGCGGCGGAGGTACCGGTGCGGCGCCGGAGATGTTCCGGGACCACATCAGTGTGCCCACCATTCCCGCCCTTGCACGGGCCCGTCGCTATCTGGACAAATGCGGTGCCAGCGGGCGGGTAACGCTGATCATTACCGGCGGCCTGCGGGTGCCCATAGATTTCGTAAAGGCCCTGGCTCTGGGGGCTGACGGCGTTGCGGTTGCCAACAGCGCCATTCAGTCGATCGGCTGTGTCGCTGCGCGCATCTGCAACACCAACAACTGCCCGGCGGGAATCGCTACCCAACGAGCGGATCTGAGACAGCGTCTGAACGTGGACAAGTCAGCCAGTCAGCTCAGAAATTTCCTGCAGTCTTCGGTTTCACTGATGCAGGTGATGGCGCGGGCCTGTGGTCACGACAGCCTGGACAAGTTCAGCCCGCAAGACCTGGCCACCTGTAGCCGGGACATGGCCCTGCTAAGCGGTGTGCGTTACGCCGGTCTGCTTGGCCCGGAGGGTTAGCTGCCAATAGCATGTCCTGACCTGATGTCATTCAGGGTGTATCATTGGCCTCCATTTGCTGATGCTGCCCAATCATGTCAGATACTGTTTCTTCACCCGCTGTCGCAGTGATCGGTGCCGGCCCTGCCGGCCTGCTTGCCGCTGAAGTCATGGCCCACGCCGGTCTTCGGGTAGTGGTCTTCGATACCAAAGCCAGTGCCGGCCGCAAGCTCTTGCGGGCAGGCATTGGCGGGCTCAATCTGACCCATGCTGAACCCCTGCCCGCCTTTACCGACCGCTATGGCGAAGCCAGCAGCCAGCTGGCGTCCATGCTGGCACGCTTCGGCCCGGCACAGTTGCTGGACTGGGTACACGGACTGGGTATCGAAACCTTTGTGGGTTCGTCGCAGCGGGTATTCCCCATGGACAAAAAGGCCGCACCGTTGTTGCGGGCCTGGCTGCACCGGTTGCGGAGCATGGGCGTCGAATTCCATATGCACTGGCGCTGGCTGGGCTGGGAGGGCGATGACCTTCAGTTCGAAACGCCATCAGGCCTGCAATCGTTCACGGCACAAGCCACCGTCCTGGCCATGGGTGGTGCGAGCTGGCCGGAGCTGGGTTCAGATGGTCGCTGGGTCATACCGCTGCGGCACCGGGGTGTCGATATTGCAGCGTTCGAGCCCAGCAATTGCGGCTTTCAGGTTGGCTGGAGCGAACACTTCCGCCAACGCTTTGCCCGCCAGCCGGTGAAGTCGGTGAAAGGCCGCCTGAGCGGCCCTGGAGACAGGACTGATGCACAACCGGGAGACTGGCATAGCGGTGAACTGATGGTGACGGACGACGGCCTCGAAGGGGGGCTGATGTACGCGCTTTCGGCCAACGCCCGAGACCAGGTGAAGACCCACGGTCAAACCACCGTGTTGCTGGACCTGAATCCCGGCCGCAGTGAAGACGACCTTGCCACCCGGCTGGCGCAGCCCCGGGGCAGCCGCTCCATGGCCCGACACCTGCGCAGCAAAGCCGGTATTGAAGGCGTGAAAGCCGGATTGCTGAGAGAGTTCGGTGGTCTTGATGCCATGAACGATCCGGTTCAACTGGCCCACTGTATCAAACAGCTGCCCGTGCCCCTGGGCGCCCCCTTTGATATCAGCCGGGCCATCAGCAGTGCCGGTGGTGTCCGCTTCGGGGACCTTACCGAAGACCTGATGCTGAAGCCGCTACCCGGGGTATTCTGTGCCGGCGAAATGCTCGACTGGGAGGCACCCACCGGTGGTTACCTGTTGACGGGCTGTCTGGCCAGCGGTTGGGTAGCCGGCACCGGCGTGGTCAGTTATCTGCAACAGCCGGCAGTCGTGGACAGATGACGATCAAGGCTTCCATTATTCGCTGATTATTTGCAAACTACTCTCTTGTCGGACACGGGGCGTTTCTGCGCGGATGCGCCCTGGCATCCAATATCCGGCACTTACCAAATAAAAAAGAGACAATCCTATGGCAGCCCAGCATTTTGCGAAACTTATTGATATGGTCATGGAAGATGTCCAGGAAGGCTCCAGCATTACCAGTATCCAGATTGAGGAAAAACATCTGAATATCAACAAGGTCGCCCATGGTGCCGTGCTTTATGCATTAGCAGACAGCGGCATGGGGTCCGCGCTGTTCCCTACCCTTGACGATGGCCTGATCTGCGCAACGGTCGAAATCAAGATGAACTATTTCAAGCCGGTGTTCGGGGGCAAGGTGACCTGCAAGACCCAGATGATCAACCGCGGCAAACGTCTCGCCAACCTGGATTCGCGACTGTACGTGGACGGCATTCTGGTGGCCCAGGCCAACGGTAACTACGCCATATTCCCGCGGAAGACCTGAGCCGCTAGAGCCCGCAGGCAAGGTGTGTGGAAAATCAGATTCAGCTTCCGTACACCGGTTCAGTTTTCTGTGAATACCGCATCTGTGATTCGAATCGGGTTTCCATTAGAATCCGCCGACACGCCCGTGAACCTCATTTTCAGAGCTGAACCAAGATGCCTAAAGCAAGCGAAATCAAGAAAAACATGGCCGTCGAGTATAACGGCAGGGTCTACATTGTGCGGGACATCGAACGATCGGTTCCCCAGGGCCGGGCCGGTGGCAGCCTGTACCGTATGCGCATGTACGATGTGGTCAACGACAACAAGCTGGATGAGACCTTCAAGGACTCAGACATGCTGAACTTTGCCGACCTGACCAGACGGGCCTCCACCTTCTCCTACTCTGATGGCGAAGAATATTTCTTCATGGACAGCGAGGATTTCACATCCTACATGCTGAACAAGGACACCATCGCGGAGGAACTGCTTTTCATCAACGAGGATACCCAGGGCCTGGTGGTTATTCTGGTCAAGGACACCCCGGTTGCCATCGATCTGCCGGCCATTGTCGAGCTGGAAATTGTCGAAACAGACCCGTCCATCAAAGGCGGTTCAGCCACTGCCCGTACCAAGCCCGCCATCCTCTCAACGGGTCTGACGGTGCAGGTGCCCGAGCACATTTCCCAGGGTGATCGGATCCGGGTGAATGTGGAAGATCGCCGCTTTATCAGTCGCGCGGAATCCAAATAGCCCTGAAGATACTGCATCAGATGACGAATGGATTCCGCATTACCCTCTGACAGCTACTCTCCGGCCTGCTTGCGACTTTCGATATCGAAAAACTGCTGGTAGGCCGGACAGTTCCATTCAGTGCCGATAAGCCGCTCGATCTCGCTCTTTGCCGTCGGATACAGCTCGCGGTAATGGTTCACCTCATCCAGGGTTATGATGAGGTCCTTGAATTGCTCCGTACGCAGAACTTCACGAAGTTGTTGCTGCGCCAGGGTTTCCAGCTCGAACAGCCCCAGCTCCGGATCTTGATCACGCCAGTGTTTTGGCTGGTAAACCTCACAGAATGCCTCAGCGTCTGCCAGTAACGGATTCGCCGGGGCTGCCTGAGTGGCGCATCCGGCCACACTGAACGTGAGGCCAAGTACCACGGCCAGACGCAACAGCGACTTCCGGCAAACGGTGTTGTGATTACTCTCCATAGGCGGTATCTCCCTCAGAAGTACATGGGCGCCAGAAGGCACGCCCACGACCGGATGATGAAGGCGATAATTTATGGGAGATTCAGGACGTTATCCGTGGGCTGCTTCCCATCTTTACGGAACAGCCAGTATCCGGGACGGAAAATGCAGATTCTGACGCTGAAGGAACGGCCAGACTGTCGCCTCAGGCGGCGGCCTGGTGGGATTCCACGCTGCTCAGGCAGGCCAGCATGGGGGCGACTTCACGAATTTTCCGGGCGTTCGGCCAGATCTGTTCAGCCTCGCTGAAGCCCTGACGCAGATAGTTCAGCCATTGCTTGATACGCCCGGTCACGTAGCGGTCTTCCAGCCGGGTTTGCAGGGCGGCGGCGTACTCTTCCATCAGGGCAACCACCTCATGCCAGGTCATAGGGGGGATTTCCTCGCCACACTGGCTGGCCTTTATGGCCCGGGCCAGATCCGGGCGGGCGATCAGGCCCCGGCCAATCATTACATCATCGCATCCGGATACCTCACGGCAGCGCCAGTAGTCAGCGACAGTCCAGATCTCGCCGTTGGCGATGACCGGGGTACTGACCGCTTCCCTAGCCCTGGCGATTTCTTCCCAGTAGGCCGGTGGCTTGTAACCGTCGACCTTGCTGCGGGCATGGATGACAATCTCTCCGGCCCCGGCGGCTTCCAGAGCCTGGGCACAGGCCACGCCCATGGAACGGTCGTCGTAGCCCAGGCGCATCTTTGCGGTGACCGGAATATCCGCGGGTACCGCCTGACGCACCGCAGCCACGATCTCGGCCATCAGTTCCGGCTCCCGCATCAACACACAGCCGCCCTTGTGCTTGTTAACGGTTTTCGCCGGACAACCGAAGTTGATGTCCACCTGAGTGGCGCCAAGACTGGCCGCCTGTTCACCGTGGCGGGCCATCATCGCCGGATCTGAACCCAGCAGCTGGACAGCCACCGGCACGCCCACGCGGGTCAGCGAGCGGTTATGCAGTTCGGGAGCGTACTTGTAGAAAATGCGAGGCGGCAGCATGCCCTGGGTCACGCGAATGAACTCCGTTACGCACCGGTCGATTCCGCCAACTTTTGTCAGGGTCTCGCGGATGGGTGCATCAACCAGCCCTTCCATCGGGGCAAGGATAATTCGCATGAAAGCTCCGGAATACAGCGGTTTTGATTAAACAATGAACGGAGCGGGATTGTAAGGAATCTGAGCGGAGGTTAACAGTAGGTAGTAAACAGAAGATATCAGGCACTCCCCAACGGGAGTGCCTGAAAATGCAGATTTACTTACTTGATGTCGAAGCGGTCTGCGTCCATGACCTTGGCCCAGGCGGCCACAAAGTCCTTCACAAACTTCGCTTCGTTGTCGTCCTGTGCGTACACCTCGGCGTAGGAGCGCAGGATGGAGTTGGACCCGAACACGAGATCAGCCCGGGTAGCGGTCCACTTGGTATTGCCGTTCTTGCGATCCACGATATTGTAGGAGTTCTTGCCGGTTGGCTCCCAACGGTTCGCCATGTCGGTCAGGTTCACAAAGAAATCGTTGGTCAGCTGACCCACGCGATCTGTGAACACTCCATGCCTGGTGTCACCGTAGTTGGTGCCGAGTACCCGCATACCACCGAGCAGCACGGTCATTTCCGGCGCGGTCAGGCCCATAAGCTGGGCGCGATCCAGAAGCATTTCCTCTGGCTTGACCACATACTCCTTCTTCTGCCAGTTACGGAAGCCGTCCGCCAGTGGCTCCAGCGGCTCGAAAGATTCCGCATCGGTCTGCTCCACGGTAGCGTCACCACGACCTTTGTGGAACGGTACGTGAACATCGTGACCTGCCGCTTTCGCTGCCTTTTCAATACCCAGGTTGCCACCCAGAACAATCACGTCGGCAACACTGGCACCGGTCTCGGCGGAGATCTTCTCATAAACTGCCAGCACCTTGGCCAGACGCTGGGGCTCGTTACCTTCCCAGTCCTTCTGCGGGGCCAGACGAATACGGGCGCCGTTGGCTCCGCCACGCATGTCCGAACCACGATAGGTACGGGCGCTGTCCCAGGCGGTACAAACCAGCTCGTTGATGCTCAGACCGCTTTCTGCAATTTTCTCTTTGACGATCTCTTCTATGTAGTTGGTCTCGCCCTGGGGCACCGGATCCTGCCAGATCAGATCTTCCTGGGGTACATCAGGACCGATGTAGCGCGACCGGGGACCCATGTCACGGTGCGTCAGCTTGAACCAGGCACGGGCGAAACAGTCCTTGAAGTACTCGGGATCTGCCATGAACTTTTCGCAGATGGCGCGGTACTTGGGATCGACCTTCATGGCCATATCCGCATCGGTCATCATCGGCTCGTGACGGATGGACGGATCGGTGGCATCTACCGGCTTGTCTTCTTCCTTGATGTTGACAGGCCGCCACTGGCTGGCGCCGGCCGGGCTCTTGGTCAGTTCCCACTCATAGCCAAAACGCAGGTCAAAGTAACCCATGTCGAACTGGGTGGGATTGGTGGTCCAGGCGCCCTCAATGCCAGATGTAACGGCATTGGTAGCCTTGCCTTGCAGGTTCGGATTGATCCAGCCAAGACCCTGTTCCTGGACGTCGGCACCTTCGGGCTCGGCACCCAGCGCGTCAGCATCGCCATTACCGTGAGCCTTACCCACAGTATGACCACCGGCGGTCAGGGCAGCGGTTTCTTCGTCGTTCATCGCCATCCGGGCAAAGGTCTCGCGGACCTGCTCGGCGGTTTTCAGCGGATCGGACTTGCCGTTAACGCCTTCAGGGTTCACATAGATAAGACCCATCTGCACCGCAGCAAGGGGATTCTCCATGGTGTCTGGCTTATCGACATTCTCATAACGACTGTCAGACGGTGCCAGCCACTCTTTCTCGGCACCCCAGTAAATGTCTTTTTCCGGATGCCAGATGTCCGCACGGCCGTAGGAAAAGCCGAAGGTTTTGAAGCCCATGGATTCGTAGGCAACGTTACCGGCCAGGATGTACAGGTCACCCCAGCTTACCTTGTTGCCGTATTTCTTCTTCAACGGCCACAGCAGACGCCGGGCCTTGTCGAGGTTGCCGTTGTCAGGCCAGGAGTTCAGTGGCGCAAAGCGTTGGTTGCCGGTACCCGCGCCACCACGGCCGTCCGACAAACGATAGGTGCCGGCGGCGTGCCACGCCAGACGGATCATCAGACCACCATAATGGCCCCAGTCGGCTGGCCACCAGTCCTGGCTGTTGGTCATCAGCTCGTGCATGTCTTTTTCAAGAGCTTCAAAATCGAGTTTTCTGACCTCTTCCCGGTAGTCGAATTCCTCGCCCATCGGATCGGTTTTCTTGTCGTGCTGATGCAGGATGTCAAGGTTCAGGGATTCGGGCCACCAGGCCACCACATCTGCTTTACCCTGGGTATTGGATCCATGCATTACCGGGCATTTACCACCTGAGTCATTGTTCTGAGTCATTGTTCTCTCCTGTTAGTACTGCAATTAGCAACTCACCTGAATTCATGGTTACCGACGGAACACCCATTACTATAGTTGATTGAGATTTCGCTGCTTGAAGCTTTCCTACTGGCTCCATAGACGAACTCTATTGTCCGTCAAGAGATCTCAACAGCTGTTCCGAGGGCCGTCCCCGCAGTCCGGTTCTGGCCCGAACCTCACCGGTCAATAAAAGAGACCTGCCGTAGTTGGCCAGGTAATCTGACAAAACATCGATAATGCCGTGCCAGAACGCCAGATTTTTTTTCACCGGAAACATGGGAACACTCCAGTATCTACGGGTACAACAACACCATAGCGTGCCGGAGCAACGAAGAAACAATTAATTAAAAATACAATAACGAAAGTTTTTATCAATCGATAAGTGCGGGAGGACGTCGGGCTGGCAGGCGCTACCTGGAAATGCGCTCGATGGTGGTAAATTTACCGGAATCATCAAATAGAATCCGGAAACTGCCGCGCACCCCATCGCTGAGGTAAAACCGGGAAAGGATACGGGCCGGGAAGCGGACTGAGCGTCCGTCCCGGGCCGTGGTGCGAACATCCGTCGCCAACCCCTGATACAGCTTGATCCACTCATCCGGGCTGATGCTTATGTCCACAATAATCTGCTGCATTAATGGCGTTTCCTGATCAGTTGGCCAGTTCCAGCAACAGACGGTTGAGACGGGTGACGTAAGCTCCGGGATCCGTCAGCTGCTCGCCACTTGCCAGGGTAGCCTGGTCAAACAGAACGGCAGACAGCTCCCCAAACCGCTCCTCACCTTGCTCGCTTTCCAGCCGCTGGACCAGCGGATGGTCAACGTTGATCTCGAAAATCGGTTTGCTGTCCGGTACTTTCTGGCCGGCGGCTTCCATGATCTTCTTCATCTGGGCCCCCATATCAAAATCGCCCACCACCAGACAGGCCGGTGAATCGGTCAGCCGGTTGGTAACCCGGACTTCCTGAACCTTGTCATCCAGGGACTTCCTGATCCGGTCCAGCAGATCCTGATGGGCCTTGGTGGCTTCTTCCTGGTGTTTCTTGTCTTCTTCGGTTTCCACCTCACCCAGGTCAAGCTCACCACGGGCCACATCCTGCAGTTTCTTGCCGTCGTATTCGTTGAGGTAACCGGTCATCCATTCATCAATACGATCCGACAGGATCAGCACTTCAATGCCCTTTTTACGGAACACCTCAAGGTGCGGACTGCTCTTGGCGGCGACAAAGTTGTCAGCAGTGATGTAGTAGATCTTCTGCTGACCTTCTTTCATCCGGGCGATGTAGTCGTCCAGTGACACGTTCTGGGTCTTGTCTCCGGTATGGGTGGAGGCGAAACGCAGCAGCCCGGCGATCTTCTCGCGGTTGCCAAAATCTTCCGCCGGGCCCTCCTTCAGCACACTGCCGAACTCATCCCAGAACTTCTGGTACTCGTCGCCGTCCTTCTTCGCCAGCTTGGACAACATGTCCAGTACCCGCTTGGTCACGGCTGTGCGGATGTTCTCGACGGTACTGTCGTTCTGCAGAATTTCCCGGGAAACGTTCAGTGACAGATCGTTGGAATCAATCACACCCTTGGTGAAGCGCAGGTACAGGGGCAGGAACTGTTCGGCGTCGTCCATGATAAACACACGCTGAACGTAGAGCTTGAGACCCCGGGGAGCTTCCCGGTTATACATGTCAAACGGGGCACGGGAAGGGACATAGAGAAGACTGGTGTAATCCAGCTTGCCTTCCACCTTGTTATGGGACCAGATCAGCGGGTCCTCAAAATCATGGGCAATGTGCTTGTAGAATTCCTTGTACTCGTCGTCCTTTACCTCGGTGCGGGGCAAGGTCCACAGGGCGGTGGCATCGTTGACGGTTTCGTCCGCGGGCACTTCGTCCTTGTCGGTGGGCTCCGACTTCATGACCACCGGAAACGAAATGTGGTCGGAATATTTTTTCACCAGCGTGCGCAGACGCCAGCCATCGGCAAATTCTTTCTCGCTGGATTTCAGGTGCAGCACGATCTCGGTGCCGCGGGCTTCCCGCTCCAGGGTTTCGATGGTGAACTCGCCGTCGCCACTGGATTCCCAGTGAACGCCCTCGGCAACCGGAGCCCCGGCCCGACGGGTGTAGACTTCAACCCGGTCCGCAACGATAAAGGCGGAGTAGAAACCCACACCAAACTGACCGATCAGCTTGCTGTCCTTCTTCTGGTCACCGGAAAGCTGGGCCAGGAACTCCGCCGTGCCGGACCGGGCGATGGTGCCCAGGTTCTGGACCACGTCTTCACGACTCATGCCGATGCCGTTATCGGTCAGTGTGATGGTGTTCTTGTCGGCGTCGAAGGCCAGCCGGATTTTCAGGTCCGGATCGTTCTCGTAAAGGGTGTCATCTTTCAGGGCGGCAAACCGAAGCTTGTCTTCGGCATCCGAAGCGTTGGAAATCAGCTCCCGCAGGAAGATTTCCTTGTTCGAATACAGCGAATGGATCATCAGATGAAGCAGTTGCTTCACTTCGGTCTGAAAACCAAGGGTTTCTTTCTGCGCTTCAACCGTCATGGGTCGGATTCTCCTGCTAGGTTACTCAATCTCGGACACAAGCCGATTACCTGTGGTGTGAGCAGAAAAATGGGGGCCACATCCGATATTTCAAGGTTCGGACAGTCATTGCTTGTGGACCTCGATGCTGTTTTCAGGCATCCCTTGCCCGAAGATATCGAAACTGACTACTTCTCCAGCAGAAAATGCGCCCGTGCCGTGGCGATAGGCTCACGCCGGGATTTCTGCCAGGCGGAAATCATCACATTTGCCACCCGGTTGCCCTGCCGTGTCAGATGACATTCGGCGTAGGTTTCCCGGTCCAGCCCGGCCCGCAGGTAGTCCAGGGAGAAATCCACAATCTTCGGGACCCGGAAGGTATCCTGGGACATCATCAGGTAAATCGCCGCCGACACTTCCATAAAGCCACCGATGACGCCGCCGTGGATGGCGGGCAACATGGGGTTGCCCAGGTTTTCCGGCTTGCGCGGCAGGCGGAAAATCAGATCATCACCGAACCGGTCGCATTGCAGGCCGATAAAACCGGCGTAGGGAATACTTTCCAGCAATTGGCTGAAATCGCCGGTCCGCTGGGTATGGTGCAGGATATCTACGTTGGTCATGACGATGCTCCCATGATCATGTCCCGGTACGCCTGCGGTGTCGACTCTTTGCCAATACGCATGAACGTCGCCACACAGTTGGCGATGATGTCCTCCTGACCGGCATCGTTCAGCTGGTAGGCCTCACAGCGGGTAAAGGCAATATGACGGGTCATCTTGTGCACTTCGGCCCGGGCATACACCGGCTTGTCCGGCTCCGCCGGGCGCATGTAATCCACTCGCAGGTCGAGTGTCGGGCACAGCTCGAACTCCTCCAGCGCGCAGATCATCACCGAGCCCGAGGCGGTGTCCATCAGCGTGGTGATTGCGCCACCGTGTATAACCCCGGTGTCCGGGTTGCCAATGATCTTGCGACTATAAGGAAGGCACAGGGTCAGCTGGTTCTGGCCAGCGTCTGACACGGTAACGCCCAGCTCCATTACCTGTTTCAGAATACTGATAAAGCGAGTGGTACGTGCGATCAGCTCCTGCCGCGAGGCGGGTGGGCGCTTATCTTCTGATTGAGAGTCAACAGTCATAGGATTTCGTTCTGTCACCGGGTTCTGGATCAAACTTCTGTTCAAACATTGGTTCAAACGATCTGTCAGTTCTGGACCTGAAAGCTCTCGCCGGCGTGAGTCCAGGCAAAACGGGCGCCATGATACCTGATTTTGATAGCGGCCGGGCCTGCCTGAAGGTGTCATTTAGGCTATTATCGGATGCATAATCATCGTAACAGACAACTGCAACCGCAGACCTGCCCCAGCCCATGCACAAGGAGTTTTCCGTGACCCATACTCGCGCTGTGAGTAATCTCTGCCAGAATCTGGCGCTGCTGATGTTGGCGCTGTTCGTGTTGGCAGGCTGCTCGGTCAATCCGGTGACTGGTGAACGCCAGCTGTCGCTGATCTCTGAAAGCCAGGAACATGAGATCGGGCGGGAACAGTATGTACCCACCCAGCAGATGCAGGGCGGACAGTTCTATATTGACCCGGAACTCACCCGTTATGTGAACGAGGTCGGCCAGAAACTGGCGGCGGTCAGCGACCGCCCTGACCTGCCCTATGAATTTACGGTTCTGAACAGCAGCGTGCCCAATGCCTGGGCCCTGCCTGCCGGAAAAATAGCCATCAACCGGGGACTGCTGGTGCAACTGGAGGATGAAGCACAGATGGCCTCTGTCCTCGGTCATGAGATTGTCCATGCGGCTGCCCGCCACAGTGTCCAGCGCATGCAACAGAGCATGCTCCTGAGCGTTGGCATTGCCGGACTGGGCATAGCCCTGACCGACAACAAATGGGCCGGGCTGGCCATGGGCGGGGCGGCACTGGGCAGCCAGATTGCCCTGGCTCGCAACAGTCAGGCCCATGAGCTGGAATCGGACGATCACGGCATACGTTATATGATAGAGGCCGGATACGACCCCATGGCGGCGGTGGAGCTGCAGGAGTTGTTCGTAAAGCTCTCGGAGGGCGGCTCGTCCAGTTTTCTGGATGGGCTTTTTGCCTCTCACCCACCGTCACAGCGTCGGGTTGACGAAAATCGCAAACTGGTCGCACAGCTGGGCGCCGGCGGCTACCGGGGCCGTGAGGAGTACCAGCGCCGTATTGCCAAAGCCAAGGCGTTGCAGCCCGCCTACGATGCCCGCGACGAGGCTGCAAAACTGCTGAACGATGGCAAACTTGACGCGGCTCTGACGAAAATCAACGAAGCCATCGCCAAAGAGCCGGACGAAGCCGCATTCCATGCGCTGCGCGGACAGATCCATGAGCGCATGAAAAAGCCCGAAGTTGCCAGGGCGGACTACGACAAGGCGGTCTCCCTGTATCCGGAAATGTTCAGTTACCGGATAGTTCGTGGCCTCAACGAGCTAAATCTTGGCAATCTGGACAAGGCCCGCACCGATCTGCTGGAAGCATCCCGGGTGGTGCCGACGTCTATCGCCTATCTGCGGCTGGGCGATATTGCCGTTCGCCAGAATCAGCGCGGCGAAGCCATGCAGTACTACAATCAGGCCGCTCAGGCCGGAGGTGACATCGGCGAGGAAGCCCGTCGCAAGCTCTCCGCACTGCAACGGAATTGATGGCCATTGACTTGTTAGAGCAATAACTCTAAAAATGAAGCCATGGCACGCACCCGGCGTGCCAGGTGGCTCGTCCACCGGAATGCGGCTTGAGAAGGATGGCCTGATGATCCCCAGTATTTTGCGGCCTGCGGCTCTGATAGCACGCCGGCAATACGTTGCCACCATGTTTCAGGTGATGGGTCACGCCCTGGAGGCGATATCCCGAACCGACGACAAGGTACGCAAGGAGGCCCGGGAACTGCCCCTGGGCTTTATCTTTGAAATGACGGTATTGCCAGCTGGCCCGTCGTTACGGGTGAAGCATCTCGGCGATGGTGAACTGGCCTATCTTGCCGGCGACGTCGCTCCCGAAACCATCAATCTGTCCATCCGTTTCAAACACATTGCCCATGCCTTCCTGGTGCTTTCATTTCAGGAACAGACAGCCGTCGCCTTCGCCAACGACCGCATGCTGGTCAACGGCGATATCAGTTACGCCGTGCGAATGACCCGCATTCTGAACCGTCTGGAATCCTTCATACTGCCGAAAGTCATTGCCAGTCGTGCGGTGAAAGAATACCCCGTCGACCTGCCCCTGTTTGAAAAACTGACCGGCGCGCTTCGTATCTACCGCCGGGTTGCCCTGAGTCTGGTCAAGGAGCTGAACCCGTTATGAGTCGCTACTACGAATTTTTCTGCCCTGTAAAAGTCATTGCCGGCCAGGCTGCACTGGAGCACCTGCCCTACGAACTGACGGGACTCGGTGCCAGCAAGCCAATGATCATTACCGACAAGGGCGTTCGCGCGGCCGGGCTGCTTGATCCGGTCATTTCCGCCTGCGAAGAAAGCCAGATCAGCATGGCGGCGATCTATGACGACGTGCCCCCTGACTCTTCCGTGGAAGTTGTCCGCGACATTGCCCGGCTGTACCGTGAACAGGACTGCGATGCGCTGATTGCCATTGGTGGTGGCTCGTCCATTGACACCGCCAAGGCGGTAAACATTCTGGTTTCCGAGGGAGGTGATGACATCGCCGCCTACAGCGGCGCTGGCGTGCTGACCCGCCCCCTGCGACCGTTTTTTGTCATTCCGACAACCGCCGGTACCGGCTCTGAGGTGACGTCGGTTGCCGTCATTGCAGACAAGGCACGGGGCATGAAACTGCCGTTTACCTCGTCCTTCCTGCTGCCCAATGCCGCCATTATTGATCCGCGCATGACACTGACACTGCCGCCCCACATTACGGCAGCAACCGCCATGGACGCCCTCACCCATGCCACGGAAGCCTTTACCTGCATGGCCAAGAATCCGCTGTCAGACGCCTACGCCACTGCAGCCATCCGCAAGATCGCCGGGTCGCTGATGCCGGTAATGGAAAACCCGGGGGACACCGAACACCGGCTCGAACTGGCAGAAGCCTCCACCATGGCGGGCATTGCCTTTTCCAATTCCATGGTTGGCCTGGTCCATGCGCTCGGTCATGCCACCGGTGCGATCTGCCACCTGCCCCACGGCTTGTGCATGAGCCTTTACCTGCCCTACGTGCTGGAATACAACATCGAACACATTCGTGAGCCCCTCGGGGAACTCTTGCTGCATCTTGAGGGTCCCCAGGTCTGGGCAGCGACACCGGCCAGCCAGCGCGCCGAAGCCACCATATCGGCTATCCGCCACATGCGGGATGAACTCTGGCGCCGCTGCGAACTGCCGCGCACCCTGAAGGAGAGCCGCAAGGTGACCGAAGATCAGCTCGAGCCGATTGCAAGGCTGGCGCTGGATGATGGCGCCATCATGTTCAATCCCCGGGAGGCCGACTACGATGATGCCCTGGCGGTTGTGCGCCGAGCCTGGGGCTGAGCGCGACCGCGGCCTGGCCCGTCAAGGGTTACGCATCGGTTCTTGATTCGCACAGTAAAAGACGGGACAATTCCGGGGTTTCATAAACGGACTTTCATTTCTATCTTTTTCGACAGGCGAATGCTTGCTGAATCGCGGTTAACTGTTGGCCCGAACAAACACCAGGGCCGTTTGACAACGGCCCTGGCCTGCTTGAAAAGGTTTCCTATATGCTGATCGCAGTTCCGCGCCAGCTCTTCAGGGTGTTACCCCTGGCCTCCGCGCTCACTCTGGCGAGCGTCGCCAGTTCTCTGACCTTTGCCTCAGAAACGGAGTCCGACAGTGTATCGGCGAATGATGCGACGGCCAGGGTACTGAAACTGAATATCTCCAGTGATGGATATCCTCCTTATCTGATCATCGATCAGCACGGTAATCCGGGCGGCATTGCTTATGACGTGATCAGTCGCATCGCGGACCGGCTGGGTTACACAGTCGAACCCCTGAGAGTGCCCCGCAAGCGGGTAGACGACCTGTTACTGGAAGGTCACATCGATGCCACCCCCAGAGCCAGAGAGTGGACTGAAAATCCCGATCAGTACCTTTTTACGGATCCCATCATTGATGTACAGGAAGTGTTTTTTACCCCGGCCGAAAAGCGCCTTGATTTTGACAGTCCGGAAAAGCTGCCGCGAATGAAAGTCGTCACCCCTCTGGGCTATTACTATCCGAAGCTGCAAGGCCTGTTTGAGTCCGGCCATCTGGAACGCTTTGAAGTGTCCAACGACCGGGACATGTTCACCTATCTGCTGCACGGTGACAGCTTCGATGCCGCCATCGCTGATCTGACCGTCGGTCGATGGATCATTCGCGAGAACGACTGGCGGGGAAAATTTCGCCATACCGACAACACCATCGGCCGCTATGGTTATCGGGTAATGCTGAGAAAGGACTGGCAGGAATTCGCTGAGTCATTCAATGAAGAGCTGGCCGGACTGCGTGCTAACGGCGAACTGGACGTCATACTCGACCAGTACCGCTGACCGATGCCTGCAGATCCGGCATTGGTCAGCGACGTCTGTCTCAGCGGCGCTGCGCCATACCCATTATTCCAGCCGGCGCAGCAGCAGCATCGGACTGACCGTCAGCACCGGCCGCAACTGCCAGCGCCCCAGCAAGGCCAAGATCAGTGCGCTCACCAACGGTACCGGCAACACCACCGCCCAGTGCCAGCGGAACTCACCTCCAAACATACGGTACTGCAAAGCCCACACCGCGGCTTCCGCCGCCATGACCCCGAGAATACCGGCGAACAGGCCCGCCAACCCGAACTCCAGCATGGTACTGCGAACCAGCAGGGACTGGCGTCCGCCCAGGGTTCGGAGCAA
Organism: uncultured Marinobacter sp.; assembly: GCF_963974375.1. Classification (GTDB taxonomy): domain Bacteria; phylum Pseudomonadota; class Gammaproteobacteria; order Pseudomonadales; family Oleiphilaceae; genus Marinobacter. Next base: position 22,146 of record NZ_CAXBDN010000021.1, read on the forward strand.
CGCTCCTTCCCGTTGGCGGTCCTGCAGTGTGGCGCTGACTACCGCCGCCATCACCACCAGAGATGCGGCCAGAATCAGCACCAGAATCGCCTCAATGGCCTGGGTCACCTGGCGGACGATTTCCTGGATACGCTCGATAATATGATCCACCTCCAGCAGTGACACTGTCGGGAAGCGTTTCGAGAAATCGTTCAGGGCCGATTTTTCAGCGTCTGGCAGATAGAAGCTGGTGATCCAGGTAGCGGGCATGGTTTCGAGGCCACCGCCGGGCGGGAACGCCATGTAGAAATTCGGCTTCATGCTGTCCCACTGGACGGTTCGTACGCTGGTGACCGGTTCCGTGACCGTATCCGAGCCGATGGTGAAGCCGAGGGTATCGCCCACGGTCACCCCCAGTTTCTCCGCCAGCTCCGCTTCAATGGATACGCCCTCCGTCTGCCCCGGGGCAAACCAGTCTCCGCTCACCAGGGTGTTGTCTTCTGGCAGGTACTCCATCCAGGTCAGGTTCAGTTCCCGGTTGAGTGCGCCGACACGCTCTTCCTTGGTGACCGCTTCGGTGACTGGCTGGCCGTTGATCTCGGTCAACCGGCCGCGAACCATCGGATACTGGGTATCCAGATTGCGACCCCGGTCCCGCCAGAAAGCGTCTACCTGCTCCACTTCAGCCGGGGAAATATTGATCAGGAAGTGATTGGGCGCGTTCTCCGGTAGCTGGGCCTGCCAGTCATCCAGCAGTGACGAGCGCACCAGCACCAGGGTGGTGGCCAGCATCAGCGTCATGGCAAAGACGGCAATCTGCGACAGGCTGGCGCGACGGTGCCGGTAGAGGCCCACCAGCGCCAGGCGCCAGGCGTTGCCGCCCCCGGACACCCGCCGCAACAAGGACATCATGGCCCAGCCCAGTAACGCCAGGATGCCCAGCAGCGCCACCAGTCCACCGAGCAGGGCCAGCACCATGGACACTTCCCGGGCATACAGCCAGACCAGGAAGAATATGGCGAACACCGCAATCACCAGGTCACCCCAGGCCTGCTGACCTGATTCGCCGGGCATGCTGCGCAACACCCGCATGGCGGGCACGTTTCGCAACCGGCGAATGGGAGGATAGGCGAACGCAAACAGGGCCACTACCGCGGTCAGCAGTGCCGGTGCAAGGGACGGGACATCGATCCGGAACCCAACCGGCTGATCCAGCAGATCCGCCATGATCGAGTTGAGGAAACCGTAGACCGGCAAGGCCACCAACAGGCCGCCAAGGGTCCCCACGATGCCCCAGACGGTCAGCCGGACCAGGTACATGGTGCCGATACGGCGGCTGGATACGCCGAGGGTTTTCAGCAGCGCTACCGTGTCCCGCTGACCCACCGCATACTGGCGGCTTGCCACAGCCACGGCGACCGCCGCCAGTAACACGGCAATGCTGCCACCGAGCAGCAGGAAGCGCTCGGCACGATCCAGGGATTCGGACAGGGCTTCGCCATCCCGCACGCTTTCCCATTCATGAGAAGGCTCCAGCTGGGGCTCGAGCCATTCATAGTAGGCATCCAGGGCACGGTCGTCACCGGCAAACAGGCCGTTGTATTCGACGCGGCTGCCATCCTGAACGACGCCAGTGGCCGGCACGTCATCAAAATGCATCATGACCCTGGGCGCCAGTCCGCCGAGATTAAAGCCGCCGTCCGGCTCCCGGATCAGCAGGCCGGATACGGTCAGCTCCAGATTGCCGATCTCGACGCTGTCGCCCACACCCACTTCCAGCAACCGCAACAGGCGTGGATTCAGCCATACCTCGCCGGGCCGCGGGCCGTGGCTGATCAGTTCCCGTTCGGAGGCGTCCGAACCTTCCCGGGCCTGGAATTCCACCTGACCCCGCAGCGGGTAGTCATCGTTGACCGCTTTGACCGCCACCAGCTGGAACCGGTCGCCACCAAACACCATGGTGGAAAAGGTGGTCAACCGGGCGGTTTCAATGCCACGGCGTTCTGCCTCCTGATACCAGGCTTCCGGCAGGGGCTGGCCATGCTCCGCTTCCAGCTGGCGATCTGCCGCCAGGAACGAACTGGCGGAGGTAATCAGCGTGCGCTGCAGCTGACTGGCAAAGAGCGCAATGATGGCAACCGTGGCCACGGCGATAATCAGTGCGCCAAGGACCACCTTGACGTCCCGTTCACGCCAGTCCCGGGTAACCGAGGTCAGGTTTCCGGTGGCAGCCATCAGTGGCCTGCCTCCGCACCCAGATGACCGGCTTCTATGGTCAGCCGGCGCTCGCAGCGGGCAGCCAGTTGTTCGTCATGGGTCACCATCACCAGGGTAGTGCCCTGCTCCCGGTTAAGGGTCATCAGCAACTCGGTAATCTCCTGGCCGGTCTGATTGTCCAGGTTACCGGTGGGCTCGTCCGCAAACAGAATCACCGGATCCGCCGCAAACGCACGGGCAATGGCTACCCGTTGCTGCTCGCCACCAGAAAGCTGGCGCGGGGTATGGGTCAGCCGCTCGCCCAGCCCGACCCGCTGCAGCAGCTCCTTCGCCCGCGCCTCAGGATTGGCAACGCCACCCAGTTCCAGCGGCAACATGACATTTTCAAGTGCGGTCAGTGACGGCAGCAACTGGAAGGACTGAAACACAAAGCCCACCCGACGGGCCCGCAGCGCCGCACGGTCGTCTTCACTCATTCCGCTTATGGTCTTGCCTTCAAGTATGATGTCACCTTCGGAGGGCGTATCCAGCCCCGCCAGCAGACCCAGCAAGGTGGTTTTGCCGGAACCGGAGCGCCCCACAATGGCCACCGACTGGCCCCGCTTGATTTCAAGACTGACCCCCTGCAGGATGGTCAGCGTATTGCTTCCCAGGTCCACATTTTGAGTGACATTCTTTACCTGCAAAATGGTTACAGCGCTCTGGTCTTCGGCCGCAGCAGTGCGGGTCTCAGGTGTACTGGCGAGTTCAGTCACGATTTCTCCAACGGTTTAATGCCTGGTAACAAGTACTTATGAATACGGTATTTTCAGTTTTAGGATCAGCGGCCACGCCCATCCGGGTTCTGCTGTTACTGGTGGTCATGGTGGCACCGGTGCATGGCAATGGCCAGCCAGCCGACCACACCCTGCTGCTGATGGGCGACAGCCTCAGCGCCGCCTATGGCGTTGAATCAGACACCGCCTGGGTCAACCTGCTGCAGGCACGGCTGGACACTGACCGCGACGAAGCCTGGCGAGTCATCAATGCCAGTATCAGCGGCGAAACCACCGACGGTGGTGCCCGCCGCCTGCCGGATCTGCTTGCGCGCCATCAACCCGACCTGGTCATTATCGAGCTGGGCGGAAACGACGGCCTGCGCGGCTTTCAGCCCGATGTTATCGAGCAGAACCTGAGTCAGATGATCACGGATTCCAGGGATGCCGGCGCCCGGGTCATGCTGATCGGCATGGAGATTCCACCCAACTACGGTCGCCGCTACACCGAGTTGTTCGCGTCGCTCTACCCGAAACTGGCCGAACTTCATGACACCGCGCTGGTTCGCTTCTTCCTGGAGGGCATCTACGACCAGCCCGGAATGATGCAGGAGGACGGTATTCACCCCACCGATCCCGCCCAGCCAAAGCTTCTGGACAATGTCTGGCCCACTCTGGTTCCCCTGCTGGACGAAATCAGCTCAGTAACCGGTTCATAAAGTCCACGGCCCGACGCTCTGACCAGTAGCGACCATCCCGGTTGCGCTCCACAAACCCGACGTGGCCACCCCAGCCGGGTACCTCAAGCGTGACATTCGGCCCGGTCACTGATCGGGATTCCGGGAAACAGGCGGACGACAGAAAAGGGTCATCTGCGGCGTTCACCATCAACGCCGGTACGCGGATGTCCTTCAGACGAAACAGGGCCGAGCACTGCTGCCAGTAGTCCCGGGCATCGCGAAAGCCGTGCAGCGGTGCGGTGTAGCGATTGTCGAACTCATGAAACGTACGCAGTTTACCGTAGCCCTCCACGTCAATCAGCTCAGGATACAGGCGAGCCTTGGCCGCCATCTTGACTTCCAGATCCCGCAGAAAGCGGTTCATATAGATTTTCTGGGCGGGTGCCGCCAGTACATCGGCACTTCCCGCGAGATCGCAGGGCACGGAAAAGGTCACTGCGCCGGCAATACGGGCATCCAGCCGTTCGCCCTGCTGACCCAGATATAGCAGCGAAAGATTGCCGCCCATGGAAAAGCCCGCCAACGCCAGCGCCGGATAACCCCCGGAGAGTCCGTGGCGGACCACCGCTGCAAGGTCCTCGGTGGCACCACTGTGATAGAAGCGGGGTAACCGGTTCATCTCGCCGCCACAGGATCTGAAATTCCAGGCCAGTACATCCCAGCCTTCCTGCAACAAGGCCCGCGCCAGGCCAAGCACATAGGGCCGACGACTGTGACCCTCGAGGCCGTGACTGATCACCGCCAGGCGGCCACTGCCCTGCCGGTACCAGTCCAGCAGCAGTTCATCACCATCGTCCGTCGCCAGCCGAACCCGCTCCGGCTGCTGCAGCGGGACCTTGCGAAACAGCGAGGGCCACACCGACTGGACATGGCCATTGCGAAGCCAGAGGGGTGGTTTGTAGGGAATGATGCGATCGAAATCCGGGCGGCCTGCGGGGCCAGGTTGTAAAGAAGTAACAGCCATAATAAGAAATGCGGTTCCCTGTGATTTCAGGGGCTTGACCCCATGATGTAAAGCCCTTAATATGCGCGCCATCTCGTCGCTGTTTCAACGACCGTTCGACGATATTCCCCGATAGCTCAGTTGGTAGAGCAACGGACTGTTAATCCGTTTGTCCCTGGTTCGAGCCCAGGTCGGGGAGCCATATTGCTGAAAGCCGCTGTCTGTTCCAGGCCAGCGGCTTTTTTATGGGCTTAACCGACCGACCGCCAGCCCATAAACGCTTTCAGCACCTGATACAGGGTATAGCCATCACGGGTTCCGCACATTTCCCGGATCGAGTGCATTCCCAGCTGGGGCACCCCGATATCCAGCGTGGTTACACCCAGATTGCCTGCAGTGACCGGACCGATGGTGCTGCCGCAGCCCATATCACTGCGCACCACAAACGTCTGATAAGGCAAACCCAACTCATCACTGATATGACGATACAGCGCCGCTGAGCGGCTGTTAGTGGCGTAGCGCTGGTTGTGGTTGACCTTGATGACCGGTCCCTTGTTCAGCAGCGGGCCGTGGTTCTCATCGTGCTTATCAATAAAGTTCGGATGCACACCGTGGGCATTGTCGGCGGAGATCATCATCGAACGGGCCATCACCCGGCTGCGGTTGTCCGCGCCGCACCAGCGGTCGAGCACGGACGACAGGAAGGGTCCCTGGGCACCCTCAGCGGACATGCTGCCCACTTCCTCATGATCGTTGCACACCAGCAGTGCAGGCTCGTCCGCTGACGCATCCATCAGTGCCTGCAACCCGATATAGCAACTGAGCAGGTTATCCAGCCGGGCGG
>NZ_CAXBDN010000022.1:0-27044 GCF_963974375.1 uncultured Marinobacter sp.
TGAAGCGCGCCCGCCGGGCACCCGGGATTGCCGGCCCGAAGCCCACCATGGCGGTGGAAGGCAAGAGCAGCCGCTATGATGTCTATACCTTGCAGGGACTGCCGCGAACCTGAACCGTTGCGTGACGGCCTTCGGCCCGCTGTTTCGTCAGCTCCCCAAGCGGGTAACCTCGGCGATGGCCTGTCGTTTCTCGACACTCAGCACTACCCTGGCATCTTCCGACACATCCTCCAGCGCCTGGGTATAACTCAGACGTCCGTTCTCATCCTGACTGATAACCCCGTTATTCTGCAGATTGCCAATGAAGTTGCGGAACAGTGCCTTGTCGAAGAATTCCGGTGCGTTCAATCCGAACAGAATCGACATTCGTTCCGCCATCAGCGTGCTCTGGTCTTCAAGTTCTGCGGCGGTCAGAGTGCCTGGTCCATGCTTGCGCAGGGTGGCGATGGCGATGTAATAGCGCTCAAGGGTCTGGATGATGAAACGCGACAGGGTATGCAGTTCGAGGCGGGCCGCTGTGCCTTCGCCAGGCCCGGTGATCCGGACCCCGTCGGTGCCCAGAATGCCGGATTCCACCAGGGTGTCCAGCCAGCGGTCAATTTCGCTTTCTACCTGGTCATCCGGGTATTGCAGGAAAAGCTCGGAGCGAAGGTAGGGGTAGATGGCGCTGGCCAGAAATATCACTTTGTCACGTCCCATGGACGAACAATTCTCGAACAGACACGCAATCAGTGCCGGTACTGCAAACAGGTGCTGGATATTGTTGCGATAGTAGGTCATCAGAATGGCATTGGTATCGTCCAGACCAACAATATCGCCCAGTTTCTGGGGGTGACGTCCGACCAGGCCCATCTGTTCGCAGTAGTGGATCCAGTCGGCACCCTTGCCCTCTGGCATGGTGACCGTGTCGGCATAGGGATGCGATCGCAGCAGTGCCGCAAAGCCATCCAGCAGCCGGGCCAGTTGGCGTTCATCCATGGCCAGGCGCTCGGTTGCCAGCAGCACCGTTGCGACGAGGGTGACCGGGTTAACGGCCACTGCCGCGTTGATGCGGGTTGCCACTTCGGTTGCCAGGGTGTCCACCGCCTGCTCCAGCCAGGGCGGTCGGTGATGGGCGTCGTAGCTCTGCGCCTGCCAGCCGGGCTGAACCTCGTCCAGCAGCGACGACAGGTCAATCGCACTGCCAAAGTTGAGCGAAACCTTGCCAAACGAACTGGTCAGTTTGCCGGCGGTTTTGGCAAGTCCGACAACGCTCTCTTTTTTCTTGGCCTTGCCGCGGAGCTCGCCCAGATAGGAACGACCCTCCATGATTTTTTCGTAGCCAATGTAGACCGGTACCAGTTTGATGGGTTTCTGATGGTCTCGAAGAAAGCTGCGAACGGTCATGGACAGCATGCCCGGACGTGGCTGAAGCATGCGCCCGGTGCGGCTTCGCCCGCCTTCGACAAAGTACTCCACGGAGTATCCCCGGGAGAACATGGTATGAACATATTCATTGAAGACCGCGGCATAGAGCGGGTTGTCCTTGAAGCTGCGGCGCATGAAGAAGGCGCCACCGCGTCTCAGTATGGGCCCCACCAGCGGCATGTTGAGGTTGATGCCGGCGGCAATGTGGGGGGGCATCAGACCGTTCTGGTAAAGCACGTAGGACAGCAACAGATAGTCAATGTGCGAGCGGTGGCAGGGGACGTAAACCACGGCATTGTCTTCGGCGACCTGCTGCACCTCGCGGATATTGTTGACCTGAACCCCCTTGTATAACCGGTTCCAGAGCCAGCTCAGCAGCACTTCCATGACGCGAATGGTGACAATTGACATGCTGGAGGCGATTTCATTGCCATAATCCCGCGCTTTCAGCCGCACTTTGTCCGGGTGAATGTCGTTCTTGCGGGCGGTTTCGCGAATGGCTTCGCGCACGGCGGGGGTGCGGATCAGGTCGGCTACCAGGGTCCGCCGGTGGGACAGGTCAGGCCCCAGCACAGCCTGCCGGACCCGGCGAAAATGGGTGCGCAGGATGCGGGCGGTCTTGCGGGTGGCTCTTTGCCGGCTTTTCCGATGCTCCTGAACGCTCTCTGCGAGGGACAGGGGTTCGCCGAAACGAACCAGGGCATTACGGCCATGAAGCAGAATGATCAACAGTTTCTGGAAGCGTCCCACCACGGTCCAGGTGTCAGACAGGATCAGCTTCAGCAGTGACTTTTCCTTATCCGGAGACCGGCCCCAGAACAGCGATACCGGTACCAGCTGGACATCCAGGGTGGGATCCTCCAGGGCAAGGTCAATCAACGCCTGCATCTGTGACGTCATGACCGGGGTCTGCCGGCGACCAAGCAATCCGGTGGTTCGTTTGTAAAGAAAACAGAACGACTGGGACGGCCCATGGTTGATTCCAAGGGGCTCGCTGGCGGCCGGCAATCCGGCCTTGCGAACTTCCTGCTCAAGCACCAGGCGGCTCGACAGGGAACTGTACTGCATGATGTAACAGACCGGTTTGTCCGGGTCCAGCTTCAGCTCGGATTCGTCGGCACCCATCACCCGGGTCCGGACCCACAGGAACAGGATCTTACGCAGAATTGTCAGCAGACCGGAAAACAATCCCATGCAGCGTCACCTCGATTTGAAACGGGGCTCAAGTGTACTGTCTTGATGCCTGCCCGCAAAGGCAGATCTGGACCCGGACCAGGCTAACCGTGACAGGTGTTCGCATCAGTGTATGCGCACCGGCCCATTATGCTACATTTGGAGCTTTGCCCGCGCAGGCGTTTTCTTTCGCCCGGGGCGTTTTCCCCATAGCAGCACAGGCGGTTAGCATGCAGAACTGGATTCCGGGCTGGTCCCGTAAGGCTCCTGAGGCAAACGACGGCTACATTGCCATTAACGGGCCGGACATCTGGCGCCCCGAAGAAGGCTGGATCCATCGCTGGGGAGCCGCAGAGGGTGCTGTTCCCGATGGCGAGGAACCGGTTTTTGTGGGTACTCTGGACGGCCGTGCGCTGTACGCCGGTCCGCTGGATCCCGGATTTCTGCTGTATCAGGCCAGCCCGGTGTCATTGCGGGACGCTCTGATCAATGAACCGGATGCTCCGGCTGACCTGCTGAATCTGGCCTCACAGGTCATGCAGTGGTGGCATGATCACCGCTTTTGTGGTCGCTGTGGTCATCCAACTGGTTTTCATCCGGCCGAGCGTGCCCGCTTCTGCGAGCCCTGCGGTATTCCCTTCTATCCACGGTTGGCGCCGTGTGTGATTGTGCTGATTCGCCGTGGCGATCGCTTTCTGCTGGCTCGCTCCTCCCGCATCCGTCATCATTTCTTCAGTCTGATTGCCGGTTTTGTTGAACCCGGTGAAAGCGCAGAGCAGGCGGTGGCCCGGGAAGTCATGGAGGAGACTGGTCTGAAGGTCAGTAACGTGCGTTATGCCACCTCGCAACCCTGGCCGTTTCCCCATCAGCTGATGCTGGGGTATTTCGCCGACTATGAATCCGGAGACCTGGTACTGCAGGAAGACGAGCTGGCTGAAGCCGACTGGTTTTTGCCGGATGATCATCCTCCGGTGCCGCCGGAAACCACCATCGCGGGCCGCCTGATCCGACAACTCAAGCAGGAAATGCTGAGTTGACGGCACGGGTGCTGGTGTTCGATTCGGGCGTTGGCGGGCTGAGTGTCGGCGCCTGTATTCGCCAGCAGATGCCCGGGGTCATGCTTACCTTCCTGGCCGATAACGTGGGCTTTCCCTACGGCAACCAGCCGGAGGCCACGGTGATTGCCCGCACGGTGGGGCTGATCGGTGAACAGCTTGCCCGGTATCCGGCGGATGTTGTGGTGGTTGCCTGCAATACTGCCAGTACGGTGGCGCTGCCGGCGCTCAGGGCTGCCATATCGGTGCCGGTGGTGGGTGTGGTCCCGGCGATAAAGCCGGCCGCGCAAATGTCAGTCAACCGTCGTATTGGTGTATTGGCTACACCGGCCACAATTCGGCGGAGTTATCTTGACGACCTTGTTGAAGACTACGCCAGCGACTGCCTGGTTGAGCGTATCGGTCACGCTGAACTTGTACTGTGGATCGAACACTGGACCCGGGGACATTCGCTGCCGGAAGCGGAGCTGTCATTGGCATTGCAACCCTTCCGGGATGCGGGTGTTGATACCGTGGTGTTGGGTTGTACCCATTACCCACTGATTCTGGAGCAGCTTGCGGTGTTGTTGCCGGAAGTTCGCTTCTGGGTTGATTCCGGCGAGGCTATCAGTCGTCGTGCCGCCTGGTTATTGCACCGGGCGGGGTTCAGTGATGACATGCTGGCACGACCTGCGGCTTTTGGTCATCACAACTGTGTGTTCAGTGGTGACAGGCCCCCGGGTATCGATTCGTTTCTGACAGGTCACGGTTGCGTGCCTGGTCCCATATGACGATGCGGATTGCCGCCTGAGCTCAGACAGCCGCCCTGGTCACTTCTCTTGCCAGCAGAGCCTGCACCACCTCGGCCGGCTGGGGTTTGCCACAGTAGTAGCCCTGGACGTGTTCACAGCCCAGGTCGGCCAGATAATCCAGTTGCTCCTGATTCTCCACGCCTTCGGCAACGATCTCGAGGCGCAAGCCATGAGCCATGGCAACAATGGCGTTCACAATGCAGGCACCGTCATTGCCCGAGCGTATGTCCTGAACGAATGACCGGTCGATTTTCAGGGTATGAATGGGCAGGTGGTGCAGGTAATTAAGGGAGGAGTATCCGGTGCCAAAGTCATCGATCGCAATCCGGATACCCTGTCCGGCCAGTTCTCTCAGTTTCTGGCTCACCTGTTCAAGGTCATTCATGATCACGTTTTCGGTGATCTCTATTTCCAGATTGGCCGGGGGGAAACCGAGCGTTCGCAACTGCGACATCAGATTATCCACAAAGCCCGGGTGTTCAAGCTGGATAGGTGACAGGTTGACCGCGAGCCGCAGGTCGGCGTTACCGGACCGTATCCAGCGCCCCGCCTCTTCGCAGGCCTGGGTCAGCACCTGTTGGCTGAGCTCTGAAATCAGGTTGGTTTCGGATGCCAGGGGCAGAAACTCGGCCGGGTAAAGCAGTCCCCTGATGGGATGCTCCCAGCGCACCAGTGCCTCAAGGCCAGACACCCGGCCAGTACCGAGGCAGATCTGGGGCTGGTAGTGAACCTTCATTTCACCTTCTGCCAGCGCCCGGCGCAGATCCCGTTCCATATCAAGCCGGTTTGCGGTGTCGACGGACATACTGGGGTCAAAGAAACAGTAACCGTCCTTGCCCCGGGCCTTGACGTTGTACATGGCGATATCGGCGTTGCGGATCAGGGTTTCCAGGTGTTCACCGGCCTCCGGGAACAGGGCGATGCCAATACTGACGCCGATAAATATGTCGTGGTTGTCGAGGCGGAAAGGGGCTTTCAGGGTGTCAATCAGTTTGGTGGCGATCCGGGCCGCTTCCTCCCGTCCCGGTAACGTGGGCAGCAGCAAGGTAAACTCGTCGCCACCGAACCGGGACAGGGTGTCGCCTTTGCGCAGACATCGCTCCAGGCGCTGGGTGACGGCCTGCAGCAGGCGGTCACCCATGGAGTGGCCGAGGGTGTCGTTAATGATCTTGAAGCGATCAAGATCCAGGAACATGACCGCCAGGCTCTCACTGTTGCGGCGGGCCTGGGTCATGGCCAGGTTGAGCCGGTCCCGGAACAGGGCCCGGTTCGGGAGTCGTGTCAGCAGATCGTGATAGGCCTGAAAACTGATAAAAGCTTCGGCTTCCTTGCGTTCGGTGATATCCCGGGCGGTGCCATAAAAACGGGCATGACGGCTCAGGTACTGTTCATCGGCGTTTTCTGAGCCGTTCCAGGTCTGCTGATCGATAGGGAAAGCGGTTATCTCGAAATGCCGGTTGGCAGCAAGGCTCCCAGCCGTCCGTAACCGCACCTCGAAGGATACTGGCCGCTCTGCGGTGATGCCCGGATCCTTGAGTGCGTGGCTGCTGCGCAGGGCATCTTCCTGGTCCAGCAGAATCCGGAAATCACGGCCGATCAGTTCCGAGTGGCGGTGGCCCAGCAGGTTTTCCACCTTGCGGTTGAGGAAGCAGAAGCGGCCATCGCTGTCCAGCATGAACACAATGTCCGGCGAGCTGTTGACGATATAGCGATGCAGGGATTCCGAATGTTCCAGACGGCGCTGTACATGGTCATGGGCCCGCAACAACGATTGTTTGCCCATGACGTTGTCAAGGGTGGCAAGCAGCTCATCCGGATCAAAGGGTTTGCGGATGTAGTCGGCGGCACCACGGCGTAACGCGCGACTGACCGTGCGGAAAGAGGTTTCACCGCTGACCACAATCAGGGCGCAATCCGGTTGCTGGCGATGGATGGCATCCATGACATCAAAACCGTCGACCTCAGGCATGTTCAGATCAATCATCGCCAGATCAAAGCTCTGTGTACAGAGGATGTCACAGGCTTCCTGGCCACCGTTGGCTGCCACCGTGTCATAGCCCTGCTGTCGCAGCAGTTCGGCCAGGCTTTGGAGCAGGCGAGGGTTGTCATCGGCTACCAGAATACGCTGGGTTTTCTGGAAACGCTCAGCTGGCACTGCCTTGATCATCGCGGTTTACCCGTCTGTTTTGAATCATAACCACCTGTGGCCCTGATTGCGGCTACAGACTGCTGATTGCCACCGGCAGCAGGATCCGGAACCGGGTTCCGGCGGTACTGCTCTGGCAGCTGATGATGCCCTCCATGTCATCAATGAGCTGTTTCACGATACTCAGACCCAGGCCGCTATGGCCGGGTCCCTTGCCGGATTGTACCGGCTCGAACAGGGATTGCTGAACCCTGGCCGGAAGCCCCGGGCCATTGTCGGCAATGGTCAGCTCCACCCATTCCCGGTCCTGTTGCCATACCGGAAATACCGTGGTGACGGTGATTTCTACCGGTTGGCTCTGGCACTCAGCCCCATTGCGCAGCAGATTCAGCAGAATCTGGCGCAGCGGTGCTGCCGGTGTCTGCAGGTCTGGCAGTTGCTCGCTCAAGGCCAGTGTAAGCCGGGTTCCGGTCTGCCGGAACAGGCCATTTTCCAGAATCCGGCAAACGGCCTCTATTTCTTCATTCAGTTCGGCGCCCACGCGACACTCGGCCTGGGTTTCAGGAGTTCTGGCCAGCTGAGCCAGCAATGTCGTCGCCCGTTCCAGCTCGTCATTGACAATGTCCAGGTGATCCTGGCTCTGGGGGTCTTCCAGCCGGTTGCGAAGCTGAAAGATGTACTGCCTCACCACGGTCAGCGGGTTACTGATCTCGTGCACCTGTCGCCGTAACTCCAGCAGGTCCGGACCCATTGGCGCCGGGTCAGACCGGCTGGCCAGCAGATCCCGGACAGCCCTGACAGTCAGTGCTCTGGTGCTGGCTTCGCCGTCGTAAACGGCTGCCGCTGCAATACCGAGTGATTCCGCCAGTTGCGCTGTCTCGTTGCGGATTCTGACAAGAATCTCGGCGGTCAGCTCTTCGTTCAACCGGAACGCCCGGGCGGCCAGTGTCAGGCCTGCCGATTCAGAAATCATCAGGCGCGCCGCCACCGCAATCAGTCGGGTCAGATGACTGCTGTGGGTATGATCGCGCAGCGTTTCGTCGGTGTCCTGATAGCGCAGCGCTTCAGCAACTTCCGGGCCAAGAGCCCAGGCTTCGGCCAGGCGGGCACTCAGTTCCGGTACGGTATCATGATCATCCGGAACCTGTCCCTGAAGTTGCTGGTCAAGCTTCAGCAACGCACCTGCGTTATGCAGCATGCCTGTCAGAAATGCCAGATCCAGAGCCTGATAACGGGTAAGCCGGGCCAGCGCCTTGGCCATCAGGGCGGCACCCAGTGACTGGCGCCAGAAGCCCTGCAGCTGCTGCCAGTGGCCTTTGCCCATTTCGAACAACAGCTGCTGCAACGCGGCGGTCAGCACAAAGGTATGTAGCCGGTCTGTACCCAGGCGTAGCAACGCCTGCTCAATACTCTGGGCGGGTTCAATGCGCTGGAATGCGGCAGAGTTGGCGAGACTGAGTACGCGACCGGTCAGGGCTGTGTCACTGTTGATAATGTCACTGATGCTCCGGTAGCTGTCGTCGCGACGACAGGCTTCCAGAGCCCGTAAGTGTACTTCAGGCAGTGTCGGCAGCTGCTGATCGGCAGATATCACCATTCCCAGTAATCCATGCGCTGGTTCTCATATTCAACAGGAACTTAGAGTAGACAATAAAAGTGACATATCAAAGTATTTCTGCCGAATTTTTGTACATGTCGTAAGATTTTTTGGCTGTCGGCTTGAAAATCCTGTAAAAATACGGGCTGCACAGCACGTCCTTTCCGGCCGCAGAGACACGGTAGTCGCCAACCAATGATGGCAGAACATTCCACAGTCAGGTTTGATCCAACATCGGATTCCGGCCTTCCGCTCAGATCTTCCGGGTTGCGCCAGCCCCGCATCGTCGCGATTACCGGTGGCAAGGGCGGTGTCGGGAAAACCTCGGTGGCTGTCAATCTTGCCCTCAGTTTTGCCCGTCGTGGACAGAAGGTCTTGTTGCTGGACGGCGACACCGATCTGGCCAATGTCAGTATCCTTCTCGGTCAATACCCCTCGAAAACCCTGGAGCAGGTGCTGGCCGGGCAGTGCACGTTTGACGACGTCATCATGAAAGCTGATTTTGGTCTGCACGTGATTCCCGGAGCCTCGGGGGTTGAGCGCTGCATGGATCTCGGCCGCGATGAAGCGTTTCCGGTCCTGCGGGACCTGGCAACTCTGGAGAAACGATACGATCTGATTCTGATTGACACCGCGTCGGGATTGCAGCCCACTGCGCTGCACATGGTGGCCACGGCCATGCTGGCCTGTGTGATTATTACCCCTGACCCGGCATCGCTTACCGATGCCTTCTCCTTGCTGCGAGTGCTCCAGGGGCTACAAACGTACCCCGGGTGTTATTGTCAATATGGCCCGTGGCGCCAGTCAGGCCCGGGAGGTTTACCGGCGTTTTTCCGGCGCCGTCCGCCGTCATCTGGCGATGGATGTCGACTACCTGGGCGCGGTCTGGCGCGATGAGACCCTGCGCCATTCCGTGGAAGTACAGCGCCCAGTCGCAACCCTTGCGGAGACTGATCCGTCCTGTCGTCAGTTTCTGACACTGGCGGAAATGCTGGAAGTTCATCTGGCAAGAATGCCGCCCCGAAAATCCGGATTTGCGGCCTACTGGCATCATCGCACCCGGCAAGCTGCTGACGCTGCCCTGGCGGAGCGGGAAGCCGAAGCCACGTCGACACCAGACCTGCCCGTGGCACCCTCGTCCGCCAGTGTGTCCGGCGAAGCCGGTCCGGCGTCGGATCGTTTTGCCAGCCCGGTAGTGCATTGCCGTCAGCTGTTTGACCTGGTTGACCAGTTGCTGGCGGCGAACCCGGCTGAACCGGCGCTCCGAAGTGAGGCGCTGAGACAGGCAGCTGCACTGATCGCGGGCATCGCTGATGGTCTGCCGGAGGAGGCAGGCCCCGCATCTGGTCCCCTGTCACCCCCGTCATCCGGGTCGCCTGAACCGGATGGACCAGCCTACGATGAGTCCCGTTACGGAACGCAGCAGGCCCTGTTGGGCGTATTGCGCGAGCAGTCGCCGGAGGTATCGGTTGATCAGTTTCTGTCAGGGTTACCGTCCGGTTACGATCATTAAGTAGACATTTTTTTTCTGTCAATTGTCGTCATACTGTCACGGTGCCTGTGACAGACTGCACATCCTGGCCTTACCACTATCACTTCTGTTTGATCTGCCTTGCTGTGGTTCTGCAGGGATCGGCGTTTCGGAAACTGGCCCGTTTCGTGCAGATTGTCCTGGCAACGAGGCGGTTGCGCTGCGACATGATGCCGCCATCGCTTTCCCGGTGAGCGACTGCTCACGGAACGCCGGGACACTGTGACACTCAGGGACGCCCCGACGAGCCTTCGAACGTGACCGGTTCAGGCTCCGAAATTTTACGAGAAGGAGTTCAACTGATGACCCTACCTACCTCCCAGACAGGAGATCCTGATTCTGCAGTCCGCTCAGCCTTGCGCGGCAAGCATGTATTGATCACCGGAACTACCGGATTTCTGGGCAAGGCTGTACTTGAAAAACTGATCCGCAGTGTTCCCGATATCGGTGGAATCTACTTGCTGGTGCGGGGCAATGCCCGTCATCCCAATGGGCGTGAGCGTTTTTTCAGTGAGATTGCCAGCGCCAATGTCTTTGATTATCTGCGAGCTGAAGATATCGCCGGGTTTGACCAGTTTCTTGAAACGCGGGTCCATTGCGTTACCGGCGAGCTGACCCGTCCGCGGTTTGGCCTCAGTGACGATGAGTATGAAGCCCTGGCAGGCCGGGTTGACCTGGTCATCAATTCCGCTGCCAGCGTCAATTTCCGGGAAGAGCTCGACAAGGCGCTGTCCATCAATACCCTGTGCCTTGATAATGTTGCGGTGTTTGCCCGCCGGGCCGGCAATATCCCGGTTGTCCAGGTTTCCACCTGTTATGTCAACGGTATGAACAGCGGTGAGATATCTGAAGATGTGATCAAACCGGCCGGTGCGGACATCCCTCGCAACGCCGGGGGCTGGTATGAAACCGGGAGTCTGATCCGTCTGTTGCAGGACAAGATTACCGACGTCCGCTCCAGGTACGCCGGCAAGATGCTTGAGAAAAAGCTGGTGGAGCTGGGCATCCGTGAAGCCAATCATTATGGCTGGAGTGATACCTACACCTTCACCAAGTGGCTCGGTGAACAGCGTCTGATGGAATCGCTGCAGGATCAGAGTCTGACGATCGTGCGTCCGTCCATTATCGAAAGTGCGCTGGCAGAGCCGGTGGCGGGCTGGATCGAAGGCGTGAAGGTGGCGGACGCCATTATTCTGGCCTACGCCCGAGAGAAAGTGACGGTGTTTCCCGGTGACCGCAACGGAGTGATAGACGTTATACCGGTGGATCTGGTGGCCAACAGTCTGTTGCTGGCCTCCGCCGAGATTCTGACCGAAGAGACCGGCCGCCGTATTTACCAGTGCTGCAGTGGTTCGCTCAACCCGATCTCGCTTGGCGAGTTTATCGACCACCTGATGGACGAGGCCCGTGAAAACTATCAGGCCTACGACAAGCTGTTTAGCCGGCAGCCCACCAAACCGTTCATTGCCGTGAATCGCGTGCTGTTCGACGCAACGGTTAACGGTATTCGGGTACCGCTGTCGCTGGCCAACAAGGTGATGAGGCTGGCGGGTCATGGCCGGGATCTCAAGCTGTTACGGAATCTTGATACCACCCGTGCCCTGGCGACCATCTTTGGTTTCTACACATCACCGAATTACATCTTCAGTAACGCCAGGCTGATGGCGTTGGCAGGGCGCATGGGCCTTACGGATCAGGCCTTGTTCCCGGTTGACCCCCGCAAGATTGGCTGGGAAACCTATTTGCGCAAGACCCATCTGGGCGGTCTCAACCGGTACGGTCTGGGCGAACGCCGGGTCTACAGCCTGCGTGCCCGCCGCGAGCGCAGAACGGCAGTGGCCGCGTAAATTTCAGTATTTCAAAACACCCGCAAAACACCCGTTACGCGGGTGTTTTGTTCTGCACCTTCGGCTCCCTCTTTCAAAAGACTTGTAGCAGTAGTACGTTGGTCTAATTCAACCTGCGGGGTACCCGTGTTGTTATAGGGGCATCCGCTTCACAGGGGAGTGGTCCTGCTTGTTTTGGCTGGCTCGCTTTGCCGTCAGGCTCCGGGTAGCCTGGTTCGGTTTGGCGCGACTCTGGTTGGTTTGACTTGAGCTGGTCTGACCCGCACCGACATGGATTACTCCCCGGATGCCGCCAGGTAATGGCATCATAAAGTTCTGTTCCAACAATTCTGACAACTCAGAAACAGACTCTGAAAGGGGGAGAAGATGACCGACAGCAAGTTATACCCGGTAGATCCGGATTTTGCCCAGCAGGCGCTGATCAATCGCGAGCAATACGATCAGATGTACCGCCAGTCCATAGAGGAGCCGGATGCCTTCTGGGGCGAGCATGGCAAGAGACTGGACTGGATCAAGCCTTTCACCAGAGTCAAGAACACCACGTTTGACTACGACAATCTCTCCATCAAATGGTTTGAAGATGGTGTGCTGAATGCGTCGGCCAACTGTCTTGACCGCCATCTGGACAGTCGTGGGGATCAGACGGCAATTATTTTCGAGGGTGACGATCCTTCAGAGTCCCGCCACGTTACCTATCGTGAGCTTTACACAGAAACCTGCAAGTTTGCCAATGTCCTGAAAACCCTGGGCGTCAGCAAAGGCGACGTTGTCACCATCTACATGCCGATGATTGTTGAGACTGCGGTGGCCATGCTGGCCTGTGCCCGGATTGGCGCGATCCACTCGGTCGTGTTTGGTGGCTTTTCACCGGAGGCGCTGGCCTCACGGATTGCCAACGGCAAGTCCCGCTTCGTGATCACCGCCGATGAAGGGTTGCGGGGTGGCCGCAAGATTCCGCTGAAGAAGAATGTCGATGCCGCACTCAAGCATGACGACGACGTCAGCGTTGCAAAGGTTGTGGTCGTCAGCCGCACCGGCGGCGACGTGCCCTGGAACGAAAACTGCGATGTGCGTTACGAAGACATGATGAAAACCGCGTCGGCGGAGTGCCCGCCGGAGCCCATGGGCGCGGAAGATCCCCTGTTCATGCTGTACACCTCCGGGTCCACCGGTGCGCCCAAGGGTGTGCTGCACACCACCGGCGGCTACCTGACCTATGTCTCCATGACCCATCAGTACGTCTTTGACTACAAGGACGGTGATGTTTACTGGTGTACGGCCGACTTTGGCTGGGTCACCGGCCACAGTTACATTCTTTACGGTCCTCTGGCCAATGGTGCGGTAACCCTGCTGTTTGAAGGCGTGCCTAATTATCCCGACAGCTCGCGGATGGGGCAGGTGGTGGACAAACACAAGGTCAACGTGCTCTACACCGCTCCCACGGCTATCCGGGCACTGATGGCCGAGGGTGAATCCTGCATGAACGGCACCCGCCGTGACAGTCTGAAACTGTTGGGTTCGGTGGGTGAGCCCATCAACCCGGAGGCCTGGGAGTGGTATCACCGGGTCATCGGCAACAGCTCGTGTCCGATCGTCGACACCTGGTGGCAGACCGAAACCGGTGGCATTCTGATTGCCCCCTTGCCGGGCGCCTTTGACCTCAAACCTGGCTCTGCGACACTGCCGTTCTTTGGTGTTAAACCCGCCCTGGTGGATAACGAAGGCAATGTTCTCGAAGGCGTTGCCGAGGGTAATCTGGTGATTCTGGACAGCTGGCCTGGCCAGATGCGTACCATTTATGGTGACCATGCGCGCTTCAAACAGACCTATTTCAGCGCGTATAAAGGCATGTACTTTACCGGTGACGGTGCCCGTCGGGACGCGGATAACTACTACTGGATCACCGGTCGGGTGGACGACGTGCTCAATGTGTCCGGGCACCGTCTGGGTACTGCCGAAGTTGAAAGTGCGCTGGTGTCCCACGACAAGGTGGCGGAAGCTGCCGTGGTAGGTTACCCCCATGACATCAAGGGCCAGGGTATCTACGTTTACGTGACGGTGGTTCAGGGCGTCGAACCCACCGAAGAGCTCCGTAAGGAACTGGTGCAATGGGTGCGCAAGGAAATTGGTCCGATCGCGTCACCGGATGTCATTCAGTGGGCGCCGGGACTGCCGAAGACCCGTTCGGGCAAGATCATGCGCCGTATTCTGCGTAAAATTGCGGCCAACGAGCATGATCAGTTGGGTGACACTTCGACACTGGCAGATCCCGGTGTTGTCGATGAGCTTATCAGTCAACGTGCTTTCAAGTAGACTCTGAGTAAATCAGAAGACGATTATGCCCGCCGGGAGATACGTCTCCCGGCGGGCATTGTTGTTTGAGGAACCCCGGATTTGTCGTGCTTGCCCGACAACGGACCGGCGAACCTGGCCGGATATCGTCACAGAGGAATCCCCCGGAATGGCCCAGCACATTATTATTGCCGATGATCACCCGCTGTTTCGGGCCGCACTGCGGCAGGCGGTCAGTCAGGCGGTGCCTGATGCGTCCGTCAACGAAGTAGACAGCATCAAGTCGCTGCAGGCAGCGGTAGAGGCCAACCCCAATGCCGACCTGGTGCTGCTGGACCTGAACATGCCGGGAGCCCATGGCTTCTCCGGTCTGGTGTTCTTGCGCGGGCAATATCCGGGTTTGCCGGTAGTGGTGGTGTCCGGTTCCGAGGAGCTGCAGGTGATGCGTCGTTCCATCGATTACGGCGCCTCCGGCTTTATTCCCAAGTCTGCTCCGTTGCCGGAGATTACCGAGGCGATTCAGGCGGTGCTGGAAGGGGATGTGTGGCTGCCGGTCGGAGTTGCGGACAAGCTGGAAAGGATGCAGGTGGAGACGACGGATTTCTCCGAGCGCCTCGCCTCACTGACGCCCCAGCAGTTTCGGGTGCTGGGTATGCTGGCGGAAGGTTTGCTGAACAAGCAGATCGCCTACGATCTGGACGTGTCGGAAGCGACGATCAAGGCTCACATCACCGCAGTCTTCCGCAAACTGGGGGTGCGTAACCGAACCCAGGCGGTTATTGCCATTCAGCAAATGGAGCTGGATCCCTCCAACCCCTCACTTTCCGGGAACTGAAGCCAGTCCCCGAATGGCGGTGTATCAGGGCTTGTAAAACTCCAGTCTTCCTGGTGCTACCCGGATGTCCATGCCAGCCATGCCCAGAATCCGCTGACCAAGATTGGTTTCGTCCAGGCGATAGATGGGCACGGTTTCGAGCAGCTGAGCGACCAGTCGCATGGCATTGTCGGTAACCGGTTTGAGGTCCGCATTGCCAAGCAGCGGGGATTCCACCCGACTGTCCAGCAGTTTCAGGCGACGGATGAAAATGGCCTTTTGCTCACTGTCGTACACCGGAGCACCTTCTACCTTCAGAGCAATATTCACCGGCAGCCGGACGCCAAGGAAAGTGGCTGCGGCTTCACCGGCCAGATCTATCACCGCTACGTCTCGGCCATCCGGCCCCAGAGTGATGTCCGCATCATTCAGCGACAGGCTGATGGGTGAGCGGGCGTTAAGCTGCTGCCGGTCAAAATCCTGAAAGGCATCCCGGAGGTGACGTTCCAGAGTGGCTTCATTGATGGCATAGCCGGGCATTCCGGCACAACCGGAAAGCAGAACGGCCAACAGTGCCATTACAGTCAGGAGGCGTGGGGTCATGGGGGCAGGCTCTCATTGTGTTCGGGTGGGGTTGTTATGCCACAGTCTGAAGTAGCGGAGGAACTGAGGCAAGCGGTTGCAAGATGAGCACTTGTTAACCGTTTTCAGCGTCAGCGGTTACCGTTAGCTGGTTGAAGTCATCAAAGCAGGCGTGGATCACGATAGGCTGGCAGCAGACCTGGCAGTCTTCCACATATTCAGCGTCCCGCAAGCTGGGGTCGACGCTGATGTTCAGCATTTCCCAGCAATACGGGCACTGAATGGTCGCAGGTGCCAGATCTGACATCAGAATTTCTGCTTGGCCATCCAGGGAATGATACGGTCGAATGCTTCTTCAAGTCGCTCACAGGTCGTGGAGAAGCTCAACCGCAAGGCATTACTGGTGTGTTCGCCAAAGGCATCGCCCGGTACCGTGCAGACTCCGGTCTCTTTCAGCATCCGCAGGGCCAGGTCCGAGCCGTCCACGTGAGGCGGCAGGTTCGGGAACGCGAAAAAAGCGCCCCCGGGCTTGTAGCCGGTCAGGTGCGGGGTCTGGTCGATCAGCTCCACGATTTTGTCCCGTCGTTCCCGGTAGATGCCCACCATATCCCGGACACATTGCTGATCACCGGTGAGTGCGGCCACGCCGGCAAACTGCGCGGGAGTATTGGCTACCGAGGTGGTGAACATGTGGTACCGGCGCAATGACTTGATGGTGGCCTGGCTTGAAATCACCCAGCCCACCCGCAGCCCCGCCATGCTGAAGGTCTTCGAGAAGCTGCTGATGCACATGATGTTGTCCAGATCCACCGAGCAGTTCAGCACGCTGGCGTAATCCTGTTCATCGAAAATCAGGTGGTCGTAAACCTCATCACTGAAGATCTGGATACCACGGTAAGCGCACTCCTCGACGATGGCTTCAATGGTTGAGCGCGGGTAAACGGCGCCAGTGGGGTTGTTGGGGGAATTCAGGATGATGGCAAAAGTCCTTGGCCCCATGGCCTGAATCACTTCGTCAGGGTCCAGCTGGTGATCGTTTTCCGCGCGGGTAGGGATGTATTTCACCTCACCGCCATTCATCCGGATCAGCGGGGCGTACAACAGAAACGTCGGGTCTGTAATGATGAACTGCCGGCCGGGCTGGGCGGTGGAGGTAATGGCCAGGTACATGGCTTCGGTGGCACCGCTGGTGATCAGGATATTGTCCCGGGTCAGCTTGCGGTTGTATCGGGCGCTGTAATAGTCCCGCAGTGCTACCAGCAGTTCCGGCAGGCCCGCATCCATGGTGTAGCCGGTCTGGCCTGCATTGAGGGCATCAATGTAGGCGTCAATGATATGTTTCGGAGTGGGCAGGTCAGGCTGGCCGATGGAGAGGTGAATCACGTCCTTCATGGTGGCGGCCAGGTTCACCATCCTGCGTATTCCCGGCACCGGTATTGCCTGCATGGCGGGGTTCCAGCTGGCTTTGGCCTTGCGGTACTTGATCTTGCGCGGCTGGGTTTGCCCGGAATCTCTTGCCACTTCTGCCATAAAAACCTCCTGGCGAAACATTGGTATGCTTTGACGATGAGCCTTCAGCCAGACTAGCCACTTAGGCTGGGCGGTACAAGCAAAGTTATGGCTTTATAAGCCGGGTTTGACCGCAACGAAGCCAGCCTCCAGACTGACATCAGACAGACCGCAGATTCAGCCGGGATAATTGTGCCGGCCAGGCTGTCTGTATGACTATTGCAAGCATCAGGAGTCACCTCATATGAGCCGTCACGATAAACCCGTTATAACTGTGCTGACCGCGCCGGACGAAGCTGAACCCCCCGGCATGGAAGCGCTCAGGGCCAGGGCCGAAGTGCGGTTTGCCAGCGACGAAGCAAGCCTTCGCGAGTCGCTGCCGGGGTCCCGGGTAATGATGGTGACAGATTTCCGCACCGAGGCTCTGGCGGCGGCCTGGCCAGCGGCCGATCAGCTGGAGTGGATTCACGCCACCAGTGCCGGGGTGGACGCGTTGATGTTTCCGGCGCTGATCGACAGCGATGTGGTCGTGACCAACGCCCGTGGAATCTTTGATCGCACCATTGCTGACTATGTCCTGTGCACCATCCTGATGTTCGCCAAGGATTTTCCGCGATCGCTGAGGTTGCAGGCCGGGCACCGCTGGTTGCACCGGGATACCGAGCAGGTGGAAAGCCGGGAGGTGCTGATTGTGGGTGCCGGGTCTATTGGCCGCCAGATTGCCCGGCTGGTGAAAGCCATAGGTATGTCACCCCACGGCATTGCCCGCAGTGCCCGCCCGGGTGACCAGGATTTTGTCACCGTGCACGGCCAGGATCAGATCTACAACCAGCTGGCGGTGGCAGATTACGTGGTCATTGCCGCACCACTGACGCCCCAGACAGAAGGACTGTTTGACAGCAAGGCGTTTGCGGCCATGAAAGAAACTGCCCGGTTGATCAACATTGGCCGCGGGCCAATCGTGAAGACCGATGACCTTATCCATGCCCTGAACCGCCAGGAAATTGCCGGGGCTGCACTGGATGTGTTTGAACAGGAGCCGCTGGACAAGGATCATCCGCTCTGGGACATGGGCAATGTGATACTGACGCCTCATATGTCTGGCGACTTTATCGGCTGGAAAAGGGCCCTGACGGATCAGTTTCTGGAGAACTTCGATCGCTGGCATCAGGGTGGCGACCTGTTCAACAGGGTGGACAAGACGCTGGGGTATGCGGGTTAGCAATGAAGGCTCAACTGTCGCCGGAAACAGGCTTTCCCCATCTGCTCAAACCCGGTAGAGTCAGCTCCTGGTTTCCCGCGCAAGGCCGAACGTGAACGCCACTGTCCGACTCAGAAACGCCGTGTTGTGGATGCTGCTGCTGACGCTGCCGGTGTTAGGCTTTACTCCGCCTGCTCACGATCTCTGCCCGGAAACCGGACTGCCATTGGTGGTCCAGCATTCCCATCAGGCCGAAGGCGGGCACCCTGCTGCAGGGGAGGAGGATCTGCATCATGACCACCACACCCGGGCCCTGAAGGGTGCCCATCATCAGCCTCAGGCTGCGACCGACCAGACGCTTCAGCAGGACCTTTGTCCAGACTGCAGCCAGTGCCTGCTGTCAGCTATTGTACTCAATGGACAGGATCCGGTTGCTGTCGCGGGAGGAAAAGAACCCCCTGCTCTGGCGCTCCTGTTGCCTGAAACCCCGAACCTGGACCTCACCGGTCCCCCTCCCAGACGACTCTCCTGATTTGCAGCTGAAGCGGACTTTGCGGCATACCGTCGTGAAGGTCCATCTGTTCATGTTGTGACTGTTTCCGATGGCCGGCTTTGTGTCTGGCCTCGGGAGCGGCAGGAGCAATAACCTTGAGATCACGAACCCTTGCTGTGGTTGGCAGCGTGGTATTGCTTGGCGCCTGCGCCAGCGTACCGGACGTGGACTACAGCAATCTTCAGAACGATTTGCAGCAAAGAGCCGGGCTGACGGAAGAAGTACAGCTTGATCAGGACCGGGCTGAGGCCAGGCAGCTGGTTGACAGTCTTCTTGACGACACCCTCGAAGCCGAAGCCGTTCGTCGGCTGGCGCTGTTGAATAGCCCGGACCTCCATGGCGAGCTGGCGCGTCTGGGAATAGCCGAAGCGGATCGGGTGCAGGCTGGTCTGATTCGCAATCCGGTGTTCGGGATCGGAGCCATGCGCCCGGACGGTGGCGGCACCTGGAAGCTGGATTTCGGCCTCAGTCAGAGCCTGCTGGATCTGTTTACCCGATCCCTGCGCACACAGGTGGCGGAGACTCGCCTGAGGGAAGTCCAGCTTGACGTTAACCGAACCGTCAGTGAAGCCATCCTGATGGCGGAAAAAGCGTATTTCGAGGCGGTCGCTGCCCGCCACAAGGCGGCCATGGCAGACACACTGGCTGCAGCCGCAGACGTTCGCCGGGATCTGGCCAGCCGTTTTTACGCCGCCGGTAACATCACCGACCAGCAGATGACCCGGGAGCGCAAGGCGGCGGCTCAGGCTCGCCTGGTGGCAGACACCGCCAAGATCGACGCCGAGCGCGCCCGCTGGGCTCTGGCGACGCATCTGGGTATCCGGGACGGGGGCCGGCTGAAGCTGCCTGAACAGTTGCAACGCCTGCCGCAGGAGTAGTTCCAGGCCGACATCATGGTCATCAAGGCGCTCAATAACCGCCTTGACCTGCAACTGGTGCGGCAACTCGCCGAACGCTATCGCGGTGATCGCGCCGTCAGTGGCCGGACCCGCGGTCTGGACACGCTGGACATTGGAGTCAATGCAGAGCGTGAGTTCGATAGCAGCTGGAACTTCGGTCCGGAGCTGGGCTTTTCGTTGCCAATTTTCCACCAGGGCCAGGCCTCGGTGGCCTCAGCAGAAGCCCGGCTGGCCCAGAGCGACTACCGGACAGGGGCGCTGGAGCTTGCAGTGGAACACCAGGTACGACGGGCCTTGCTGGTGCTGATGCGGGAGCGCCAGGCAGCAGAGCGCCTGGAACAGCAGATTATTCCGCTGCAACGGCGGTTGGTTGAGCTGAGCCTGGAAGGATACAACTTCATGATTAACGACGTGTTCGAAACCCTGGGTTATCGTCAGGAGGAATTCCGCCTGGCCAGCGATCATGTGGATGCAGTCGCTGCCTACTGGCTGGGCCGGTCGGCATTGTCCCTGGCGGTCGGTGGTGGTTTGCCGGATGCCCGCAGTGAGCGGATGCAGCCGCTGAAAACCGATGCGGCCGCAGGTGCGCATGGAGGCCACGGTGGCCATGACACCGCCCCGGAGCAAACGCCGTCAACCAATGCCGGTCACAACGACCACCAACACCACTGAGGAGACCTGACCATGATTTCTCGCAGACGTTTATTGGCCGGCAGTGCCGCCGGCCTGGTGGGTGGTCTGGCAGCGGGTGCCGGCGGGCAGGCCCTGGCCAGTAATGGCTTGCCGGCCTATCAGAGGCGCAGGCGCCATACCCAGGGCTACCGGCCGGTGATCACGCCGAATGGGCGAACCTTGCCATACCGGATGAATAACGGGGTCAAGGAATTTCACCTGATCGCCGAGGAGATTCAGCATCAGTTCGGACCGGGCACCACCATTACGGCCTGGGGCTATAACGGGGGAGCGCCCGGACCCACCATTGAAGCGGTTGAGGGTGATCGGGTACGGATCTTTGTGACCAACCGCCTGCAGGAACACACCACCATTCACTGGCACGGTTTGATCCTGCCCAGCGGTATGGATGGTGTCGGTGGCGTCTCGCAGCCCCATATCCCGCCCGGAAAAACCTATGTTTATGAATTTGATCTGAAGCAGCACGGTACCCATATGTACCACCCCCATGCGGACGAAATGGTGCAGCTGTCCATGGGCATGATGGGCCTGTTTATTATTCATCCGAAGGACCCGGTTGATCCGCCGGTGGATCGCGACTATGCCTTGCTGCTGCATAACTGGGCGGTGCATCCGGGCACCTGGCGGCCGGATCCCAATGTAATGGTGGAGTTTGATCTGTGGACCATGAACAGCAAGGTCTTTCCGTTCATTGAGCCGTTGCTGGCGCAAACCGGCGAACGGGTCAGGATCCGTATCGGCAACCTGTCCATGTGGAATCATCCCATCCACCTGCATGGGGTCCAGTTCGATGTGACCGGTGGTGATGGCGGCCGTCTGCCTCGTGACAAATGGCGCAGTGAGGTGACAGAGATCGTCGGAGTCGGTCAGATGCGGGATATTGAATTTGATGCTGTTCCCGGCGACTGGGCGTTCCACTGCCATATGTCCCACCACACCATGAACCCCATGGGTCACGACCTGGCCAACCCGCTGGGGGTGGATCAGCGCGGCATCGAGGATCGGGTGAGGGGGCTGTTACCCGGCTATATGGCCATGGGCGAGCACGGCATGGCGGAACATCAGGAGCATGTTGACGCCGGCCATATGAAAGGTCCTGTGAATACCCTGCCCATGGCCATGGGAGAAGGACCCTACGGCAAAATTGAAATGGGTGGCATGTTCACCCTGGTCAAGGTTCGCGACCAGCTTGATGCGGACAGCGCCAGCAGCTGGTATCAGGCGCCGGAAGGCACCACTGCCCGGGAGACTCCTGAGCCGTCCGGTCTGCCCACCTGAAACGTTATCGCGTAATAACCCGAACTTTTCGAATGAATCTGGAGAACACAGCATGAAACCAAACACCCGAGTCTATGGTCCTGCCATGGCAGTCCTGTTATCACTGGGCGTGTCCGTATCGGCCACAACGCTGGCCGAGAACCACCAGCATCACAATCACGGCGGGGGTGAACCCATGGCTGGCCCGCAGGGGCACAATGGCCACGGCCAGCACGGCCAGGGTGACAATCGTGACCGGGGTCAGGGTCAGAAACGGGGCCATGATCAGCACCAGGGACATGATCAGAGTCAGGGCAATCAGGGCAATCAGGGACATCAGGGACATCAGGGTCATCAGCAAGGTGGCAGGCACGAAAGTCAGGATGGCAGTGGCGGACATCATCAGGGCCACGGTGCCCATCAGGCCGGTCATGGGGCCTCTGTTGGCAAGCCCGGCAACAGGGAGAACATAACCCGGACGATCAGTATAACCGGTGATGACACCATGGCCTTTCGTCATCCGCCGATTTCCGTCCGGGTCGGGGAGACCATCCTGTTTGAGGTAACCAATACCGGCTCCATGGCCCATGAGTTTTCCATCGGGACCCTGTCAGACCACCGGGCACATCAGGTGATGATGCGTGACAATCCCGGCATGTCCCATGAGGACATGCCAGGCAGCATTAACCTGGCCCCCGGTGAGACCGGACAGCTTGTCTGGCTGTTTGATTCAATGCCGGACGAGCCGCTGGAAGTGGCCTGCAATCTGCCGGGGCATTACCAGGCGGGCATGTTCAGCCAGGTACGAATTCGCGAGTAAGGGGAAAAGTGAGAGTTCACTGCAGCATGGTGTGACACCACGGCCGGCAAGGTCCTGAGCGCCTTGCCGGCCGTGGTTTTTCAGCCGAGTCTGATCTTCAGGCTGTTGCCCTGAGCGCCTCATGAAAGATGCCGAGGGCCTCATCAATCTGCTGCTCATTGACGATCAGCGGTGGCAGCCAGCGTACAATTTCCTGATAAGGGCCACAGCGCAGCATCAGCAGGCCCCGGTCCTCACACTCCCTGAGAATCTTGCCGGCCCGTTCACCGTCCGGACAGCTGCCCCGGCGCATTTCCACACCCTGCATCAGGCCCATGCCGCGCACGTCCGCCATGTCCGGGAAATCCTTTTTCAGTTCCTCAAGACCTTTGCGCAGGCGTTTGCCCATGATGTCGGCGTTTGCTACCAGGCCCTCCTCGCGAATGACGTCGATGGTGGCAATTGACGCCGCTGCGGCAACGGCGTTACCGCCGTAGGTGCCCCCCTGAGAGCCGGGCCAGCCCTTGGCCATGGTTTCCTCCGAGGCGGCCAGTGCCGAGATCGGGAAGCCGCTGGCGAGGCCTTTGGCGATCATGATGGCGTCCGGTTTCACGCCAAAATGGTCGTGTGCCCAGAACTTGCCGCTGCGACCAAAGCCTGCCTGGACTTCGTCAAATACCAGCATGATGCCGTGCTTGTCGCAGCGCTCCCGCAGGCCCTGCATGAACCGGGTATTGGCGGGCACATAGCCGCCTTCACCCTGAACCGGTTCAATCATCATGGCAGCGGTTTCTTTCGGATGACTTATGGTGACAAAAATCCGGTCCAGTTCCCGCAGGCAGAAATCCGTGGTTTCCTCCTCGCTCCAGCCGTAATGGTGTGCGTGGGGGAAGGGGGCCACCACAACGCCCCCCATCATGGGGCTGACGCCGGCCCGCAGACCAATACTGGAGGTGGTCAGTGACAGGGAGCCCATGGTGCGGCCATGAAAACCGCCATGGAAGACAATGATGTTCGGCCGACCGGTGGCCTGGCGAACCAGACGAATACCGGCCTCCGCGACTTCCGTGCCCGTGTTCGAGAAGAAAAAGGCGTTCAGTGGTTCCGGCGTCAGTTCCCCCAGCTTTTCAGCCAGCTCAGGCAGCCGTGGGTTCATGACGGTGGTGGCCTGGGCGTGGATCATGGTGGCCACCTGTTTCTGGGCCGCTTCTACCACTCTCGGGTGACAGTGGCCGGTGCTGGTAACGCCAATACCTGAGGTGAAGTCCAGATACCGACGACCATCGGTACTGATAATGTAGGCACCTTCGCCTTTTTCAGCGGTAATGCCGGTTGCCTGCTTGATGAGCGGTGACAATTTGCCTTTCTGGATGGTCACAATGCACCTCCGCAAGTGAGTTTGATAACGATGTGTTCAGACTAGTTGCTAAAGCAGCCTGGTAAAGCAATGCTCAACCCGGTGTCTGTTTACAGCCGTGCCAGCACTGCGTCAGCAATAGTACGGGTGTCCCGCCGGGTGCCGCCGGATTCGGCCAGGTCGGATGCGACCGCAGCGAACAATTCGGCTCCGGCGGTTCTCAGGGCCGGATCCTTGCGCCCCAGCCAGTCCAGCATGCGGGCGGTGGTGAACAGCATGGCGGTCGGATCCGCCAGCCCCCGGCCGGCGATGTCCGGAGCGCTGCCGTGGGTCGGCTCGAACATGGAAGGCATGGCCGGATCGTCCGGGTTCAGGTTGCATGAGGGGGCAACCCCCATGCCTCCGGACAGTACAGCGGCCAGATCCGTCAGGATATCTCCCTGCAGGTTACTGGCCACCACCACATCAAAGGCCCAGGGGGCCTGAACGAACTTCATGCAGGCGGCATCGATAAGTTCGTGATGGGTGGCCACATCCGGGTAGTCGCGGGCAACCTCTGCGAAAACCTCGGTATACATGTCGCCCCAGTAACGAAGAGCGTTACGTTTGGTGATCAGACAGACCTGGCTGGCGCACTGACGATTGTCCAGGGTGCGGAAACTACGGTCACGACCCTCGGCGTTGCGTGTTTCGGCCCGCAACCGGGCCTGCTCAAAACCGTAGCGGATAATGCGGTCCGTGGCCCGGCGGGTGAACACCTCCATCTGGGTGGCTACTTCATGCTCGGTGCCCTGTCTCAGGCGCCCACCCTGACCAACGTACTCGCCCTCGCTGTTCTCGCGAATCACCAGCATGTCGATATCTTTGGCCCGGTCGTCGGCCAGATACTGGCGCGCGCCGGGCAGCAGTCTGGCCGGACGTTCGCAGACCCACTGGTCAAATCCCTTGCGCATTTCCAGCAGCGGCGCCAGGGAAACGCTGTCCGTCAGCAGGTAGCGACCGGCGTCCTCCATGGGGCCCGGGTCACCGAGAGCTCCGAGCAGGATAGCGTCGTAGACGCCCAGTTGGGCGAGGGCATCCTCCGGCATCATTTCTCCGTGTTGCTCGTGCCAGGCATGGGATGGCCAGGGGAAGCGTGTCCATTCCAGCTCAAGATTATGCCGCTTGCGCAGAATTTCCAGGCAACGAACGGCTTCTGCAACGACTTCCGGACCGATGCCATCGCCGGGGGTCACCGCGATACGCAGTGGCTGGGACATAATCTAACTCCTTCAGAATTTGGTGCGTTCAATGTCCAGTGTAGTCATCCTCACAGGGATCGTCAGGAGATTTCATTTACGACGTCGTAACAGATGGTATAGTTGGAAATTACAGACATATTAAAAGGTAAGGAGTGGGCGTGAATCGACCTGAAGTACTTTTCGATGAGTCTCACTGTGAGCAGTGTGCCTGTGGTGAAGGTCTGGATTTCCAGTTCTCGTTTGCGTTTCAGCCTATCGTCGATGTAGGCGATGAAACGGTATTCGCTTATGAGGCATTGGTAAGGGGTACCAAGGGTGAGGGTGCCATGAATATCCTGTCGAGGATCAATGAAAGGAACCGCTATTCCTTCGACCAGATCTGCAGGGTGAAAGCGGTCAAGCTGGCGTCGCGGCTGGAAATGGACACCATGCTGAGTATCAATTTCATGCCGAACGCGGTCTACAAGGCGGAGTACTGTATCCGCACTACCCTGGCAGCGGCCCAAACCTATAACTTCGACACCCGCAGAATCATTTTCGAGTTGACCGAAGGTGAAGATCTCACTTCTACCGAACATCTGGTGTCGATTATTCAGGCCTATCAGGACATGGGGTTCAGCACCGCCATTGATGATTTTGGTGCAGGTTTCTCCCGCTACAACATCATGACAGCCAGTCCTCCCGACCTGCTGAAACTGGATATGGCCCTGATCCGTGACATCGAGAAGGAACCCAACAAGCAGGCGGTGGTCAATGGCATCATCACCATGATGAGAGAGCTTGGCGGCCGCATTGTGGCGGAAGGGGTGGAAACGGTGGGTGAATACCGCTGGTTGAAACATCGCGGTATCCGACTGTTTCAGGGTTACCTTTTTGCCAGACCTGGATTTGAAACCTTGCCGGAGCCGGTGTTTCCGTCTGTTGACTGAACCACGGGGAAAATTCCCGGACCGAACCAGGAATGGCCGGGCAATCTGTTCGCAATAGGGAGTGACTGAGTGCTATACCGGATCGTAACGCTGGTTGGTGGAATCGCCTTTGTGGGCGTCCTGTTCGGATTGATATGGTTGTTCTGCCGGTTGTTCCTGAAGCACCACAGGGTTACTGATCAGCTCAACGAACGGGCGATGACGCTGGCAACCTGGACCTTCACCGGGGTCAGCCTGGGTCTGCTGTTTGCTATCTTTGGCGCGTTTATTCTGGGGCCCTGGGCCTTTTACCGGACACTGCAAGGACACGATCTCGAGGTGTCCAGTGGCGCCGCCATATGGTGGGGCTTTGGCATTGTGCTGCTGTCACTGCTGATTACCGCCTCCGGTTTTCTGGGGTTTCTCTGGCTGGTCGGGGTTTGGTGAAAATCTGTTAAAAACCTGATTCGGAGCTCTACTGGTTGTTCAGGGACCGGCCGCTGCGTCAGGACGTGAGTCTGGCAGAGGACTCTGGTCATTGGCGACGGCGTGGAACAGCTCTCGCAGCCATAGCAGGGCGGGTTCCTTCTCATAGGCCCGGTGCCAGTAGATGTGAACGTCGTGTTCCGGCAGACCCGGAGGCGGGGTCAGAATACAGATGCTGGCACTTTTTGCTACCTGGTGTGCGTAGGTGGCTGGCATCGTCAGTAACAGATCTGAATTCTCTACCACCTGGCAGGCCGCATAAAAGTGCTGGCACCGAAGCCGGATGCGTCGCTGCAATCCCATCCTCGATAACTCGAAATCCTCAATACCGGGTCCCTCAGTGCGTGAGGACACCAGGATATGGCGGGCCGACAGATAATCCTCCATGCTCAGATCCCTTCCCGCCAGGGGATGATCCTTGCGGGCAATAACCGTCAGCGTGTCCCGTCGCAGGCGCTCATGGGCGGTCTGGTCACCCACCGGCAGCAGCACGTCCACTGCGAAGTCCAGCTTGCCAGCGGCCAGCAGGGTTTCCATTTCACGGCGGGCGATGCGCTGACTGTTAATCTCGATGTCCGGGTAATCGGTCAGGCGGGTCATCAGTTTGGGCAGAAAGGTGGTTTCGAGTACATCGCGCAAAGCCAGTGCAAAGGTCTTGCGGTGACTGGTGGGATCAAAGGCGTGAATCTGGTTTACCGCGCTCTGGATCTGGTTCAGGCCCGGTCGCATGGATTCAAGGAACCGGCGGGCGAGAGGGGTTGGCACCATGCGATTGCCCTGACGTGAAAACAGCGGGTCGCCAAAGTGATCCCTCAGACGACTCAGGGAATGGCTGACGGCGGGCTGGGTCAAATGCAGTGCCTTCGCGGCACGGGTCAGGCTGCCCTCGCGATAGATGGTGTCGAA
>NZ_CAXBDN010000023.1:0-26869 GCF_963974375.1 uncultured Marinobacter sp.
CGCCCGTCAAGTTCAAACAACGGGCCCTACACTGATGGATATCAATCTGTCGTTTTATTCATTTTTCCAGTTTACTCTCCTATATTTTAAGATGTATTATTTTTCCATCTTTTAATCAACGGAGAGCTGACCATGGCCAAATACCGACGTCTATGGTTTTTACTGATTGCGATCGTGGGGATTACCTTCACGTTACTGGGGTACTTCGGAGCAGAAGTATACCGCGCCGCGCCGCCCATTCCTGACCAGGTCGTGTCTGCCAACGGCGATACCCTGATGACAGAAGAAAGCATTCTTGATGGCCAGACCGCCTGGCAGTCCATTGGCGGCATGCAGCTTGGGTCTATCTGGGGCCACGGAGCCTACCAGGCGCCGGACTGGACCGCCGACTGGCTGCATCGGGAACTGGAAACCTGGCTGGAAATCGCCGCTCTGGAAGAATTCGGGCAGGAATGGCACAGCCTCAACGGGCAACAGCAGAACGCCCTGCAGTACGATCTGCAGACAGAGTACCGCACCAACACCTATGACGATGCTACTCGCACCCTCCATCTGTCTGAACGCAGAACGGCAGCAATTGCCAAAACCGCCGACTACTACAGCCGCCTGTTCAGCGATGCGCCGGAGCTGCAATCTACCCGCTCCAACTACGCCATGAAGGAAAACACCCTTCCCAGCGCCGAGCGCCGCGAGCGGATGACGGAGTTCTTCTTCTGGACTGCCTGGGCTGCCGCCACTGAACGCCCCGACAGTGATGTCACCTACACCAACAACTGGCCCCACGAGCCATTGATTGACAACACCCCAAGCGCGGAAAACGTGGTCTGGTCCTTAATCAGTGTGGTTTTGCTGATTGCCGGAGTGGGCGGTCTGATCTGGGCCTGGGCCTTCCTGCGCAAAGAAGATGAGGAGCCGGAAGCGCCGATCAGGGATCCCCTGAGCGCGGTTGGACTCACCCCTTCCCAGAAAGCATTGGGCAAATACCTCGTACTGGTCGTTGGTCTGTTCACCTTCCAGGTGATGCTGGGCGGCTTTACCGCGCACTATACGGTGGAAGGTCAGAGTTTCTACGGTATCAACACCTCCGAGTGGTTCCCCTACTCTCTGGTTCGCACCTGGCATATTCAGGCCGCCATGTTCTGGATCGCTACCGGTTTCCTGGCCGCCGGCCTGTTCCTGGCTCCCATCATCAATGGCGGCAAGGACCCGAAATTCCAAAAACTGGGCGTCGACCTGCTGTTCTGGGCCCTGGTGGTTGTAGTTGCCGGCTCATTCATCGGCAACTTCCTGGCAATCGGGCAAATCATGCCCGCCAACCTCAGCTTCATGCTGGGCCATCAGGGTTACGAGTATGTAGACCTTGGCCGCCTCTGGCAGATTGGCAAGTTCCTGGGCATAGTGTTCTGGCTGGTACTGATGCTTCGCGGCATTGTTCCTGCCCTGCGCCAGCCAGGTGACAAGAACCTGCTGGCCCTGCTGACTGCCTCAGTGGTTGCTATCGGTCTGTTCTACGGTGCCGGCTTCTTCTACGGTGAGCGCACCCATATCTCCATCATGGAGTACTGGCGCTGGTGGATTGTTCACCTGTGGGTTGAAGGCTTCTTTGAAGTGTTCGCCACCGCTGCACTGGCATTCATCTTCTGCAGCATGGGCCTGGTGTCACGCACTGTGGCGACATCCGCCAGCCTGGCGTCTGCCAGCCTGTTCATGCTCGGTGGTGTACCGGGAACCTTCCACCACCTGTACTTCTCCGGCACCACCACACCGGTGATGGCAGTGGGTGCCACTTTCAGTGCCCTGGAAGTGGTGCCGCTGGTGGTACTGGGTTACGAAGCCTGGGAGAACTGGCGCCTGAAGTCCCGCGCATCCTGGATGGAAAACATCCGCTGGCCGCTGACCTTCTTTGTGGCGGTCGCCTTCTGGAACATGCTGGGCGCAGGTGTACTCGGGTTCATGATCAACCCACCGATCGCGCTGTATTACATCCAGGGCCTGAACACCACGCCCACCCACGCCCACGCAGCCCTCTTTGGCGTCTACGGCTTCCTGGCCCTGGGCTTCGTCCTGCTGATCCTGCGCTACATCCGCCCAAGCATCGTTTTTGACGAGCGGCTGATGAAAGTCGGCTTCTGGTGGCTAAACATTGGTCTGGTACTGATGCTGTTCACCAGCCTGTTGCCCATCGGCATCATCCAGTTCGTGGCCAGCGCCAGCGAAGGCCTTTGGTACGCCCGCAGTGAGGCCTTCATGCAAACCGATATCCTGCAGACCCTGCGCTGGGTCAGAACCATTGGCGACGTGGTGTTCATCATTGGCGCCCTGGCCGTGACCTGGCAGGTGGTGA
Source organism: uncultured Marinobacter sp. (assembly GCF_963974375.1). Lineage (GTDB taxonomy): Bacteria > Pseudomonadota > Gammaproteobacteria > Pseudomonadales > Oleiphilaceae > Marinobacter. The sequence continues at coordinate 2,345 of NZ_CAXBDN010000023.1, forward strand.
AGGGAGTCTTCTTCCCGGATCTGGAGCCGGCCACCCTCGAAACAGATGCACAAGGCGCCACCATCAAACTGAACGCCTGATACAGCGGAGCCCTGGCCAGGGAAGGCCCTCTCTGCAACCCCAATCAAGGAGTACTGACATGACAAATGCTGAGACTATGACCCAGGCATCCAACGAAGAACTGATCGAGCATATCCTGACCCGTTACCACGACACCCATCGGGAACAGTTACCGGAACTGATCCACCTGGCCGAACGGGTGGAGCGGGTTCACGGCGGACATACCGCCTGCCCGGCCGGGCTCTCCGCCCACCTTGAGCACATGGCTGAAGAGCTGGAAACCCATATGGCCAAGGAGGAGCAGAAACTCTTCCCGATGATCGTTCGGGGCATGAGCGCCATGGCTGGCGGCCCGGTTGCCGCAATGCGCCACGAACATGAGGAGCACAGCACCGCGCTGGAGAAACTGGAACGTATTACCAATGGCCTGACTTTGCCGGATGAGGCCTGCGGAAGCTGGCAGCGCCTCTATCAAGGGCTCGCGACATTTCGCGACGACCTGAAAGCCCACATACGGACAGAGAACGACCTGCTTTTCAGCCGCATTGATGATGGCAACTGACGAGGACAAGTCCCCGGGGGGGTTCGGAGCCAGCACTTCTGCACCGTTTCTCAAAAAAAGCTTTTGGAAAAACCATCTCCCCGCTAAATGCTCTCCACCACAGGGCCCCTTGAACCAATCCGAATCGGAACAAAGCCGGAAAATCATTTAATTTAAATATATCTATCGGGGTGAGATACTTCAGGTTGACAACTCAGCCGGGATAACGCCGATGAAACATGAAACGATTGCCAGCACCTCGTCGCCGTGCCTGCTTGCAGAACGACACCGGGATATCATCTGGCACGAGCCCGCGTCGGAGTCCCATGCATTGCTGAACGGGCTCAGCCACTGTTTTGGCATTCATCTCGACGAGGTCAATGCTGATCCGGATCAACACTTCGTCAATGAGCTTGGCAGACTGTTCCGCAAGTGCCAGGTTGAGCCAGAAACCTCACTGGAGCGACACAACCGCCCATGGGGCAATGTGTACCTGATCCAACACGGGGTGCTGCGCCTGTTTCGTGAGTCACCGGCCGGTAAAATGGCCATTCACCATTTTTTCAGCGAAGGCGATCTGATCTGGCCAGTGTTCGGCCGCAGCAGGACCTCGCGGAACACCCTGTGCCTGACAGCCGTGACGCCAGCGACGCTTTGGGTGGGAGACTTCTCATCGTTCAGAGCTGCCGTGCAGGCACGGGGTAATGGCGCGTGGGAAAAATTTGCCATTGTACTGACCGAGGAGGTGGCCGAGCTAACCAGTATGCGAGAGTTCCGGAAACAGACAATGCCTGCGAAAGAGCGTTATCGGATATTGCTGGAAGATTACCCTGAGCTGATCAAACGGGTTCCGGATAACCAGTTGGCATCCTGGCTCGGCGTGGAACCGGCAACCTTCTCCAGGCTCAAGAAAGCCACCAATACGGGCTGATAAATCACGCGACAGGCACAATGACCCTCAACGAGCATTAACACGTCTTTCGAGGTTCCGGATTAAGTCGACAATTTCCTTGAAGCTCGGAGGTGCTGAGTCCATCGTGCCCGCACCCACCATTTTCTCATAGTCAGCCCGCAAGCTCTCCAGAGTGTCCGTCTCCGGCAATAGCTTCAGCCGTTATGAGGGATAACCAGGGACTCACTGCCGGCACACAGTTGGTGATAGTGCTGCAGCAGAATTTTCATCGCGCTTTCCCAACCGAAGTGGCGCTCAACATACCAACGTGCATAGCGACCGCTGGCTGCCAGGTCGTTGCTGAACAGCGATCGACAGGCATCGGCCATCGCTTCGGGGTCCAATGGGCGACAGAGGATGCCCGCCCCCAGCGGCACGTTCTCCTGGAGTGCGCCGGCCCGAGCCCCGACCACCGGGATTCCGCAAGCCATGGCCTCCTGGGCGATAAGGCCGAACGTTTCGCGCGTGCCAGCGTGCAGCATCGCATCGCAGCTGGCCAGGACACGGGCCACTTCGTGAGTGCCGCAGCAGCGGTCGAAAGAGGTCACATTGTCCGGAACCTGGTGTGGCATGCCCGGCCCCAGGAGCAGCAGATGATAGCCACGCCCCAGCCGTTTCATCGTCGCCAGCAGTATGTTGATGTTCTTTTCGCGTGAATTGCGTCCGATAAAAACCAACAGTCGAGTGTCGGGCCCCAGACCGAGCTCCTGACGCAACGCCGGGGCGCGTCGACACGGATGGAAGTGCTGCAGGTCGACGCCCAGCGGCTGGACGCGAACGTGATCAAGCCCCCATTCACGGAGCCGGTCGGCCATGATCTGACACGGGGCAAGCACACTGTCGAAACGACGGTAGAGATTCACCACATATCTTTGCAGGCGCCGGGAAACCTGACGACCGAAGCGATCCCCCATCAGTCGCGGCAGATCCGAGTGATAAAAGCCCACAACCGGCACCCCAAGGCGCTGGCCGGCCTCTAGCGCCGCCCAGGCGGTTACGTAAGGATCGCCAGCTTCGATAATATCCGGCGCCAGCGCGACGAGCGCCTCGCGCCAGGGACGCACCCGCAGCGGAAAGCGATAGCCTTGCCCCAGAGGCAAGCGCAACGCAGGCACGGTATGGTGGTTACCGAGACTGTCACGCTCGGCACCGGGCACCAGCAGACTGGTACGCAGGTTCGGAACGTGGGACAGAATCTGATGCTTGGCCTGGAGATAGGTGCGCACGCCACCGCTGGCAGGCGCATAGAACATGGTGACATCGGCAATATGCAAAGGAGACTCCGGCACACGCGTGAAATCGATGCTTATATCCTAGGATGCAACTGCGACAATTGTGAGTCAGTCGGCTGTCTGGATTTTTTTTGTCTGGCCTTTTGCATCGGTTTTTTCGATCTTTAAATATTAAATTAATCCGTTCTTTCGGCTCCCCCTTACGACTAAAGTCTCGGCCTCAATCGCTCAGGCAAGGGCAGAGCCATGGCTACTCAAAAAGTGGATGTCTTACTGGTCGGCGGGGGAATAATGGGCACAACCCTGGCCACGCTGATCTCGGAACTGGATGACAGTCGTTCGATATTGCTGGTCGAACAGGATAGGCAGCTGGGACGGGAAAGTTCGGATGCCTGGAACAACGCGGGCACCGGGCACGCCGGTTACTGTGAGCTCAATTACACTCCGCAGGCGTCCGACGGCAGTGTGGCAGTCGGTCGTGCGTTATCGATCAACGAACATTTTGAAACCTCTCTGCAGCTGTGGAGCTCGCTGGTTCGCCAGGGTGTGCTACCCGAAGCAGATCAGTTCATTCGCAAGGTTCCGCACCTGAGCTGGATCCAGGGCGCCAGTGGCCGCAGCTTTCTGAAGCGCCGCCAGACCACCCTTTCAAAGCACCCGCTATTTGAAGGGATGGAGTACTCGGACGACCCTGCAACGCTTCAGAAATGGCTGCCATTAGTTGCCGGGCAACGCAATCCTTCCAGCGAGCCAATGGCTGCCACCCGGACTGATCATGGCAGCGATGTAAACTTCGGCGCGCTGACCCGAAGCCTTGGCGACCATTTGCAGCAAAGAAGCCAGTTCCAGGTACAGACCAGCACCCGCGTTATCGATCTCAAAAGTCATGGCGAGCGCTGGCTGGTATGCCTTGAGAATCTCGAAACCCATGAGCGGTCGATGGTTGACGCCGGGTTTGTGTTCATTGGCGCCGGTGGTGCAAGCCTGCCACTTCTGCAGAAAGCCGGTGTTCCGGAAGCCAGAGGTTATGGCGGTTTCCCGGTATCCGGCATCTGGCTGACCTGCGAGAACCCGTCGCTTGCCTCGCAACATAACGCCAAGGTGTATAGCCAGGCTGCGGTCGGGGCACCGCCTATGTCCGTTCCCCACCTGGACACCCGTTATATAGATGGCAAAGCGGCTCTGCTTTTCGGGCCCTTCGCCGGTTTTACCACAAAATTTCTCAAGGCGGGCAGTGCACTGGATCTCCCTCGTAGCATTCGGGGTGACAATCTGACGAACATGCTGCACGTCGCCGGCACCCAACGGCCGCTGACCAGCTATCTGATCAGGGAAGCACTGAGTTCGAGGGAACAGCGTCTGGCCCAGCTGCAAACGTTTCTTCCTGAACTCGACCCCACCGAATGGAAACTTCGTCGCGCCGGCCAGCGAGTCCAGATTATCAAGACGGGCCCCCAGGGCCGTGGTGTGCTGGAATTCGGCACCGAAGTGCTGAGCACACAGGATGGTTCCCTGGCGGCAATTCTGGGCGCCTCCCCCGGCGCATCAACGTGTGTATCGGCAATGCTCGACGTCATTGAGCGTTGCCTGCCCGACCTTGTGAGCGGCCACCGGCGACAGATCCTGACCTCACTGATTCCGGGTTACGGACAATCTCTGAAAGACGATGCGGACCTGTTACGCCAGATCCGCAGTTTTACCCACCCTACCCTTGGCCTGACCGAAAAATCTGAACTTATTCGATCCCGAAGGAACCTGACTGATGTTGATAGGAATACCGAAAGAAACGCTCAAAGGGGAACATCGGGTAGCGATAATCCCGTCCGGCGTACCGGAACTGCTTGAAGCAGGTTACGAGGTCATCGTTGAGCAGCACGCAGGGCTTGCAGCGCACTTCAGTGATGAAGAGTACCGAAACTGTGGCGCTATCATCGCCGATGATGCTGAGTCGCTCTATCGCCAGGCCAATATTATCCTGAAGGTTCAGGCACCCGGCGCTGAGGAGGCGAAACTGGTCCGCCCGGAATCCACGCTTATCTGCCAGCTGACCCCCTGGGAAAACACTGCATTGATCGAAGCACTGGCCGAACGTTCAATCCAGACGTTCGCGCTGGATCTTGTCCCCCGCACCACGCGGGCACAATCCATGGATGTGCTGAGCGCAATGGCAAGCATCAGTGGGTACCGGGCAGTCCTGAGCGGCGCCATGTCCCTGCCCCGCTACTTCCCAATGCTGATGACTGCCGCAGGCACCATACACCCTGCAAGGGTGCTGGTAATCGGTGCTGGTGTTGCAGGCCTTATGGCGATTGCCACCGCGCGCCGGCTGGGCGCAGTCGTGGAAGCCTATGATATCCGCCCCGAAGTACGGGAACAGGTGGAAAGCCTTGGCGCGGATTTTGTCGAGGTATCGGTACCTGAGACAGACACGACTTCCAACGAAAACGGTTACGCCACGGCCCAGTCAGAAGCCTTTTATGAAGCCCAGCGCAGTCAGCTTTCAGACTGCGTGGCGCGCTCGGACCTGGTTATTACAACAGCCTCCATTCCCGGGAAACCGGCACCGAAACTGATTGACCGAACCATGATTCACCGAATGAAACGAGGATCAGTCATTGTGGACCTGGCGGCAGACCGCGGTGGCAACGTCGAGGGCACTGTTCTGAACGAAAAAACCGATGTCGACGGCGTTACTCTGGTCGGCCACACCAATCACCCTTCCCGGGTGCCCGTTCATGCCTCACAGCTTCTGACCCGCAACCTGGTCAACTTTGTGCTGAACATGACGGACGGCGGCCGCCTGACACCAGACATGAGCGACGACATCGTTGCAGCAACTTTAGTAACCCGGGAAGGCGAGGTGTTCTTCGGCTCTGACAAACCATCAAAGGAGGAAGCTGCCTGATGGAAATGCTGGTACTGAGTTTTACCATTTTTATTCTTGCCCTGTTCGTCGGGGTTGAACTGATCAACAAGGTGCCGCCGACCCTGCACACACCCCTGATGAGCGGCACCAACGCCATATCCGGGATTGTGATTGTCGGCGCCATTATCAGCGCGGGCACCAATACCCTGTCACCCACGGTCGCGAGTGTGCTTGGCTTCGTTGCCGTCACGCTGGCCAGCATCAACATTGTTGCCGGGTTCCTGGTAACCGATCGCATGCTCAACATGTTCAAACAAAAGGGATAACGATGTTTGCTCTGATCAACCTGTCTTACCTGACGGCTGCGGTTTTCTTCATTCTCGGCATCAAGGGAATGACCCGGCCCTCAACAGCTGTGCGCGGCAATCAACTGGCCGCTATCGGTATGTTTGTCGCTGTTGTGGCCGCATTGTTGCATCACCAGATTGTTGGATATTCAACCATCATCGCCGGCATGCTGCTGGGTGGCACCATTGGTGTCTGGCTGGCCAGGCGCACTGCAATGACCTCCATGCCTGAGCTGGTGGCCAGCCTGAACGGTATCGGCGGCGGCGCATCGCTGACGGTTGCAGCTGGCACCTGGCTAACGGCCGTCGCAGCTGGTGGTATCCAGAGCACAGCCTGGACGCTGGCCATCGTGGTATCCGTCATGATTGGCGCGGTTACGCTTTCCGGGTCTGTGGTGGCTGTGCTCAAACTCAAAGGGACCCTGGGCGATAGCCGACATTCCCGCCAGTGGCAGGCTATAGCCCTGATCTGTCTTGCCGCTGTAATCGCATTGAGCACCGTGTTTGTCAGCAGCGTTACCGGCTCCCCCGGCCTGATGCTTGGCCTGGTTGCTCTCTGCCTGCTTCTGGGTATCGGGCTTGTACAGCCGATCGGCGGCGCCGATATGCCGGTAGTGGTTGCTCTGTTGAACGCCTACTCCGGCCTTGCAGGCGCGGCTACCGGTTTCGTTCTGGAGAACCAGGGGCTGATTATCACGGGTTCTCTGGTTGGTGCGTCCGGCCTCATTCTTACCGCGATTATGTGTAAGGCCATGAACCGCTCCCTGCCAAACGTCCTGTTCGGCGGCGTTTTCGGACAGACCGACCAATCAGGAGCGGCTGAAAGCGGCAACGAGTTCTATGAGGGCAAGGTTAAATATTCCACACCGGATGAACTGGCTCTTCTGCTGGATGGTGCCCGCAACGTTGTTATGGTGCCGGGTTACGGACTTGCCGTTGCCCAGGCCCAGCACAGCGTAAAAGAACTGGCCAGCCAGCTTGAGTCTCGCGGGACGACTATTCGATACGCCATCCACCCGGTCGCCGGCCGTATGCCCGGCCATATGAATGTGCTTCTGGCCGAAGCCGAAATCCCTTACGACCAACTGAAAGACATGGACAGCATCAACCCCGAACTTCCCCAGGCCGATGTGGCGATTGTTCTTGGTGCGAACGATGTTGTGAATCCGGCAGCAGCCGAGGATCCAGGCTCGCCGATTTACGGCATGCCTATCCTCAACGTTCATAAAGCCAAAACCGTCGTCGTTGTGAAACGAAGCCTCTCGCCCGGTTTTTCAGGCATTCCCAACAGCCTGTTCATTCGGGATAACAGCCTTATGGTCAAGGGCGATGCAAAAGATGTGCTGCAAGCTACGACAACAGCCCTGAAAGAACTTTGAGGAGGTTCCCCGCATGATGTGAAAATCCTTGCATGTTCTACTCCATCGGCAAGGACTCCACGGTGATGCTACACCTGGCACGCAAAGCTTTCTGGCCGGCGCTGGATGACCCACCTTCTGGCCTTTGCCCTTAACGCAAGCGATTCCCTGGCCTTTACCAAGGGCATCAGCGCGAATGATGAGCCATACCTGTGGCCGCGCAGTGCCGCTTAGGTGGGACAAAATCCTCAGCAAGGTCAGCCAGTTCAGTAATCTGACCGTTATAAAACCATCTCTCATTCTCCAGATGACAACGTATTTCAGGACGGGACAACTTCCACAACAAAGCCCACGTTTATCGTGGGCTTTGTTGTGGAACCCTGGTTCAACTCGAAGTCTGCCACACAGGCGAAAAGAACGTCAGAGTGGAGCGACGGCGCCCCGAAGATTTCCCCAGGCCGACCTGAGCCCATCCACTTCTCTGAATGGTCACCACCCCAAACCCGCAGTATTCATACTACCCCGGCCTGCGATTTGAAGGTTTCCCTGCACTCCCTGTTCGGTCCAAAGCAGCCTGACCCATACTAAAACCTGCCCTGTACAAAAAATGTCAGCTTTCCGCCGCATTATGGTCCAGACTGAGGTTGAACGTGAGTAACACCAGTTTCGCCAGATCGTCGGGGGCAGCCATGATAAGTATGCATGGAGAGTATCGCCGGCATTTGCGATCCGGGATCAGGGTCCCGGTATTTCTGAAGTATGCCAATCACACCATTGCAACCCATACGCTGGACGTATCGGCCAGCGGGCTACGCCTGAAAAGACCAGAGCAGGTGTATATCCGCCCGGGCGAAGTCATTGACGTCGACTTTCCCGACAAGGCCGGCATGAACGTTGCCGCCACAGTGGCGTACACCGGCAAGTCCCACATTGGCCTGGAGTTCAACCGCAGACGCTTTTCCGAATACGAACTGCGGGAACTCTACGACATTGCCCCACCCTGGCAACGCCTGACCGCCAGAAGCAAGCGCGCCCTGTGGACCAACAGCCGCCGGTTCGCAGTTTTGTTGGCCAATACCTACCTGCGCGCCCCCATTCTTGCCCTGGCCAGGCCGCACTTTGTGTTTGCGGTATACGGCAACAAACAACAGGCCGGGTCCTATTTTACGCCCCGTATGGCACAGCGCATGCCGCCCAATCTGGTGCTGGGCTTCATTCGCAATCAGGGCATGCGCGGTCTGCTGGTGGCATCGCAATTCATGGAAGATGAATTGGAGGGAGATTCCGAAAAGGTCCGCTTTTACCTGGAACAATTGCATCGGGACTACCCTGATGTGCAGCGGATAGCCCTCGTCGGACGTCTCCCCAACTTCGTCATGAAAGCCGGAATCGAGATCGCCGCCCCGTTAGTGGAAGGAAGCCTGGGCACACGCTATATGATCTGGGATGTGGCGCGGCAAATGCGCGAACGCCCCCAATACAATCAGCAGACCAGCATCGTTGTGCTCGGAGGCGCCGGACGCATCGGCAATGCGGTGTGCCAGGATCTAACCGGCCTGTATGACAAGGTGATCGGGTTTGATACCCGCTATAAGGAGGACCGGGAAACAGCCACGGACCGGGGCACGGTTTTGCAGACCTCCTCAGTATCCCATCTCCGGAAGGAAAAGCTGTTCATTGGTTTAACCACCCATGGCGATGCCGTACTGGAGCTCCAGCAGCATATTTCTCCCGGCGCCCTGATCGCTGACGATACCCACCCCTGCATCAGTCTGCAGGCCCGGGAACGCCTGAAGGAAAAGCAGATTGCGGTGGAAAAGGTGGTGCTATCCCACGAGGAGTTCTTGATGTGGCCACGCATGCCGAACTGGAACAACCGGGATATACCGGGGTGTCTGGTGGAAGCCCTGGTGCTGCTTCGCCAGCCGGACATAGGCGCAGCCGACTTTTCCGCCTTTTGCCAGGAAGCCGAGTTTCTCGGGTTTACCGGCCGCCTGGTCAGACCTCTGGGTGAATAGAATGAGGATGAACAGGAACGTCCCCTTATGACATGGGAAAGATGGACCGCAGGACTGGCAATGGTAGCGATGTCTCTGTTGTTCGCCCTTACGGCCACTGGACAGGAACTGACGGTGTACGGGGAGGCTGGCCAATACAGCCTGAACCGTCACATTGAATACTTTGTGGACGATGAGCCAACCTTTGCTCAGGCGCGGCAACGGCAACAATGGCAGGTAAATCGGGATGACCGCGTCCTGAACCTGGGGTTCACCGACCAGACAGTCTGGGTCAGAACATCCCTGTCCATTCCGGAGCCTTTGACCCGCCAGTGGTACCTGGTGATTCCTTATCCACTTCTGGAACAGGTGGATCTCTATATAGTGCGTGATGAGCAACAGCCAGCGATCTACCACACCAGTCGTCAGGAAACCGAAAACCAGCGCCAACAGGCCCAGAGCTACCAGGTGGCCCTGCCGTTACCCCGCGACCTGAACGGCGAGGTAGTGGTATTCCTGCGGGCAAAATCGTCGACGGCACTGCAAGTGCCGGTCGAGCTTTGGCGGGAGGACAAGCTGCTGGGTCGGTTTTCACTGGCGAGCCTCTATTGGGGCGCCTTTTTCGGCGTAATGTTTGCCCTGGTGATCTACAACCTGTTCCTGTTTCTTTCCCTCAGGGATCTGGCTTACGGCTATTACGTGCTGTACATCGCCTCGATCAGCCTGCTGGTGCTCTGCATCTCCGGGCTCGGTAGCGCCTGGATCTGGGGCGGGCAGCCAATGCTGCCCCGTTATGCCCTGCCCATCAGCACCGCACTGGCGTCATTGTTTGCCTTGTTGTTCGCACGCAGTTTTCTCAAATGGCAGGACATTTCTGTGCACTGGGACCGCAGCATGAAAGTCGCGGCCGTCCTGGCCGGGGTGCTGATCGTCTACACCTGGGCCGATCCCATAAACAGTGCGCTGCTCGCCGGCCTGCTGGGCTCCCTGGTGATTTTACTGCTCGTTGCTGTAGGGCTCGCAGCCCTGAGGGCCGGCGTTGTCATTGCCCGATATTTTGTGCTGGCCTGGACCACGTTTGCCCTGGGAGCAGCCCTGTATTTACTGAGCGTCTTCGATTTTCTGCCGGTAAACCTCGTTACCAATCACGCCATGCAAGCAGGCTCCGTCGCGGAGGTGCTGCTGCTCTCCTTTGCCCTGGCCCACCGCATCAAGGATGAACGGGCATGCAAGATGGCCGCGCTGCGGAAACAGCAGATGGCCGAGCGTCAGGTCCGGGATCTGGAAATGCAGTCACTTGAAGAGGCCATGCAGGATTCGACCACCAGGTTGCCCAATGCGTCCCTGCTCAACCAGCAGTTGCAGACCATGATGAGTCAGAACAAACGGGTTGCGCTCACCCTGGTTCACTATCCCCAGATCAAGGACATTGCGTCCAGTATGGGCCATCGGCTGGCAGAAGAAATGTTTTGCCAGTTGATGAGCAAGCTCAACAACAGGCTGGAGGGGCTGGCCGGGGTGGTCTGCCTGGACAGCAGAAAGCACGCCCACATTGCGATTCCCGAATTCGGTTCCGCGGCCTTCCTGATTGACCTCATCCATTTCGAGGACCCCCTGGAACTCTTCGTTGAACAGATGGTGGGCAATCATGAGATCTCGGTCCATGCTGTCAGACTGCCTTTGTTGCTGAATCTGCACTGCGGCATCGCGGTTGCCCCGGAGCATGGCGACAGTACGGAAATTCTGTATCAGCACGCCTCGGCGGCACAGGACCGCAGCGAATCCAGCAAGGTTCCGGTGCAGATCTACAACGACGAGATATCTGATTTTGCCCGCCGCCGACTGGATCTGGTGACCGCCTTGCCACCAGCCATCGCGGCCGGAGAACTGGAGCTGTACCTGCAACCGCAAATGAACACCACCGGTCAGGTGCTGGTGGGCGCAGAGATGCTGTTGCGCTGGAACAGTCCCCGTTTCGGGGCAGTACCCGCGGGAGAAGTGATCGAGATTGCAGAAAATGCCGGCTTGATGGACCTGCTATCGCGTTACGTGGTGACGCGGGCCTGGAAAATCATGCAGATTCTTCAGGAGCGGGAACTGAAGATCACCTGCAGCATCAATCTGTCGGTTCAGAATCTCACCAACAGCCACTTTGTGGCCTTTGCCCTGGCGGGAATCAGGGAACACGCCATTCCAGTGCATCGTGTCATCTTCGAAGTAACGGAGACCTCCATGATGCATAACATGGAGGCCGTGATCGGCTCCCTGCTGCAGATTGCCAACAGCGGCTGCAAGGTCGCCCTGGATGATTTTGGTACCGGTTATTCCTCCCTGGCCTATTTGAGCCGCATGCCCATCCACGAGCTGAAAATCGATGGCTGCTTCATAAGGCAGATGGCAACCAGCCAGAATGACCTGGGCATTGTCCGCAACACCCTGAAACTGGCACAAACCCTTAACCTGGAAGCCGTTGCCGAAGGCGTGGAAGACAGTGCCACCCTGGAGCTTCTCAGCCAGCTGGGCTGCCACCGGCTACAGGGCTACCTGTTTGCCAGGCCGATGCCGCTGGACACCTTCTGCGACTGGGCATTGGCGAGACACGAATGAGCCCATTTTTTTGGTCGGGCCCCTGGATCAGGCCACTCTGGAGCGATGGTGTTTTTTTACGTCTGGGAAAAACCAGATATGGTGTTGTCAACACAGAATATAACCAAGCGGAGTCCCTTTTTTAAAGCAAGTAAGCCGGCGAGTTGCCTTTATTTTTAAAGTTGCTATGGTAGTCGACATCTGGATTCTGAGGATTCTAAATTGTTAACCTTTGTGACAACACTTCCGTCCTTCCATTAGCAAGCGGGCCAGCAGGTCTGTGCCCGCATGGTCCAACCTTATATTTCCGTTTATTTATTCATGCTTTCAGAAAAGTATCCATTCGAGGGTGCGGTTGTGAATGTTGATCCTGGCTTTTTCATGTCTGCAGAGATGCTGGAAGTACTTAGGGAGAAATCCCGCCGCCTGTCTACCGCCACTATTCTTGGGCAAGGTAATATGGCAACCATTGGCAGCAAAATTATACTTATAGACTGTCTGGATTCCCAGATCCACAATTTCCGGCTGGTGAAGTCGGTTCGGCTACCTGACGCCAGGTACAACGACTTGCCGGTTGACTCCGCTCTGGGCCTGGCCCTGCTGGGCAGCCGGGCCGGCGACTATATTAATTTCAGTCTGGGTGGCGAGGAAGGTGGCACAGTTGTGCTCTGCATAGATAACAAAAACTAAAAACAGGACTTATGCCTGAAGGGGGAAGGAAGTTCCTTCCCCCTATTTTTATTCAGGGATTTTTTCCTTTTTCTCCCTTCTTTTCTCTTTCAAGGTTTTTTGCGGTTTCTTTTTTTCTTTTTCCTTACTCATCTTAATACTCCAAGGCAATGATAAACGCTGCCGGATCGCGTTCGGATTTTCTGTTTTCCGGCACCTTAATCATGCAAATCAATCACCTTTTAATTTTTCCGTGACCTTCAGAATAGTACCGACTCTATTTATTTAATCAAGCCCTTTAAATATAATAAAAACCACACAATTACAGGCAAATAACTTGCAGCATCCAACATGGACCAGGCATTAAGTAACGCTTACATGAACCGAAAATCCGGAGACGGCAGGTCTGGATTTTCCACAACGATTATTACCTTGCCTGGAAACCACCGCCTGGATGCCGTGCCGATTTCAGCACAGCTCATCGACGAACCCTTTAGCTCCCGGGGGAAAGTGGTTGTGCAATGCCGGGACCCCGGACTCCGGCCCTGTGGCGGGCCCGTCAACTTTTCAGGTACCATTTCGGAGGCAGGCAAGGATACTCCAGAGGTCGCCGCCCAGCCCAAACTATTCAGACCTGATTAAGGACGCAGCGTGTTTTCACTGAAGCGCAAAGGTGATTACCGCCTGCAGCTGACCCGGACGCTGACTACGCCCGGACGTTATACAATCGAGCTGTATCTGTTCACTCCCCATGAAAGCAGCCTGTCCACCAGGGCTCTCTCCGAGCAACAGTTCTTCTTCAGCTGCCTGCAACATCGCTTCAGACTGCTGGACCTGCAGGACAAAGGCCGGAGCAGCCGGTTTGACGGCTCATTTGCTCTGCTCTCTCCGCATTATGAAGTCATGTATGGTTCCTCGCTGTTTCAGTACCGGGCCTCCGTTGACCGGCTTCGGCAACAGATCGAGAGTGGCGGCTTAAGTGCCGAATCGGTCAACCGGGCTCTGCGCCTGAGCCATAATTTTGCGCAACGGCTGCGCAAGTCCAGCCCCGGACAAAGCCGGCAGCAACGTTATTTCGAGTTGGCCGACATGTATTTTTCCTGGCATACCGAACAGTTCATGCTGGAATGTATGACGCGGAAAGGATTTGCGGGTCTGGACCAGGAACATCGGGATGCCATCCAGGAGTTCCTGCAGCAGGAATATCAGTATCGGCGCGAACGGGAATATATGGTCAGCCTGAACGACACCCCCACCAGGGTCTGGAACCGCATCGGCCTGTACCACCGCCTGCTGGAATACCCCTTGCTGCTGCGCTCAAAGGTCGTCGAACTGGGGGGCGGCACCCGCAAGGTGGTCAAGGCGGTGACGACCATGTGGATCATGATGCTGTTCACCTACATCCTGTTCAATGCGCGAGATGCCAGCGAGCAACTGTCACTGACCCTGCTCCTCGGTATCGCGCTGATTTACGCTCTGCGGGACCTGCTGCGCGAAGACATGATCAATGGCATTACCAGCTGGCTCCGCAGGGGAAAACCACGCTGGAAGGTCCGTCTGCTCAGACCCTACACGAACAAAATGCTGGCCCTGCAAAGGGTCTGGCTGGACTATCGCAAACTACCCGAACTTCACCAGCAGGTAGTGGAACGCTCCGGTAAATGGGCCAACAGTGAGGAACAGCAGATCGTCTGCTACCGCTCGGTGGTGAATCTGGACAAGAGCGTACTGAAACACGATCAGTTTCAGGAGCGCCTCAGCCTGGACTGTGAAGAGCTTTGCAGGATGATCCAGCCCACCACCAACAAACTGTTCGCCTGGACCGACAAATCGGACCCGTCCTCCCCCATTCAGGCTCACACCATCGAGAAGCAGCACGAATACAATCTGCTGCTGGTGTTCACCGAGCCCGGCCAGACTGCGTCTTCGGCCCAACGCTGGAAATTACGGCTCGGGAGTAACGGCATCGTGCAGTGCAAGAGCAAGAAGGCCTATTGGCCCGACCCCGACGAAGCGCAGGCCAAAACCCGATTCCAGCGTCTGCGCGATCATCTGCGCTGGCGCTGAGCGTTTGCCCCGCCACATTACCGATCCGTGTTGAAGTGAAAGTCCATATTTACGTTCAGCGATCGTTTTGAGACCCTCGTTTCCTATCCGGTATCAGCTTGCGCAGTTTCTCCACAGTCAAAACTTTCTTGCTCTGCCGTCGATTATCGCTACAGTTTAAGGGTCAGACACTATTGAAAGAGTCAGACACTATTGGATGCCAAAACACCCATGACACCTGTGAACATAACAAAGCGTTACAACCTGCGTCGCCTGGGGCCCTCCGCCGAACACTCGAATCGTCCAACGCTCATACTGGCCCACGGTTTTGGCTGCGACCAGCAGATCTGGAGCGCGGTAGCCCCGATACTGGCTGAGGAATATCCTGTGGTGTTATTCGATCATATGGGCTGCGGCCAATCTGAGCGCTCGGCATACGACCCGGAACGGTACACCGACCTGTCTGCTTACGCCGATGATCTGGTTTCCCTGGTGCAGTCACTGGAACTGGAACAACCGATCCTTGTGGGGCATTCCGTCAGTGGCGCCATTGGCTGGTTGGCGTCGCTCAAGGCTCCGCGGTTATTCCGTCAGGTAATTGCCATTGGCCCATCCCCCCGGTACATCAATGATCCGCCGGCTTACGTTGGTGGCTTTGAGGCGCGGGATGTTGAGGAGATGATCGACCTGATGGAGCGGAATCACTTTGAATGGGCGGGCTACCTGGCGCCCATGGTGATGAGCAATGGTGATCTCCCCGCCCTGGCCGATGAGCTCCGCCAAACGTTTCTCAATGCTGACCCGGACATCTCGCGGCGCTTTGCCCAATCAACCTTTATGAGCGATATCCGCAAGGATTTGCCCAATGTCACCGTACCCACCCTCATACTCTACTGCGATGAGGACGTTATCGTGCCAACCGATGTCGTGACCTACCTGCAACAGGCGTTGCCAAACTGTGCAGTTCGCAAGCTTAACGCCAGCGGCCACTATCCACACATGAGTCATCCGGACGAAGTCGCCCAGGCGGTTCTGGAAGGAGTACTCGTTGCAGCTTGATGCCAATCACTTGCCCGGCGGCTATATTCTGCTGGACAACACCAATACCGTGACTGCCATCAATCAGCCACTGTGTGACTGGCTTGGGCGCTCCAGGGAGGACTTGTGCGGCCGGTCACCGGAACGCTGGATGACGGTCGCCTCCCGCATGTATTACCTGGGCCATGTCCTGCCTTCCCTGCGGTTGCACCAGCACGCAGAAGAAGTTTTTTTGTCGTTTACCAACGCCACCGGGGACGCGCTTCCCGTCATCATGAATGCCGCAGCAATGCCCTCCCCCGGGAGCGGATATCAGTTATTGATTCTGCCCATGCAACGTCGCAACCTGGTCGAAGAACAGTTGCAGCAGGCTCGCAAAACCGCCGACCGGGCTGTGGCCGAAAAGGATCGGGCCCTGCAGGAGTTACAGACTCTGGCCAGCCAGCTTGAGCAGCGCCAGGCGGAACTGGCAGCACTCAATGTTCAACTTGAGCAACTGGCCACCCGGGATGCCCTCACAGGTCTTTGCAATCGCCGCGTTTATGACCGGGAAATCGACATGAACCTCGCCTTGTTCAAACGTACCAAACGCCCCTTCACGCTGGCACTGGCCGATATCGACTGGTTCAAGCAGTTCAATGACGATTTCGGACATGGTGCGGGAGATCAGGTCCTGCAGGAGATCAGCCTCTGTTTACGCCAGGGTATGCGAGATATAGACACGCTGGTGCGCATGGGTGGCGAGGAGTTTGCCCTGATTCTGCCAGACACCACCGCGCAGCAGGCGGCACTGGTTGCCGAACGTAAGCGTACCGAGATCGAACAATACAAGAGCCAGTATGGCTCCGTAACCCTGAGCTTCGGAATTACCGAGGTTCGCGCTGGCGATACCCGGGCCGAAATCTACGGCCGGGCTGATCAGTCCCTTTACCAGGCCAAACGCCAGGGCAGAAATCAGGTGTGTGTGGGATGACCCATGCCCAAAAAGTAGCGACCCTTATCCAGGCGCCCAGGGCCAATGCGGCCCGACTCCTGACCCGTTGGCTGACGATCACCCTCTTTGCGGTGGTTCCGGTTTCATCCACTGCCGAAAGCTCGAAACGGGTGCTTCAGATTGCCGTTATTGATGATGTTCCCAGCACCCGCCTGGCAACGCAGTTACTGGTCACTGCTTACGCAACGCTTGGTTTACGTCTGGATACGACCATCGTTCCGTCGCGACGGGCTTTGCTTATGGCCGATCAGGGCCTGGTGGACGGCGATCTGTTCAGAATTGAAGAAGTGGCAAGCCAATACCCTGATCTGGTTCAGGTGCCATACCCGCTGTTACAGGGGCGGCTTATGGCGGTAGTAGCAGATCCCCTCGCAGACAGTCTTCCTGCGGTAAACGACCGGCCACTGAGGGTTGCCGTTCGCAGGGGCGTCATCATTGCCGAGATGACCGCAGACCGTCTTGGCATGAAGACCATTCTGGCCGATAACTACCAGCAGATGCGCGCCTTACTGGACTGGGGACGAGTGGATCTCATGCTGATTTCAGACATCGAGGAGCTTTCGCCATTGGCCAACAGCGACTGGCAGGATCTGGGCATACTGCCGCAACCCGTGACGACTTTTGTGCTCTACCACTACCTCCATAAGCGTCATTCAGACCTTGCCCACGACCTGGCAGAAACCCTGCGTGAGATGAACGAGAACGGCGTAACATTGCGCATCACCAACCAGGCCCGCCTGGAACACACTACCGCTGACAGGTAAAACCGGAAGGGATCCGGTAAGCACCCATGAAAAGCTGGCTCGCCAGCACCAGTCGCTACTCGGCGACGCCACCAACTAATCCCCCCGGTATTGCCTGGCCCAGGCCAGCGCCTCTTCCAGTGGCACCGGACGGCTGTAGGTATAACCCTGGCCGATGTCGCAGCCCAGCTCTTTGAGACGTGCCTCCAGGGCCGGGCTTTCGACGCCCTCAGCCACCACCCGCCGCTTGAAGCTTCGGCACAGGCTGATGATGGCCTCAACAATCATGGCATCGTCGGTATCGTGCAGCATGTCCATCACAAAGGATTTGTCGATCTTGATTTCATCAACCGGCAGATTGCGGAAGTAGTTCAGGGATGAATAACCGGTTCCGAAGTCATCCAGGGATACCTGCACACCCAGCTCTTTACATTGAATGATCGTTTTCCGGGCAATTTGTGCGTCATCCAGCGCCGTGGTTTCAAGTACCTCCAGGATCAGCTTGCTGCGCAGTTCAGACGACGTCGTTGCCAGCGCATGGCGAAGGTCAGCGACAAAATCCTGGCCGAGAAAGTGCGACGGGCTGAGGTTCACACTGACAGAATACGGCAATTGCTCCTGCTCAAACCGCGTCAGCACTGCGATAGCTTCCTGCAGCACAAAACGGCCAATGGCAGAATCGTGTTCGGTATGCTCGATGTGGGGCAGAAAGGATAGTGGCGGCAGCAACTCACCACTGGGAAGCAACCAGCGAATCAGGGCTTCGAAGCCTTCAATATTGCCATTCCCGTAATTGATCTGCGGCTGATAGTGCAGCTCGAACTCATTGCGGGCGAGGGCCATGGGAATCTGTTCGATGATCCTTACCCGCTCCTTCCGGCTCTGGTGCATTTCCAGATCAAACACCCTGAAACAGTTACGTCCCGCCTCTTTGGCCGCGTACATGGCCTGATCGGCGTGCCGGATCAGCAGGTCACTGTCGGTATCATCCTCGGGATAGATGGTGATGCCCATGCTGCCGGACAGCTGGAACATGTGGTGCTTGAAGGGAATGGGTTGTCGAATGGCGTCCAACAGACGTTGATAAACCGCTTCTACCTCCACATCCCTCAGAATGGCAATAAACTCATCGCCGCCGAGGCGGGAAACCAGGTCATGAGCCCTTACCGCACCCTTCAGCTGGTTGGCAACGGACATCAGTACCTGGTCCCCTACCGAATGACCAAACTCATCGTTGATTTCCTTGAAGCCGTCCAGGTCTATAAAGCAGACCGAAACCGAACCCTTGCGCAGGTCTGCTTCATGCAACTCGGTCTTGAACAGTTCCGTCAGTAAGCGTCGGTTGGGCAGCCCGGTCAGGGCATCAAAATTGGCGGCGTCCTCCAGCCGTTTCTGATGATCCCGCTTCTCGGAATACAGGCGCTTACGTTCGATCAGGGTACCAACCGTCTGCAGCAAGGGTGCCAGGTCGGAATACAGCGAGGCGACGTAGCCGCCTGGCTTGTTGGCAAGGCCTATCAGCCCCACCAGCCTGTCACCGGAATGAACCGGCAGGCCGATGAAATCATTCAGCGGCGGATGGCCCGGAGGAAAGCCGGAGGAGCGTGGGTCGTTCATGGTGCCGGAAGACACGATCGGCTGGCCGGTTTTGACAGGCGCCCCCAGCAAGCCGTCCATGTTTTCAAACACCATGCCCCGGCGCTGGGTTTCCTGGAACAGGGCCTGGGTTTCCGGGCTCCAGGAAATATCGGTGATCGCCCCCACCTTGAGAAAGGGCGAATCGTCGGCCTTGTACAGCACCTCACCAATCATGCCAATCTGGCTGCCGGTCAGAGTCAGCAGGTCATCCAGTAGCACTTCAAAAGCAGCGTGTTCGTTATCACTGGTCAAAAAGACATTCTGGACCCGCAGGATGCTGCGATTCAGCTGACTGACCTCGAACATCTCCCCGGTCGCCACCGCCGAGAAGGAACGTTCCAGTTCATCTTCCACCAGGCTGGCAAGTATCCGTAAGGTTTCGAGATCCGCTTCGCCCATGGAGTGGGGCCGGGAGTCGATAATGCACAGCGTTCCGATCTTGAAGCCTGTCGGCTCCCTGACAGGTACACCCGCGTAGAAGCGGATATAGGGCTCCCCCGTCACCAGAGGGTTGTCGCAAATCCGGGGATCCGTCAATGCATCCTCGACGACAAAGCCTTTCTCCTGCTTCAGGGTGTACTCACAGAATGCAAACTCCCGGGGGGTTTCAGCAACATCCAGGCCCTGTTTCGACTTGAACCACTGGCGTTCTTCATCCATCAGGGAAAACAGGCTTGTCTCGACCTGATAAAACCGCTGGGCCAGCCGGGTCAGGCGCTCAAAGCGCTGTTCCAGCGGAGTGTCCAGAATATGAAGCCGCCTCAGAGCAGCAATACGACGGTCTTCATAAGACGACTTTTCAGTCACAGCTTGTCCTTTTCAAAGGTGATGCATCGTTCAGGAATGTCGGCTAACCGTACTGCTCTTTCGACTGGACGCTCCCGGAAAGACCAAACATCTGGCATACCTGCAGCGAGTTCAGGCCATTGTGCTCTGCAGAACATGGTCAGGTAAAGAGCCCCTTTGCCCCAACATTTTCACGTATCTGCCGGTGGCTCTGCTTTATTCACCACTTCCCCGGACGTTTTCGACAACAAGGTTCTGAGCGCCGGCGTTTCGAAATGCCGGCGGATGTTTATAGCGTAGAACTCTTCGTAAACTCCGGGCAACACGCCATATTCCTGGAGTTGGCCAGCAAGGAGTTCATCCCGGACCACCACTGGCGGCAGTACAGCAAGATGCCCGGTATCGCGGGTCAGCAGTCGCATCAGCGCCATATCGTCTACTTCAGCTGCGATGATCGGTCTGATGCGATGATGTTCGCAGATCTGATCAAATGCCTGACGAACACTGTTGGTCGCACCCGGCACTATCAGGCTGCTCGCCATCAGGAGATGAGGCAGCTCCCGCGAAATGCAGAGACCCGGGGGACCAATCACACTCACAGATTGTCGGGCGATGAGGCGGGATCGCCAGGGATTCTCCTCGTCCCCCTGCACCGGCTGGTTTGACAGTATCAGATCCAGACGGTGAGCGGACAATCGACGCAGCAAGTCGTCCAGATGCCCACTTTGCAGACTGAGTTCGAGATCGTCACGACCAAACAAAGGCTGCAGGAATCCTTCCTGAAAATTCCGTGAAAGCGTGGCCACAGCTCCAACCCTCAGAACCTCGCGGTTTGGCCGGACACCGGATGCGAATAACTCTGTCAGCTCTTCTCCCTGCCGAAAAATATCTTCCGCGTAGGAAAATGCCAGACGGCCCGCCTCTGATAGTTTCAGACGACGCCCTTCGCGGATGAACAACTCATGTCCAAAGCTGGCCTCAAGCTTCCTGATCTGCCCGGACAGTGCCGATTGCGAAATATGCAGCGCGTTGGCCGTGCGTGTCAGGTGCCCGGCTCGGGCTACCCGCCAGAAATAGTACAAATGATGATAATTAAGCTTCATTGGTTAATGTTCTTTAAAAGTGAACGATTAGTCCTCTATAAACTATTTTATCTATACTTTTCCGACAGGCAAACTGCTCCGAACGTCATGGAGGCAGCTAAAGATGAATTCCTTCCCCGATATTATCACGATCGTCCTGGCGACCCTGTGGATAGCTCCCGTTGGGCTGATGCTCTTGTTGGCGGGAGCCGGTAGCTGGCTGCGAAGCCCCCTGAAGCTGGCGCATTGCTGGCGCCTGGGCCAGGTGTTGCTGCTCTGGTCTCTGGCCGCGTCGATGCTGCTTGGAATCTGGTTTGTCTTTCGCTCACTGGCCCCACATTCAGCAGGACTCATGGAGGCTGCGCGCCCTATGGGCATCTACCTGGACGGACTCAGTGTATGGACGGCCACAATGGTAAGCTTCATAGCCTGGGTTATCCTCCGGTTTGCAGACACCTATCTGCGAGGTGATCCGGGACGGCACCGGTTCCTGCCGTGGTTTCTGATCATTATTTCTTCGGTCCTGATTCTGATTTCAACCAATCACCTGCTGGTTCTGGCCAGTGCCTGGGTGGTTGTAAGCCTGGCCTTACACCCGCTGCTGACGCTTTATCAGGACAGGTCTCAGGCCAGGGTTGCAGCGGCGCAGAAATTCATCCTCAGTCGTGTAGGCGACCTTCTTGTTTTTTTTGGTGTATTTTTGCTGTACGCGCATCATGACACCTTCGTTTTGCAGACTATTATCGCCCAGACTACCGCCGGTGCTGGCGCCGGCATCTACCCCGCACTGGCATCAATAACACTGGCCCTGGCCGCTGTTATCAAATGCGCACAGATACCCTTCCATGGTTGGCTCCTGCGGGTTATGGAAGCACCCACGCCGGTCTCGGCACTGTTACACGCCGGCGTCATCAACCTCGGTGGATTTCTCTGGCTGCGCCTATTCCCCGTGTTCGATGGCTACACACCCGGACACCTGATTCTGTTGGCAATCGGTGGTATGACCGCGGTGGTCGCGGTCATCACCATGATGACTCAGTACTCGGTCAAACATGCACTGGCCTGGTCCACCTGCGCCCAAATGGGTTTCATGCTTTTTGAGATAGGGATGGGGGCCTACACCCTGGCTCTGTTGCACTTGCTGGCTCACTCGCTGTACAAGGCCCACTCGTTTCTTGCCAGTGGCCGTACCGTGGCCGCTTCGGTCAACATCAGTTTTCCATCTGCGCCCTGGGCTGAACGTTTCAGCAGGGCCGGTGTAAGCGCGGGACTCGCGGCACTGATTCTGAGTCTTGCGCCACAAATTGTTCAATACAATCCGATTCTCGGCGCAACTCTGGCGCTGGCGGTGGGAGCTGCAGCTTTCGGTATCCCCGGTTGCGCCACGAGGACACGGTCAGTACTTCTCTGCAGCCTTGCTGTTGCCGTGGTCCCCTGCTATTTCCTGTTGCACTGGCTGATTTCTCCAGCCCTGGCAAACCACGGGCCCATTGAGCTTCCGGTTACCGGGCAGCTGATCGGATGGCTGGTGGTTGTTACGCTGGTGGCCGGAACCCTCGTAACCCAGCTAAGCCCTCAACACCGACTCGTCAGAACACTGTGCACACACTTCAGGCACGGCCTCTATATGGAGGCTCCCATTGATCACGCCACTCGTGTTCTTGCCGCCAGAATACTGCGTTTCCCTTCACTGCTGCGGCGGGTGCCTCACCATCCCTTTCGCATGGAGAATCCGTCATGACATCCGCCAGCGCTGCACCCAAAAGTACCCACCTTGCCGTCAACGACTGGGAGCCGAATTTGCGATCGGTCTGCGACTGGCTTGCCCCTACCTGGGCGCTGGATCAGTGGATTGCGGTCAATCCGTTCTGGGGACTGAAACATCTGCCCGCATCCCGGGCGGATGCCCTGCTGCGCCAACATGGAGGATTTTCCATTGTCATGCCTGCTGAGTTCTACCTTGAGGCCTGGGAAGGTGGACGGATCCGCGAGGAAGACCTTCTGGCGAGCCTCAATGAGTCAGCCAGTACTGAGTCGCCAGAACAGCTTCTTGGCTGGCTCAAAAACAGCCATGCCAACGTGGAGCGAAGCTTCGGATCAGTCATAGACTCCTTCCCACCAGTCGAAGAGGACCAGGCAGCAATCGAGGCTGTGTGTGCCCAGATAGCAGGAACCTGCGCGGCCTTTTTCGACCAGCATCAGGCGGGGTGGTCCGGCTCCGTTGCGAATCAAAATCTCTACCGGTTCTGGCTGGATTCAACCCGGGACAATGTCTTGTTAGACGCTAATACCGGAGTGTCAGGGGCCAGAAGCTGCCTGCAGACGTTACCAGCCAATCTCGATGAAGCGATCGAACGGGCAGTCAGTATGCTTGGGCTTTGCCCTGAAGAACTGCAAGCCATTGCGCACAGCTGGCTGCTCAGGGTCAACGGCTGGGCTGCGTGGTGTCGGGGTGAGGACTGGCGCGCCCAGCTTGAGGCACGCAGCTCTGACCGGGTGTGGGAATTGTTGGGAATTGCTCTGGCATGGGAAACGATCGGCCTGCAATGCGCGCCAGCTTCCCGGAAAGCGACCTACCTGAAGCAAAGAGCAGCTATGGCACGGTCACAAACTGCGGCCCTTGCGGATAAACGCTGGGTTTGGCACAGAGCCTTCGAGATCAGATACCAGCAGACGCTCTGGCAGTCACTGGCAACAGCGCCGCATCATGATGCTCATCATGAAAGCCCACCCGCTGTTCAAGCGGTGTTCTGTATTGACGTCCGCTCTGAGGTAATGCGTCGGCACCTGGAGACCAGTTATCCGCAAGTTCGCACTCTCGGCTTCGCCGGCTTCTTTGGCCTCGCCGTCGAACACCAGGAGCATGGACCGAAGCTTCCCGTAAGGCGCCTGCCTGGACTGCTGCCAGCACCGTATCGATTCGTCAGTAACAGTGGCAGTCTGCGATCAGACCATCAGATCAACCGTCGGCTGGATCAACGGGAAATCACTCGCAGCAGTGTTCGCAAAGCCAAGTACAGTAGCCTTTCAACCTTTACTCTGGTGGAGACCACCGGGCTGGCCTGGGGCTGGAAGCTGATCCGCGACAGCCTCAAAAAAACGGCTTCAGATGGTTCAGTACCCGAATGTGACGGAAGGCTCGTACATAAGACCACAGGGGATCCTCTCACCGATGCGGAAAAAGCCGATCTCGTGGCAGGAATGCTGCGGGGTATGTCACTGACATCTGACTTTGCACCGCTCGTAGTGTTTGTGGGGCATGGCAGTCACACCAACAACAATCCGAATCAGGCCGGACTGGATTGTGGTGCCTGCGGTGGTCAGAGTGGTGCGGTCAATGCAAGTCTGGCCGCCAGGCTCTTCAACGAGCCCAGTGTGCGCGCCCTGCTTGCCAAACGGGATATTCCCGTTCCAGACTCCACCTGGGCCGTCGCGGCTGAACACTGCACACTGACAGATACCGTCAACTGGCTCGATACTGAAAGGGTGCCTGACAGTCACTTATCCGGACTCGCCAAACTACAGGCAGGTTTTGTCCAGGCCGGCGTTGCAGTTCGGCGTGAACGAGCCTCCGCACTGGGTCTTAACGG
>NZ_CAXBDN010000024.1:0-25528 GCF_963974375.1 uncultured Marinobacter sp.
GTACAGCTCCGGGCATGGCAGTGGCACGGTGGTCAGGCGGCGCTCGGGAAATCCGGCGACCGAGGCCCGGGTGTTGCGGAACAACACACGCCCCGTACCGTGGCGGTCCAGCAATGCATCCACTATCGCCTTGACGGGCTCATCACCCGCCAGCAGACGGTCCAGCTCATCGCCCAGCCACTGGCGCAGCACCGTTTGCTGATCCGCATTGGGCAAGCCACCGCTGGCCAGTAGCTCCCGTACCGCCGCGTTGACCTGATGATAGCCCTGCTCCTGCTGCCGGAAAGCACCGAAATCATGGAATCGGGCCGGGTCCAGCAGGCGCAGGCGCGCGAAATGACTTTCCTCACCCACCTGCTCAGGCGTCGCCGTCAGCAACAACAAGCCACGAACCCGGGACGCCAGCGATTCCACCATGCTGTATTCCGGGCTTGGCTGTTCGACGCTCCATTTCAGGTGATGGGCCTCATCCACCACCATCAGGTCCCAGTCGGCCGCAGCCACGTCGCGCCGGGCTTTGGTGTGGCCCGTCAGAAAATCGAGGCTGCTGATCACCAGCTGACTATCCTCAAAAGGATTGCCGCTGGCACTGGCGCCGCCCTCATCCGAGTCTTCCGCACCGTATTCGTCGTCCTGCATCATTTCATAGCGGGCACGATCAACAATGGAAAAGCGCAGATTGAACCGGCGCAGCATTTCCACCAGCCATTGATGCACCAGTGAGTCCGGCACCACCACCAACACCCGACGGGCCAGCCCCGCGTGCAACTGATAATGCATGATCAGGCCAGCTTCGATGGTCTTGCCAAGCCCGACCTCGTCCGCCAGCAATACCCGCGGAGCAAAACGCCGGGCCACTTCATGGGCAATATAGAGCTGATGGGGAAGATGCTGGGTACGAGCCCCCAGCAGGCCCTGTACCGAAGATCCCGCCAGCCGGTTCTGATGCTGCAACGTGGCGTAGCGCAACCGGAAGGCTCCGTTGCGATCAAACTGACCGGCAAACAGGCGTTGGTGGGGGGCTGCGAAGCTCACCACACTGGCCAGACGCACTTCAGAAATGACCTGCAGCTGACCATCGGCATCCTCGGCGTGGTAAATCAACACGCCATCGAGATCTTCTACGGCCTGTACGGTAAAGATCTGGCCGTCAAAGGTCTCGATCTGCTCTCCCATCTGGTAGGTAATCCGGGACAGGGGCGCATTGTCGATGGCGTAGGTACGCTCTTCGTCTGCCGCGGGAAACCCCAGGGTTACAGTTCGGCCGGACACATCGGTCACCAGGCCAAGGCCAAGACTGGCATCGGTATGACTAACCCAGCGCTGGCCGGGTGCAAATGCAGATGCTTCCAAGAATCCTCCGGAATGTATTCAATGGTTCAGCCTTGCGAAAGCAGGCAGATAATAGAGGGTGCCGGCAAACGGCACCGTAAAATGCAGTTAAAGGTATCCTACGCCACTCAGCTACGGACGCGCTCAACCGGCAGACCCGAAACGCCTTCCCTGACCCAATAGGCTGTTGCACCACAGACCGCCGCCGGAACCAGCACCAGGTTTACCACCGGTACCATAGCCAACAGCGCCACCGGTAAACCGAAACCGAAGGCGCTGAGCCGGCGATCCCCCAGCCGCTGCCGCAACTGACGAAACGGCAGCTTGTGGTTGTCAGCGGGATAGTCGACATACTGCAGCGCCATCATCCACCCGTTGAACAACAACCAGAGCACCGCCGCAATCAGATTGACCACAGGAATAAGACCAATCAGCAACAGCACAATGGCACGGGGCAGGTAGTAGAGGATTTTCTGAACCTCCCGCCACAGAATGCGGGGTACATCTTTCAATACTGACAACCAGCCCCCGGGCGATTCCGGCTCCTTGCCGGTCAGCAGCGCCTCGGTGCGCTCAGCCAGAAATCCGTAAAAAGGGGACCCGATCAGATTGGCCATCATGACAAAGCCGTAGGCCATCACCAGCAGAATCACCACGCCATACAGCAGCCAGAACAACCAGTCGAGGGCCTGCAACCAGGCCCAGTCAGGCAGCCACGCCATGGCGGCGGCGATCATGGTAGAAAAAAACTGAGCCATCGCCCAGAACAAGGCTGCAAACAGCAGCACATTGATGACCATCGGAATGATCACAAAACGACGCAACCCGGGCTGACGCATCAGCCGGAAACCCTCGCCCAGATAACCAAAACCGGTGAAGACATTTCCTCGTAACATCTGTGCGGACCTTAACAAGCGGACACTTAGGTCCCATGGCAGTCATGGGGCGCAAAGCATATCATGTTGCCAGTTCCACCACAGCCGGACCTGAAATGACTGTAAGACAATTCTCTGATGCCATTCTCAATCACCGCTTACTTTGGCGAGCCGGATTCATGCTCTCGCTGGCGGCGATTGCCTGGCTGGCCTTCACCAGCCAGCCGTACCCGGTGCCGGCATTTACCAGTGACAAACTCAACCACTTTATTGCCTTCACCGAATTGGCGGTGATCATCCGCCTGGGCTGGCCGGCGCTGCACCTGGCCATCCCGTTCCTGACGCTGTTGAGCTTTGGCCTTGCCATTGAACTGGGTCAGGCCATGGTGTCCTACCGACACTTCTCAATGGCAGATCTGGGCGCAGATGTCGCGGGCATCGTCGTGGGGTTTTGCCTTTTCCCGATCATCCGCTACATTCAGGAAAATCCTGCCACAAGCAAGCATTGAGACATCAGCCATTACTCGTGTGCGATATATCCCACAAAAGCGTAAGCCCGGTCTGTAACTTCTCGTAAGCAACAGGGCAATCCGAACTCGAATTTCAAGTAACTGATTGATTAGAAAAGAGGCCATCCCGATGACTCAGTTCCGTCACCGAAAAATAACGTAAGCGTCACACGCGTAAATTTTTCAGCTTGGTATAGTGAGCGTGTCAGGGATGACATGGAAGAGGATGACTCATTGGATGGCCCTCACAGGAATTGGGGGGAAGCATGGATGCAAGGGATTGTCTGCTTAAGGGAAAATTTATTGGATCGCTGGCTAGGAAGCTGGCGCCACGGAGCTGGCCAGGGACTATAAAGCAACAGGATGGTTGCGAACCAACACGGACGTGAAGACCTGTTCCGACAATGAAGGACAACCCGCAAGGGTTGTCCTTTTCTTTTATCAGCGCCTGTTGATCCTTGCCACACCTTCCCCCCGATACAACCGCACCAGATTGAACTCCTCAAACTCATTCAGATCCGGCCAGGTGCGAGCCTCATGGGCTTCCTGTTGCTGGTAGCCCGGTTCCTCCAGGTTCCGCACTCTGGAATCTGCCAACAGGATGACGGGGGCCGCCTGTCGGAATATCTGCAGAAACGGGCGATTGTCGCGGTCGTAGAGCACGTCAGCGGCGGTGATGACGTCAATGCCAGTGCCACGGTCAGACCAGTCGTTGCACAGCGTGACGGTAACGCCATTGAGCTCGGCGTTGGCCCGCGCGGCCATCAGGGCCGTCTCATCCAGATCGCAGGCGATGGCCTCACCGGCACCGGCGAGTGCAGCGGCTACCGCGACGATGCCGGAGCCGCTGCCGAAATCCAGCACACGTTTGCCGCGGACAGATTCCGGATTCGCCAGTATCCAGCGGGCCAGCACCTGACCGCTGGCCCAGCAGAACGACCAGTAGGCCGGCTCCGCCACAACCGCCTGGGCCTCATCATGACTCAGGGGACCTTGCAACACGTCCGGGTCGAACAGATACAGGGCAATACCGGGACAACCGGCCGGGCGGGTGACTGCCAGACGTCCTTTTGCCAGGGTTTGCTGTATGGCACGGTTCAACGCTGCCGGAATTCCGGCGGATTGCTCTGGCAACATAACGGCATCCATTCTGAAGATGTCGGCATTCTATACGCTGCCGCTGGACGCTGCATGCCTGCTCATTCGGTAAACAGCCGGGAATCCGTTATACTGCTGCTCCCAGATAGACACAGCGTCACCCATTTGCTCCTGACACGATGCCGCAATGACCTCCAGACCCGATAGCGCCGACTTTCTTGACCTGTTCCTCCGCGACGTCCCCATGATGGATGTGCGTGCGCCGGTAGAGTATGCCAAAGGCAGTTTCCCCAATGCCATCAATGCCCCGCTGATGAACGATGACGAGCGCCACCGGGTTGGCATCTGCTACAAGGAAAAAGGCCAGGATGAAGCCATCCGCCTGGGCCACCAACTGGTGCAGGGTGACATCAAGGCTGCCCGGATCGAGTCCTGGAGGCGCTTTGCCCTGGAGCATCCGGACGGTTATCTGTTCTGCTTTCGCGGCGGCCTGCGCTCCCGGCTGACCCAGCAATGGCTGAAGGAAGCCGGCATTGAGTACCCGCTGGTGACTGGTGGCTACAAAGCCATGCGCCGGTTTCTCATTGACCAGCTGGACCAGCGTGTCAATGAGGCCCGCTTTGTTATCATCAGTGGACGCACGGGTACCGGTAAAACCCGGGTACTGGGACAGCTGCCCAACCCCGTGGACCTGGAAGGTCTGGCCAATCACCGGGGCTCAAGTTTCGGCCGCCAGGTGACCCCCCAGCCCTCCCAGATAGATTTCGAGAACAGGCTCGCGGTTGCCATGATCCGGGCCACCATAAGTGCGGCGGAATCCGGACAGCCGGTCTACCTGGAGGACGAAAGTCACCTGGTAGGTCGTTGCAGCCTGCCCCAGTCCTTACGAGACCGGATGGCTACTGCTCCCCTGATGGTTCTGGAGCGGACCATGGCTGAACGGGTGAACATTATCCGGGAAGACTACGTAGAACATATGGTGCAGGCCTACCAGCAACGTGACGGCAGTCTCGCCGGCTGGGCCAATTTCGAGGATTACCTGCTCAGCGCCCTGGCCCGGGTCCAGAAGCGACTTGGCGGGGTTCGTTATCAGCACCTGCGGGAACTTATGATTCTTGCCCTGGCCCAGCAACAGGCTTCAGGAGACACCTCCGGGCACAACGACTGGATCGAATCATTGCTTTGTGATTATTATGATCCTATGTACGACTATCAGCTTGCTAACAAGAACGATAGAATTGTGGCCACGGGCCGTCCGGAAGAACTTGTTGGTCGGGCAGAACAATTCAGAGCCTGAACACCTCATAGACGAAAGCAGAACATATCCAGTTATCGGATAGGACCTGTCACAGCCTCAAACCTGGAGTTTTACTATGGAAGATCTCTTTTCCGAAAGCGGAGCCGCTGCCACGCTGATGGAGCAGGCAATCACTCTGACCATGCTCTATGCACCAAAAGTGTTATTGGCCATTGTCACACTGATTATCGGTATGTGGCTCATCAACCGTTTTGTAAACGTGCTTGATAATAAACTGGGCAAGAGAGACCCAACTCTCAATAAATTCCTGTGCGGACTTCTGGGCGCGGTTCTTAAAATATTGTTGTTGATATCGGCCGCCTCGATGATAGGCATCGCCACTACCTCCTTTATTGCCATTATCGGTGCCGCAGGTCTGGCTATCGGCCTGGCTTTGCAGGGCAGCCTGGGCAACTTTGCCGGCGGTGTACTGATTCTCATCTTCAAGCCTTTCAAGGTCGGAGACACCATTGAAGCCCAGGGCTTTCTTGGCTCGGTCGCTGAAATCAGCATTCTTTATACGGTCGTAAATACCTTTGATAACCGCCGTATTGTCATTCCCAATGGCGACCTTTCGAATTCCAGCCTGACCAATCTGAGCGCCTACGCCACACGCCGTTGCGATATGTCGTTTGGCATTGGCTACAGCGATGATATCGACAAGGCCAAGGCCATCTGCAAACGCCTGATCGAAGAGGACGAGCGCTCCCTGATTGAACCCGCACCACTGATCGTTGTGGGCGGCCTGGGCGAAAGCTCGGTGGATCTTACCGTCCGTGCCTGGGTCAATTCGGCTGACCTCTGGCCTTACTACTGGGACATGCAGGAAAAGGTCAAAAAAGCGTTCGATGCGGAAGGCATTACCATTCCGTTCCCCCAGCGCGATGTACATATGTTCAGCGACAAATAAGCCTCTGTGCAAGGTCGCCCCGCCCGGGGCGACCGGCTTTCTTTCACGGCTGACCGGTGCTCTGAGTCACAGACCTGAATCAATTCTTTCTTTTTTCCCGGATCCTTGGCTAAGCTGCAGTTAACGGAGCTGGTCAATGCCTGCCAACAACACTTCCCCCTGGCAACTCCAGCTGGTTTCCGTCGACCTGACAGGAGGCTAACCATGCCAACCAAGCAGTTGAAATCATTCCTTGATCAGTCCGGTGCAGAGTATCTCTGCATGACCCACCCACCTGCCTATACCGCCCAGGAACTTGCCCACCACGGCCACATCGCCGGTGATCGTGTGGCCAAAACCGTGATTATCGAGTTGGACGGCAAAATGGCCATGCTGGTGATGCCGGCCACATGGCGCGTGCACTGGGCCAGATTGAGCCAGGTCCTGGAAACCGACTTTCTTGAGCTGGCGGATGAAATGGAGTTTATGGACCGTTTTCCGGAGTGCGAGGTGGGGGCCATGCCGCCATTCGGCCCCATGTTTGATATGGCAGTGTACTGCTCCGAAGCCCTGACCCGTCAGCCCGACATCGTCTTCGCCGCAGGCAGTCATACCGAGTCCATTCATATGGCGACCAGGGACTTCCTGCTTCTGGCCCGCCCCATCATTATTAACCAGGGTTTCATCCGTCCTGGCACCCGCAAGCCGGCATGGATGGCCCGTACCGCGAAAAAAATCCCGCAGCCGGAATTCCGGGACACCCTCACAGAGACCTATCAGGACAATCCGGAACCCGCCGACAGCTGGGAACTGGCAGGCTACTGATCACTGCCCGGGCCTTGCCAGCCCGGCCTGAGTGCGTAAACTGAAGGCCTCAGACAGAGGCCCAGTTATGACGCAACGCTTCGATTTTCTGGTGGTTGGTGCCGGCATGGTCGGTGCGGCCATCGCCAATGGCCTTGGCCGCCAAGGCCATACGGTAGCATTGATTGACCAGGCACACGCCCCGGAGTTCACTTCCGACAGCGACCCGGATCTCCGGGTTTCCGCCCTCAGCGCCGGCAGTGAGCGCTATCTGCGGGAATTGGGCGCCTGGCCTGCCATCCGCAACATGCGCGCCATGCCCTACACCCGGCTGGCGGTGTGGGAAGGCGGCGAACACCCTGTGCGTCGACTGTTGCCTGCAACTTTCGCCAGAACCACCTTCAGCGCTCCGGATCTGGGTACCAGCCACCTTGGTCACATCGTGGAGAACCAGGTCACCCAGAAAGCCCTGTGGGATCTGGCCCTCGCCTGTCCGGCGATTACCCTGTTTGAAGGCACCAGCGTCAGCGCCATCGTTACCGGTCCGGAACAGGCCACCGTGACCCTGGCGAACGGCACAACCCTCGAGACGCGGCTGGTTATCGGTGCCGACGGCGCCCAGTCCCGGGTGCGTGAGCTGGCCGGTATCGGTGTTACCCGTGACCAGTACGCGCAGCAGGCTCTGGTGGCCAGCGTGCGATACCGGGGTAAGGTTCAGGACATTACCTGGCAAGCGTTTCATGCCTCCGGTCCCCGTGCGTTTCTGCCACTGCATTCCGCCACCGAACAGCACCCGGGCGAATGCTGGGCCTCGCTGGTCTGGTATGACGCTCCGGATGTTCTGAACCGCCTGAAGTCACTGCCGGAAGCGGACTTCATCAACGAGATCCACAAGGCGTTCCCGGAGGAACTGCCGAAGTTGACCGCGGTAGCCGCAAGGGCCAGCTTTCCTATTGCCCGCCAGCACGCGCAACGTTACTTCCTTGACCGGGTGGTACTGGCGGGGGACTCGGCCCATACCATCAATCCGCTGGCCGGCCAGGGGGTCAATCTGGGTTTCCAGGACGCTGCCTGCCTGCAAGGATTGCTGGACGAAGCCCGCCGCACCGGGCAGGATCCGGCCAGTCCGGACCTGTTGGCCCGTTACGAACACCAGCGCCGGCCCGCCAACCGACGGATGATGCTGGCCATGGATCTGTTCTACCACCTGTTCAGCAACCGCCTGCCGCCCCTGTATCTGGCCCGCAATCTCGGTCTGGGTCTGGCTCAGGGCGTGCCTTTTGCCCGTAACCGGGTGGCCCGTTATGCCATGGGGATCGACGAAGGTCTGCCGGCGCCACTTGAAGCACTGTTGAAACGGGTACCCGGATGGAGAACAGTTCCGGGCCAGCGCTGAATGAAATCCCTGGCCGCAGCCATCGCTTTGAGACAACAACATCAACCAGAAGGATTCCGACATGGCAGAAACCATTTTCACCAAGATCATCAACCGGGAAATTCCGGCGGACATTGTCTATGAGGACGATATCAGCCTGGCTTTTCGGGACATCAACCCCCAGGCGCCGGTGCACCTGCTGATCATTCCCAGGAAAGAAATCGCCACCATCAATGACATTGGCGAGCAGGACCGGGAACTGGTGGGGCACCTGTATTACGTGGCAGCCAAACTCGCCGCTGACATGGGCTTTGCGGATGACGGCTATCGGGTAGTAATGAACTGCGGGGAGAACGCCGGTCAGACCGTGTTCCATATTCATCTGCACCTGCTGGCGGGCAAGCCGCTGGGCTGGCCTCCCTATACTGACAGGATGAAGCAGGCGTAATCGGGGAAGCGTTTGCTGGCCAGGTGAATGCCCCGGCCAGCCGATAGTCACCGACCTACAATCTTCTCGGCTTCCTCTACGGGCGTGTGACGAACATCCTCACCCTCCACCATGTAGATCACGTTCTCGGCAATGTTGCAGGCGTGGTCGCCAATACGCTCCAGGGCACGCAGTACCCACATCACCGACATACACCGTGAGATGTTGCGGGCGTCTTCCATCATGAAGGTCAACAGGGCGCGGGCCGCGGCCTGATATTCCTCATCCACCCGCTTGTCTTCCTTCATGATTCGCAACGCCTGCTCGGCGTCCAGCCGGGAGAAGGCATCCAGCGCCTCTCGCAACATCGAGGTGACGTGATTACCAATATGGCGCACTTCCACGTACCCACGGGGCGCCTGACCTTCATCCGACAGGTTGATGGCAAACTTGGCGATTTTCTTCGCCTCATCACCCACCCGTTCCAGGTCTGCAACCATCTTGATGACCGAAATCACCAGACGGAGGTCCCGGGCAGCGGGCTGACGACGGGCGATCACCCGGGTCGCCTCTTCGTCCAGATCTTTCTCCATCTTGTCGACAACCTTGTCACGGGCACGGATCTCATCGGCCCCGTAGCTGTCGCCATCAATCAGCGCATCCACAGCATCCCGGGTCTGTTGTTCGACCAGGCCGCCCATCTTGAGAAAATCATTTTTCAGTTGTGCCAGGTCATCGTTGAACTGGTGGGAGATGTGATCTCCATACATATCTTCTTTCTTGGTAGGCATTCTCTGCTCCTCGCTCACGGGACCCGGTTAACCGAACCGACCGGTAATATAGGACTCGGTCAGTTCATGCTCTGGCGCGGTGAACACCTTGTCGGTTTCATTGACTTCCACCAGATGCCCCAGGTGAAAATAGGCCGTGCGATGGGAGACCCGGGCCGCCTGCTGCATGGAGTGGGTGACGATCACAATGGTATAGCTTTCGGACATCTCCGCGATCAGCTCTTCCACCCGAGCAGTAGCAATCGGATCCAGGGCTGAACAGGGCTCATCCATCAGGATGACTTCCGGGCTCACGGCAATGGCACGGGCAATACACAGACGTTGCTGCTGACCACCGGACATTCCGGTTGCGCTTGCGTCGAGACGGTCTTTGACTTCGTTCCAGAGCCCGGCCTTTCGTAAGCTTTTCTCGACAATTTCGTCGAGTTCAGATTTTCGGTTAGCCAGACCGTGAATTTTCGGACCATAGGCCACGTTGTCATAGATGGACTTCGGAAACGGGTTCGGCTTCTGAAATACCATTCCAACCCGAGCACGCAGCTCCACCACATCTCTGTTAGAGGCGTAAATGTCCTCATCATCCAGCATCAGCTGGCCCTTGATGCGGCAGATTTCGATGCTGTCGTTCATCCGGTTGAGGCAGCGCAGGAATGTCGACTTACCACAGCCGGAGGGGCCAATAAACGAAATGACCTCGTTGCGGGCAATATCCAGGCTGATGTTCTTGATGGCCCTGTCGTTGCCGTAGGACACGTCAACGTTACGCAGCTTGTATTTGGGGTCGTCTGCAAACGGTTTGCCTACCGTCTTCCCTTCTTCGATTACCGTATCCTCGGGCTTTTGGTCAACCACAGGGGCCACCAGCTCGCTTTGCTGTCGCGCATCGGCTTCCGCTGAAATAGCTGGACTCACAGTGTTCATCTCAATCTCCTTACCAGCGACGCTCAAGCCGCTTGCGCAGCCAGATTGCCAGGGCATTCATACTCATCAGGAAGGTCAGCAACACCATAATGGCTGCCGACGCACGTTCAATAAAGGCCAGCTCCGGGCTGCCCGCCCACAGGAAGACCTGTACCGGCAAGACCGTGGCGGCATCAAAAAAGCCCTCAGGAACCTCAACAATAAAGGCCACCATGCCAATCAGCAACAAAGGGGCCGTTTCGCCGAGCGCCTGAGCCATGCCAATGATCGAGCCGGTCAACATTCCGGGCATAGCCAGAGGTAGTACATGATGTAATACGACCTGCATTTTGGAAGCACCAATTCCTTCAGCCGCTTCCCTCACTGAGGGCGGGACACTCTTGATAGCCGCGCGACTCGAAATAATGATGGTCGGCAAGGTCATCAGCGTGAGTACCAGACCACCGACAAAGGGCACCGAGCGGGGCAAGCCAAAGAGGTTGATGAACACCGCGAGACCCAGCAGACCAAAGATGATGGAAGGAACCGCCGCGAGGTTGTTGATATTCACCTCGATAAAGTCTGTCAATTTGTTCTTGGGTGCGAATTCTTCCAGATAGATTGCGGCGGCCACGCCGATGGGAAACGACAGGGCCAGTGTAATAAACATCACCAGAAGCGAGCCAACGATGGCCCCAAGCACACCCGCTCGCGCCGGGTCGCGGGAATCGCCGCTGGTGAAAAAGACGTCGTTAAAGCTGGTTTCGACGATCCCTCTTTCGCGTAATTCGTCCACCCAGGCCTGCTGCTGATCCGTCAGTTTAATGGAGTAAGCTTCATTACCCTGGTGCTTGGCATAGACATCAACGTTACTGTGGGCCAGGAAAGTAATGGTCCGGGTGGTACCCATCCAGTCCGGGTTTGCAACCAGTTCGTCACGTAGCTGGTTTGACGCGTAGGGATTGATCAGCCGCCGAAGCGCATCCCGGTCGTCTTCGGTGGCATCCGGAAGCGTTTCCATAAGGCTGACAATCAGCGGCTCCACGAAGTCCGCCATGCGAACCTCGTCCGGATTGGTCGGGTCATCCAGGTACATCGTGACCGGATCCATCCGGACATCCAGAGTTATCGTGGTCTTAAGGAACCCGGTATGCCCCTTGCCGACAATGTCAGCAAACAGAATCACCAGAGCACCCAGTGCTATGGCAATGGCGAGAATGCCATAGGCCCGGAAGCGACGTTCCTTGCGATAACGCCTTTTGAGTGAGCGGCGGACGAGTTCCGCCTGTGCCGTGCGATCAGTCATACTGTTCCCGATATTTGCGGACAATCTTGAGAGCAACAACGTTAAGCAGCAGGGTCACGATAAACAGCATCGCACCCAGCGCAAACGCTGCGAGTGTCTTGGGACTATCAAACTCCTGGTCACCGATCAGCAGTGTCACGATCTGGACGGTAACGGTTGTAACCGTTTCCAGCGGGTTGCCGGTCAGGTTAGCGGCAAGGCCCGCCGCCATGACCACGATCATGGTTTCACCGATGGCACGGGAAGCCGCCAGCAATATACCGCCCATAATGCCGGGCAAGGCTGCCGGGAAAATCACTTTTTTCATGGTCTCGGACTGGGTAGCGCCCAATGCCAGTGAGCCATCTCGCAGAGTCTGGGGCACAGCGTTTATGACATCGTCAGAGAGTGAAGACACAAAGGGAATGATCATCACCCCCATGACCAGCCCGGCCGCCAGGGCGCTCTGGGAAGAAGCATTCAGGCCTATGGTATTTGCGAAATCCGATATAAACGGCGCAACCGTGAGGGCCGCAAAAAATCCGTAAACCACCGTTGGTACGCCGGCGAGCATTTCCAGCATGGGCTTGACGACACTCCGGACCCGCTTGTTGGCGTACTCCGAAAGGTAAATGGCGGAGAAAAGCCCGACCGGCACCGCCACCAGCAAGGCAATCGCGGAGATCAGCAAGGTTCCGGTAAACAGAGGAATCATACCGAAAGCACCCTCAGAACCGACCTGATCTGCTCTGAGGGCTACCTGTGGACTCCAGCTTGTGCCAAAAAAGAATTCGGTAAAAGGAACCATTCCGAAAAAACGGATGGTTTCAAAAATAACGGAGAAAACAATGCCGACCGTGGTCAGAATCGCGAGACCGGCACAGGAGAAAAAGAACCAGCGCAGCGTTCGTTCGACCTGCTCTCTGGCATTCAGTCGCGGCTGTATCCGATACCAACCGACGAAGCCTGCAAGCACCGCTATGGAAAGCACCAGTAACGACATGTAGGTTTTACTGGTCTGTTCCAGCACCTGAAGGCGCTCCGCCGCGTTGGCCAGAGGCTGCTCAACAAACCCTGCGGGCAGGGCACCACTGGCCACGTTGCGGATTTTCGACATCAGCAGGCTGGACTCCCCGATGGTATTCGGGATCAGTTCAGCCGGCAAAGCCCCCAGGATAAGCAACTGTATGACTTTGCTTTCAAACGATGCCCAGAGTGCCAGAACGATCAGCGCCGGAATGCCGCACCACATGGCCGCACGAACGCCATAGTACCCTGGCAGCGACTTGAGGTGCCTGATACCGCCCAGTGGTGCAGCGAGCGCCCGGGATCGGAAATAACCCAGTACGTAGGCGACACCGATAAGCGCCAGGGTGATGAATAACAGATTCGCGGGTTGCATGATATTTCCTGTCTGCGACTACGGGATCGTTGCGAATTCTACGCTTACAAATCACTGATTTCACACTTGTGGGTCTGAAAGCAGCAAAGAGTGCAAGCCATCGAAACGGCTCGCACTCTCATTTAACCAGTGAGCGGTTGTTACTTGAGCTCACTCATGGTCAGGTTAGGCATTGCTTCCAGTTTCTTCTGCAGAGCCATCAGGCCGTCACGGGTCGGCACGATCAGGCCAACATCCTTCAGGTAGCCATTCGGGCCCATGGCACCCGGGCTGACGAACTCAGAGGTGTATTCCACGATGCCAGGTACCACGCCGATGTGTGCCTTCTTGACGTAGAAGAACATGGAGCGGGCAACCGGGTACTTGTCCTGAGCAATCAGTTCTGCTTCAGGCGCAACACCGTTCAGCTTGGCAGCCTGCAGACGATCGGCATTCTCCTCCAGGAAGCTGTAACCGAATACACCGTACATGGAGGTGTCACCGATCAACTTCTGAACGATCAGGTTGTCGTTTTCGCCCGCTTCGATAAAGGCGCCATCCTCCCGGATGCTCTCGCAAACCGCGCTATGCTCATCTTCGCTCAGCTCAGCGGCTTCGGGAAGCGCGTCGCAGCCAGCAGCCAGTGCCAGTTCATTGAACGAATCACGGGTACCGGATGTAGGAGGCGGACCCATTACGCGGATCGGCTTGTTCGGCAGACTGGAATCTACATCACTCCAGTTCTTGTTAGGGTTCATAACCCACTTGCCATCTACCGGCACTTTTTCACCCAGCGCCAGGAACAGCTGTTCCAGAGTCAGATCCATCGGCTCGGCCTCTCTGGAGCTGGCAATCACGATGCCATCAGAACCGATCCGGAACTCAGTAATCTCTTCAACTCCGTTGCTGGCGCAAAGCTCAAGCTCGGACGGCTTGATGCGACGGGAAGCGTTGGTGATGTCCGGGTGGTTGGTACCAATGCCCTGGCAGAAAATCTTCAGACCACCGCCGGAACCGGTAGACTCGAGCTTCGGAGTCGGGAAATCGCTGTTGGCACCGAAACGCTCTGCCACGACAGTAGCGAACGGGTAAACCGTGGAAGAGCCCACGATGTTGATGGTGTCACGAGCCATCGCAGGGGCAGAAACAGCAGCAATACTGCCTGCCAGAGCGATGGTTGCAAATGCAGCTTTCAGTTTCATCACGTTGAGTCTCCATCGGGTTTATTGGATTCGGGTTAGCCGATGGTTGGCAGATTACGATTCCTCTGTGACAGCTTTGTTACATCCGTTGAAATTATTTTCAGTTGTTCCGGAATTTTGCTTGCACCCAAACTGGCGATGACTAACATGCTCAGCAAATAACCATTCCAAAAAAAGACAGGTAGCGCTCCATGACTGATCTCGACGACAACAAGCCGTCCCCGAAAGGAGAACTGGTGCTCCAGGTAGTTCCCCTGCCCGCCGACACCAATGCCAATGGCGATATTTATGCCGGCTGGCTGGTTCA
This sequence comes from uncultured Marinobacter sp., assembly GCF_963974375.1. Classification (GTDB taxonomy): domain Bacteria; phylum Pseudomonadota; class Gammaproteobacteria; order Pseudomonadales; family Oleiphilaceae; genus Marinobacter. The sequence continues at coordinate 14,473 of NZ_CAXBDN010000024.1, forward strand.
GCAGATGGACACGGCCGCAGCCACCATGGCCGGGCGCATTTCCCGGGGCCGCAGCTCAACCGTTGCCATCGACCGTATGGAGTTTCTGTCGCCGCTGAGAATTGGCGCCCAGGTAGGCTGCTATTGCGAGCTGGTGGATATCGGTCGTAGCTCCATGAAAATAAACGTCGAAGTCTGGACCCGCGATCGTCACGCCATGAACTCGCGCAAGGTTACTGAAGGCCTGTTTATTTACGTCGCCATTGATGAGCATGGCCGGATCCGCGAAGTGCCGGAGCAGTAAGCCGGCACGTCTATCCCCGAAATCACCGCCCCTCGCATTACACGATCGTATTGGTCGCGCCTTCAACTGTTGTGGTCTGATTACCTGAGCAGATACGTATCTGTTCGGGTGGCAACCTCCTGTCCAGTATCTGCCCCTGTGACGAGCCTTCACTGGCCGCCCGGGTAATCCATACAGCCACACGTCCGTTATCAGACAGAGGGAACCGGTCATGTCCGGATTGCAGGCAATATCAAATCCCAGATCGCTGAGGAAAACCACTAACACTGAACAGGTAAACGCCCTGGCCAGCTACCTTTCGGCCTATCTTTGCCTGTGCGAAGTAGAGCTTTCGCCATCTATTGAACTTCAGGTTATTGCTGTAGCTGAATCCACACTGGAAGCCCACCCGTGGCCTGGAGCCGACGTCAGCACAGGCACGCTTCCGCCGGCGGCGATTCAACAGGGCCTGGCGACACTCAGCCGGCAGTTCGCGCTGCCCGCCATTCCTGAACGGCCGGTGCCACCGCCTTTCAAACGCAGCAGTATCGGCTACGGTCATTATGGCTGACCCGGTCAACAGGCAGGCAGATTGGCGCCGTGTGGCCCGGGGGCGGCGATCGGGGCTCACCCTGCTGGTCCTCGGGCAGTCGGCGCTGGCGCTCCTTGCCTTGCTGCAATTACTGTCCGTGAAGCAGATCACGGCCACGGAGTACTTCCTGGGCCTGGTATTTTTCCTGCTTTTTGCCTGGATTTCCCTCGGTTTCTGGACCGCCCTGATGGGCTTTTTCCTGCGTCGCCGTGGTGGTGACCGCTTCAGCCTGCTGAACCGCTATCAACCGAGTGACCTGGCCAGCACAGCGCTGGCACGTACCGCCATAGTAATGCCGATCTGCAACGAACCGGTGCAGCGCACATTTCAGGGCCTGGCAGCAACCTACCGGGACCTGCAGCGCAGCGGTCAGCTGGATAAGTTCGATTTTTACCTGTTGTCAGACAGCCGGAACCCGGAGGTATGGCTAGAAGAGCAGGCCGCCTGGCTGTCCCTTTGCGAGGAACTGGGGGCGCAAAATCGTCTGTTTTACCGCCGCCGCAAGGTTAACCTGAATTTTAAAAGTGGCAATGTTGCGGACTTTCTGCGGCGCTGGGGCCGCCACTATACCTATATGGTAGTGCTGGACGCCGACAGCCTGATGGCAGGAAACACCCTGCTGACCATGGTCAGACTGATGCAAAGGGAGCCCGGCGTGGGCATCCTTCAGACCAGCCCGACCGTGGTTCGTGCCCGCACGCTGTTTGCCCGCCTGCAACAGTTTGCCAGCCAGGTGTACAGTCCGCTGTACACCGCAGGTCTTGCAGCCATTCAGATGGGCGACGCCAGCTTCTGGGGACACAATGCCATCATCCGGATTGAGCCCTTCATAAAGCATTGCGGACTACGCAAACTAACCGGCCGTGGGCTGTTCAGCGGCCCCATCATCAGTCACGATTTTGTGGAAGCGGCCTATATGGGCCGTGCCGGTTACGAGGTCTGGCTTGAACCGGGTCTGGGTGGCAGTCATGAAGAGTCGCCACCTACGCTGGAAGACGAACTGAACCGCGACAAACGCTGGGCCAGGGGTAACCTGCAGCATCTCGCAGTCATGCTGCTGGCCCCCCGTTTGCGCCTTGCCCACCGGCTGGCTTTTCTGAACGGCATCATGACGTATCTGGTTGCGCCCCTGTGGCTGGCCTTTCTCGTCCTGACCACGATGCTGGCACTGCAACCGGCGGTGGTGGCAGTTGGTGTGGATGGCCTGGATGGCATTGCAACAGCCATTCCCACCTACTCCCTGCTCTGGCAGGACGCCACGCATCCCTATCTGGGAGGCATCCTGCTTTTAACCACCGCGCTGCTATTATTTGCGCCTCGCGGTCTGGCCATAGCCGATGTAGTACTGACGGGTACCACCAGCCGCTTCGGCGGCTTCGCCAGACTGTATTCCGGCGTGCTGGCCGAAACCGTCGTAGCCATGGCCCTGGCGCCGCTGCGAATGTTCGCCCACTCCCGGTTTGTGGTGGCCGCCGTGATGAACCTGAATCTGACCTGGGGCGGACAGAATCGCAGCAGCGACTCAGGCTGGCGCCAGTCCTGGCGCTGGCATTATCCGGGACTGATCACCGGCATCCTGTGCGTCACCCTGGCGGCCTGGCACAGCCCGGTGCTGTTTTTCTGGTCCCTGCCGGTGGCGATTCCGTTGATCCTTGCCGTTCCGGTGTCGGTCTGGCTGGGCCGGACCAGCAGCGGCAACGCCATGGCGCGCCGGGGATTGCTGACCGTTGCAGTCGAGCAGATGGCCCACGATGCCGACGCCGGGGCAGCAACCCGGACATCGGTGGCGCTGTTACTGGATGCCGAGCCCCGCAAAGGGGCCAGCCAGAATCCGATTCACGGCCTCACCGCCTTCGAGCAGGCTGTCGTCATCCCCCGTCTGAACCGGATGCACCAGCAACAGGCTCGTCTGCCCCGGGCAGGACTGCGACACCTGAGCCTCGCACGCTGGTGTCAGCTCTGTCTGCAGCACGGCCCGAAAGCGCTGGAACAGCATCAGCTCAGCCAGCTGGTCAATGATCGTCAGTCACTGGACTGGCTGCACCGGGCAGCCTGGTCGTCGCAGCCAGACAGCTACTGGGGGCAACGTATTGCTCTGACAGTAGCCGCATGTGTCGGGCACCCCCTCACCTTCGGATCGGCACCGTCCTCAGCCGCCATCCGTCAACCCTTGAGCAGCTGATATGGATCGACGCTCCCTGCTAAAGCTGACGGCAGCCATCAGCCTCTACAGCGCGGGCTGGCCCCTCGTGGCAACCGCCAGCAACCGTCCTGACACTCCAAACAAGTTTGATTTCCGGTGGCTGGAACAACAGGCTGAAGCCCTTGCGGCCAGGGCCTACCACTCCGGCAACAGCCGTCTGCCCAAAAGCGTCGAAACCCTGTCATGGGATGATTACCAGCAACTCCGGTTTGATCCGGCCAGGGCCCTGTGGGCCGACCACAACAGCCGCTTTCGGGCTCAGTTCTTTCATCTTGGTCTGTACTTCAAAAAACCGGTCCGTCTGCATGAGGTAGTAAACGGACAGGCCCGCGAACTTGCCTATAATCCCGATCATTTCAGGTACCGTGGTGAACAACCCCTGGAAAACTTGCCCGATGATCTGGGCTATGCCGGTTTCCGCCTGCATTTTCACAATGATTTCCACCGCGACATGGTGGCTTTTCTGGGCGCCAGTTATTTCAGAGCCGTCGGCGAGACCATGCAGTATGGACTTTCTGCCCGCGGTCTGGCGGTGGACACGGGCCTGAGCCGGCCGGAAGAGTTCCCCGACTTCACCGAATTCTGGCTTGAGCGTCCCGATGAAAGCAGCGGACGGCTGCGAGTCTACGCGCTGCTGGACTCACCCAGCATTTCAGGTGCCTACCGCTTTGATATCGAGCCGGGTACCGACACTGTGATGGACGTCACCGCCACTCTCTTCCCTCGCAAGGAGATCGAACGGATCGGTATTGCCCCGCTCACTTCCATGTACCAGATGGGGGAAAACGACCGCCGCATGGCCAACGACTGGCGGCCGGAGATTCACGACTCAGACGGCCTGGCGTTATGGACCGGCAGCGGAGAGTGGATCTGGCGCCCGCTGGTGAATCCGCAACGGGTCATGGTGAACAGCTTCAGCGACAACAACCCCCGCGGCTTTGGTCTGCTGCAGCGTGACCGCAACTTCAATCATTATCAGGACGACGGGGTCTTCTACGAGCAACGCCCCGGCCTGTGGGTAGAACCTGGTGAGGACTGGGGCACGGGCGTGGTGATGCTGGTGGAAATCCCCACGGTGGATGAAACCTTCGACAACATTGTGGCCTTCTGGAATCCTGAGCGACCGCTGCCTCCCGGTCAGGCCCACCGCCTGTCCTATCGCCTTACCTGGGGCAACACCCCACCGGCAACTCCGGAACTGGCAACCACACGGGCTACCCGCACCGGCATTGGCGGTGTCGTGGGCCAACCACGGAATTACTTTTCCTGGCGCTTTGCGGTGGACTTTGCCGGTGGTGCCCTGGCGGCACTGGCCGAAGATGCCCCGGTGGAGGCAGTGATCAGCGCCAGCCGTGGCAATGTGGAAATCACCTCGGCGCGGCCGCTGGACGCCATCAACGGCTACCGGGCCATGTTTGACCTGGTGCCGGATGCGTCTGAGGCGCCGATCGATTTGCGGCTATATCTGAGGCTCGCCGGCGAGGCGCTGACAGAAACCTGGCTGTATCAGTACACACCCCCGCCCCTGAATGAGCGATCCGATGACTCCGGTGTTTAGCTGGCTGAAGCCGTTTCTGGTTCTGAACCTGCTGCTGGTGGCGCTTATGCTGCCGCGCTTTCCCGCGATGCCCTGGATCGCGCTGGAAGCCCTGCTGCTGGTGTGGTTCCTGTGGTTGCTTCCTACGGCGCGGTTACGACGCATTGCGATTGCAATTGCAGCCTTGCTGTTTGCTCTGCTGGCCCTTATCGCCGCAGGTGAGACCCTGATTCGCCAGAGCCTCGGCCGATCATTCAATATTTATCTTGAATGGGGTCTGCTGGCTCCCGGCTTCAACCTGATGTCCAGCAACCTGGGCCTGACGGCGGCTACTGTCCTGGCCTTCGTGGCCGTTACCACACTTGCCGGGCTGGTCTGGCTATTCTGTCGGGTGCTTGCCCATCCCGGGCTACTGACTCACCGCCCGCGGAAGCGGTCCTGGATTCTGGCGATTCCGGTGGTGGCGCTGTTGCTGACCTGGCTGCCCCAGACTCCGGTGGCACCCACGGCCAGCGCGATGATTGCGCAACAATGGTCGCTGGCACGGGCAACCCACGTCTCCAATCAGGAATTTCAGCAACATATTCGCCGCCAGCTCCATGAAAACCGAGCTTTTGCCGGCCAGGCCGCGCCCCTGCCGGGCCTTGAACAGCAGGACGTCCTGATGGGGTTTATCGAGTCCTATGGCCTGTCCGCGCTCACCGATGATCGCTACCGCCCGGTCATCGAGCCCCGGCTGGAAACCATGGCCCGGGCATTCGAGGCGGCAGGCCTGCATGTGGTCAGCGGCCGCCTGCAGTCGCCGATTCAGGGTGGCCAGTCATGGCTGGGCCACGCCTCGGTGCTCAGCGGACTCTGGGTCGCCAATCAGCTGGACTACGAAGTGCTGCTCAACAGTGGCTACCCGACCCTGATTGATGATTTACAGCTTACCGGGCATCAGGCCATTGCCGTAATGCCGGCCATTACCATGAACTGGCCCGAAGGCCGCTTGCTGGGTTACGACCGGATCTTCGATGCCCACACCATGGATTATCAGGGCCCGGAACTTAACTGGGTCACCATGCCGGATCAGTACACCTGGTCCTGGTTCGAGAAGCGGATACGCACAGGGAAAGAACAGCCGTTGTTCGCCGAGTTGTCGCTGATCAGCAGCCATGCGCCCTGGGTCCCGATACTGCCGGTGCTGGACGACTGGAATATCATCGGCGACGGTGAAGTCTTTATGGAATGGAAAGGTGCCGGAGAAACCCCCGCCAGCCTGTGGCAGGATCATGACCGGGTGCGGGAGCACTACGCCATGGCCATCGACTACGCCCTTGCGGTGGCCACTGATTATGCGGTGCGCCATGTTGACCACAACACCCTGCTGATCCTGCTGGGGGACCACCAGCCTGCCCCCCTGATCACCGGAGAGGATGCCAGCCGGGACGTGATCGTACACGTCATCAGTGCCAACCCCACGCTGCTGGAACCCTTTGTCTCCCGAATGGGCGGGCTGCCCTCGTTCCGCCGTGGCACCCTGCCGGACACCACCACCGCCGGCGCCCGGATGGACGCACTGCGGCCGTTTCTGCATCAGCATTTTGGCGGGTGATCATTGGCTGCGCTAATACGAGACGGTCAAGCCCGCTGAGTCCGATTGCCCCGGCTCAGTGACCACAGCCCCAGAACCGGACCCGGAACCAGCAGCAGGACAACCCAGTGTCCCAGCAGCCCCCATAATCCGCTGGTCAACCAGATGGCCGGCAAGGTCAGGCTGAAGCCGATCGCATTCATGACCGCCAGGGATGAACCCACCGATTCCCGGGGTGCGGACTCCGCCGCCAGTGCCGAAAACTGCGGCGAGTCTGCAATCACCGCGACACCCCAGACAAACAGCAAAGCGATCAACAACAGCGGCGACAACCCGCTGAGCAAGGGATACACCAGGCAGATGCCGCCGGAGATCGCCAGTGCCCGCCAGGCCACCCATTCACTGCCCCTGGTGCGACTGAGTCTACCGCCACCAACGCAGCCCACAGCGCCAATGCCAATGATCGCGAAAGCCAACCAGGGAATGAATCCGTCGCCGGCATCCAGGCGCTGCAGCTCGCGGCCAAGCAACAGGGGAGTCAGCGTCCAGAAAGCATAGAGCTCCCACATATGGCCAAAATAGCCCCCTGCCACGGCCCGAAACCGGGGGATTTGTAGCGCCGCCAGACCCTGGCGTAAAGGAACCGCGCCACCGCTTTTAGGCAAATAGGGCCCGTCACCCAGCACAAACACCATGGCTGCGCCGACAAGCGCCAACACCGAAGCCACCAGCAACGGCCACTCCCAGGGCAGCCCAAGGGTTGCGCCCCGCATCAGGTGGGGTAATGCGGTACCCAGGGTCAACATCCCCACCAGCCAGGCCAGAGCGACTCCGGAGTATTTCGGGGTCCAGGCAATCACCAGTTTCATGCCCAGCGGATAGATACCCGCAAGGCACAGACCGGTGGCGAACCGCAGCAGCAAATCCAGGGGCGCAAACGCTGCAACGAGAACAAAGCCGCCATTGAAGACTGCCCCCAACAGGCTGGATACAGCAAAGATTCTGCTGGCGCCGAAGCGGTCGGCCAATCCGGTCACGGCGAGTGTCAGAGTTCCAACGATAAAGCCGGTCTGAACCGCCAGCGTCAGGCGGCCCATATCGGCTTCCTGAAGCCCCAGCTCTCCGGCGAGGGAGAGCCACACGCCGTTCACACTGAACCACAGCGATGTGCCAAACAGTTGTGCAAGGACGATAATCGGCAGCGGGTAACGACGCAGCAGCTCAATCATTAGTGTTGTCTTACTGGCTGGAATATTCCGCCAGACTATACCGCAACCTCTCCTGTCCACCCATGCTGTTTTCGTTGCTCAGGTGTCGGCCGCTGCTGGCACCGTTACCGCAGTTCTGTCTGGCAGCATCATCGATAGCAGAGCGGCCGTGGCCACCAATCCGGCCGATATCCACAAGCAGGCCTCCAGGCCGTAAACCTGGTACACCCAACCCGACAGGATTGTACCCAGCAAACGCCCGGCGGCGTTGGACATATAGTAGAAGCCCACGTCCAGTGACACCCCGTCGCCCCGGGCAAAGCTGACAATCAGGTAACTGTGCAGGGTTGAATTGATGGCAAACAGCACACCGAACAACAGCAAGCCACCAACCACCACGATCTCGGGCGACCAACCCGCCATCAGGCTACCGGCAATCGCTGCGGGCACCAGCGCCAGCACGGCCGCCCATAGCACCACTGGCCGCTTGCCTTCCATTTTGCCGGTAATCCGCGGCGCTATGGTCTGGATAAAGCCATAGCCGATGATCCAGCTGGCCATAAAGCCACCCACCTGCCAGTGATCCCAGCCGAAGACCGTGTGCAGATAAACCGGCAACGCCACCACAAACCACACATCCCGAGCCCCGAACAGGAACATCCGTGCTGCGGACAGCACATTGATGGCGCGGCTTTTGGACAGAATGTCGGTAAACTTCGGCTTGGCCTTGCTCTTGCCCAGCTCCTGCTTCAGCAGGAACAGGCTGGCCAGCCACACCAGGCCCAGAGCCGCCGCCATGATCACCACCGCACCCTTGAAACCCGCCGTCATCAACAGGACGCCGCCGAGGAAAAAGCCCACGCCCTTTAAGGTATTCTTGGAGCCGGTCAGTATCGCCACCCACTTGTACAGGGTACCCTGCTGTTCGTCCGGCACCAGCAACTTGATGCCGCTCTTGGCGGACATCTTGTTCAGGTCCTTGGCGATGCCGGACAGGGCCTGGGCGATCATCACCCAGACCACCGTCAGCATGGCCGCCGGTACCGCCAGCATGGCCAGCGCCACAATCTGCAGGAACAGCCCGATGTTCATGGTGAGGTTCAGGCCCATACGGGCACCCAGGTAACCGCCCACCAGGTTGGTGACCACCCCGAAGAACTCGTAGAACACGAACAACAGGGCAATTTCCAGCGGCGAATAGCCCAGCTGGTTGAAATGCAGCACTACCAGCATCCGCAGGGCCCCATCCGTCAGGGTGAAAGCCCAGTAATTGCCGGTGATGACCAGGTACTGTCGGATGGCAGCGGTCATGTCAGGCGAGGCCTACCCTGCGCGCCAGCTCGGCGGTGCGGTTGGCGTAGCCCCATTCGTTGTCGTACCAGGCGTAGATTTTCACCTGGGTGCCGTTGACCACCAGGGTGGACAGGGCATCGACAATGGAGGAGCGAGGGTCAGTCTTGTAGTCGATGGACACCAGCGGACGCTCTTCGTAGCCCAGAATGCCCTTGAGTTCGCCCTCGGCGGCTTCCCTCAGCAACTGATTGACAGTATCCCGATCGGTCGGCGTCTCCACTTCAAACACGCAATCGGTCAGCGAGGCATTGGTCAGCGGTACCCGCACCGCGTGGCCATCCAGCCGCCCTTTCAGTTCCGGGAAAATCTCGATAATGGCCGTGGCCGAGCCGGTACTGGTGGGAATCAGGGAACTGCCACAGGCCCGGGCCCGGCGCAGATCCTTGTGGGGCGCATCGAGAATGGTCTGGGTATTGGTGAGGCTGTGGATAGTGGTGATGGAGCCGTGTTTGATGCCCAGCTTCTCATGAATCACCTTGACCACCGGGGCCAGACAGTTAGTGGTGCAGGAGGCGGCCGTAACGATGCGGTCGTTGGCCGGATCGAAAATGTGGTCGTTGACACCCAGGACGATATTCTTCGCACCTTTTTCTTTCACCGGCGCGGTGACAACCACTCGCTTGACGCCCTGATCCAGGTAACCCTGCAGTACTTCCACGGTCTTCATCTTGCCGCTGGCTTCGATGACCAGGTGGCAGCCTGACCAGTCGGTTTCGCCAATGGTCTTGTTGCGGGTGACCCGGAGCCGCTGGCCCTCGATCATCACGTCGTCGCCTTCCACTCCGGCTTCGTGGTTCCAGCGGCCATGCACGCTGTCGAAGTTCAGCAGGTGCGCCATAGTGACAGCATCCGCCCCCGGGTCATTGATGGCGACGAACTCCAATTCCGGCCACTCCCAGGCGGCCCGCAACGCCAGACGACCGATGCGGCCGAATCCATTAATTCCGACTTTGATTGTGCTCATCTCATGCTCCCTAAAAGGTTCTTGAACCAGTCTTTCAAGCTTAGCTCAAAGCAGTCTTACCGCTGGTCTGTCGGTCATGGCGTGCAGCCGCTCCGTTTCCTGTTTTACCAGCCCGGTATGACTGTCTGATGTTTCATCGAGCACCCGGATCAGCCACTGTGGTAACTGGGGATGAAGAAAATAATAGATCCACTGGCCCTGCCGCTCCGTTTCCAGAAGTCCCGTTTCTTTCAGACTCGCCAGGTGCCGGCTCACTTTGGGTTGTGACGAATCAAGCGCGGTGGTCAGCTCATAGACGCACAGTTTTTTCTGATCACGGATCAACATCAGTATGGCCAGTCGTAACTCATCGCCCAGCGCCCGGAAAATGGCCACTGGATTGTAGTCCTTTGGTTTCATGCCCGTTTCCTTCTGGTGCACCAGGGTAAACAGCCCCAGACGCTCCTTCAGCTCTTTCAGCGTCAGGGCAAAAGTCAGATGACGGTTACTGGGCACCGGGTCGGGGAAATCCCAGGCGATCTGCTGAGCCGGTTCGCAGACGGCGCCACATTCGTTGGCGGCCTTTTCGCACAGGGTTATCACGTAATCCCACTGCTCCGCCTGCAGGTCCGCCAGCTGTTTGCTGTGCAGGGCCCCGGTGGCAATGCCCGCCTCCTCCAACACCTGCAATGCCATGGGGTGGGGCCGGGTTGGCTCGGTACCCGCGCTGGCGACTTCAAAACGGTCTCCCGCCATATCTCTCAAAAGGGCTTCCGCCATCAGGGAGCGGGCGCTGTTGGCCGTACAGACAAACAAAACGCGACGTTTCATATCTGTTTTTCCGTATATATTTATATTTGCATATCTGGAAACTCGAATCCTAGTGCGAGTCTGGGTTAAAGTAAACTCCCGAATGAGCAAAAATAATGCTGAAGGACAGATACAATCATTCGCTGCGTCCTTTCGGTCGCTCGTTCGTCTATCAACAAATCTCTGCTCCGGGCGACTGGAAAGAGATGAAGACGCATCAAAAAGCGACAATCAACATTCCCTGCAAGAGGTAGGTCATGACTAGCAATGCAGACGTTACGCCGGCGGAAAACACCAGTGGAGGCATGGATCTGTTCGGCCGGTATCTGTCGGTCTGGGTGGCTCTGGCCATTGTCGCCGGCGTGGCTTTGGGTCAGTTCGCGCCTGCCATTCCAGAGACCCTCTCACGGTTCGAGTACGCCCAGGTTTCCATCCCGGTCGCCATTCTGATCTGGGCCATGATCTTTCCGATGATGGCCCAGATCGATTTCAGCGCGGTGGTAGGCGTCCGAAAGGAACCCAAAGGACTGGCCATTACCACCACCGTGAACTGGCTGATCAAACCGTTCACC
>NZ_CAXBDN010000025.1:0-25029 GCF_963974375.1 uncultured Marinobacter sp.
TGTCAAGCTGCCAGCCTAAGGTTCGCTGGTCCCTCTGGGAACCAGCGGGTGGCGCCGGCTCGCGCGGATCAGGAACAGCCCTGCCGCGCCCAGCAGAAGTCCGGTGTAGCTGGCCAGGGTCATCATGGTGGCGGTCAGGCTCATGCTGTCGGTGGGCGGATTCAGGTTGTTCATCAGTGCCAGGTTTTCGACGGTGCTGGCAAGGCCGGCACCGATAAACAGACGTTTTACCCAGCGTCCTTCCTTCTGCTCCCGGACCCCGGGACGGTCTCTCATCAGGTAGTCAGTGAGCCGCACCAGCATGGTTGTATAGACAACGACCAACAAAAGGCCCGTCAGCAGGGAAGCGACAACCCAGCCGTGGCCCACGGTTCGCCAGCTGTCGAGAATTATCTGTGAACTTTCCGCTGTGGCTGCCAACTGGAAGCTGATCATGCCCTGGGGGGCATAAGGGGTCAGCAGGGGCTGGTTCAGGCCAAACTGAACGGCCAGCAGCGCCACCGTTGCTGCAATGAGCACCCCCAGTGCTACGTGCCGGGTCCCACCTGTGTCCGTCATCACAAGAAACGCTCCAGCAGGCTGTTCAGATATTGCTGCCCGAGCTCAGTTGCCTGCAGACGGCCCGGTTTCATTAGTTGTTCTTTCCGTAATGCTGAGAGTATTACAGCAATTCGGTCCAGTGGTAAACCGGTACGCTCCCGGAACAGGTCTTCGCTCACGCCTTCGGTCAGACGCAACGCATTCATCATGAACTCAAGACCCAGCTCTTCTGTTGTGATGGTCTGTCGTCCGGCGGTACGCGAGCCGATTCGGTTCAGGTAAGCATCGGGTTGACGGGTTTTCCAGTAACGCTGGATGGAGCCGTCGGCCATGCTGACCTTGCCGTGAGCCCCGGCGCCGAGAGCCAGATAATCGCCAAAGGTCCAGTAATTCAGATTGTGGCGCGAGGCTCTTCCGGGTTTGCTCCAGGCGGAGACCTCATAGGATGCAAAGCCATTCTGGTGCAGGTGATCCCGCCCGGCCTGATAGATATCCCACATGGCATCGTCGGAAGGCAGGCTCGGAGGCCGGCTGTAAAACTCGGTATTGGGTTCAAGGGTCAGCTGATACCAGGACAGATGCGGTGGCTGCCAGCGCAGGGCTGCCTCCAGGTCCATGACCGCTGTCTGCGGTGTCTGATCCGGCAGGCCGTGCATCAGGTCCAGGTTGAAATTATCAAAACCTGCGTTCAGTGCAGATTCAATGGCGCGGTGGGCGTCCTGTTCGTCGTGTATTCGCCCGAGGCGCTGCAATTGCTCGGGCTGGAAACTCTGGATGCCCAGTGACAGCCGGTTGATACCGGCGTCCCGGAATCCTTCGAAGCGTCCCTGTTCGATGGTGCCGGGGTTGGCTTCCAGCGTGATTTCAGCATCCGGGTGGAAGCTCAGGTAGCGGTTCAGCATGGCGAACAGCCGGTGGTAGAAATCCGGGCTCATCAGTGAGGGTGTGCCGCCACCAATAAACACCGTATCAATGGAGCGTTCCCGCACCAGGCTGAGGTCGGGCACCAGGTCTGCCTCAAGCGCATCCAGATAAGCCTGTTCCGGCAGCTCGCCCTGCTGGGCGTGGGAGTTGAAGTCACAATAGGGGCATTTGCGCACACACCAGGGAACGTGCACGTACAGACCGAGGGGAGGTTTGGGCATGGTGTCAGCCTGCCACCATGCCCCGGACATCAGCCAGACCGGATATCAGCTGCCGCAGAGCCTTGCCGCGGTGGCTGACACTGGCCTTCTGCGGGCGGGTCAGTTCCGCTGCACTGCAACCGAATTCCGGGGCGAAGAACACCGGATCATAGCCAAAGCCGCCGGCACCGGCAGGGCTTTCGAGAATACGTCCGGCCCACTGGCCATGGACAATCAATGGGGTCGGGTCATCGGCGTGGCGCAGATAGGCCAGAACGCAATGAAAGCGGGCACCGCGAGCCGCTTCCGGCACGCCGGCCAGCGCCCTGAGTAAAGCCTCAACATTGAGCTGATCGTTGGCATTTTCGCCGGCATAACGGGCGGAACGAACCCCGGGAGCGCCGTCAAGGAAATCCACAGACAGACCGGAGTCGTCCGCCAGCGCTGGCAACCCGGTTGCGCTGGCGGCATGACGGGCCTTGAGGATGGCGTTCTCCACAAAGGTAATGGCAGGCTCCTCGGCTTCGCTTACTCCCAGTTCGCGTTGCGCTACGGGCACGAGACCCAGCGGTGCCAGCAGCTCCGTGAACTCGTTGAGTTTGCCCTGATTGTTGCTGGCCAGTACCAGTGTGGTGGCTGCCACGGAACCTCCGGTTATGGAATCAGTCATTGAACAGGGTGTGGGAAAAGCGGACCGGCAGATCGCGGTCGTGACCACTGGGCCGGGCGTTGAGCTGGAAGACCATGAGCTCACCGGGGCGGTACTGGTACTCGCTGATAAAATACACCGAGTCCCCTTCCTGAATTCGCCGGAAGGCCAGAAACCGGGTCTGGCGTATCTCGTTCAGCACCTGTCCTTCAACCTGGCCCTGCACGGTTCGGATGTGTCCATTTTCATCCCGCTTCATCAGTGAAATGTTCACAATGCCAATGCTCCGGCTGCGCCGAAGATTGTTCTCTGCCGCCACTTCCGGTGTCAGGAAAGTGCTGGGAAAGACGCTGTAATGGATCTCGTAGTCGCCAAAACGCACAGACTGGGCGCTGGCCGTGATGCTCAGGGACCACAGGCAGGCCAGAGTGATCAGGCTGAACAGGATGGGTGTAAAACGCATGGTCAGTCTCCCCGGGTAATTCGGTAGATGGCAATCTGGCCGAGCATGTTGGGCCAGAGCCGGCTCAGCCAGCGGTCCTGATGATATCCGTCCACAACCGTGCGGTTAAGAATACGAAAACCTTTGTCATAACAGAGCGCTTCAAAATCCTTGAACGTGCACAAACGGATATTTGGTGTGTCGTACCATTTGTGGGGCAGGGTCTCCGATTCCGGCATCCGCCCGCGGCACATCAGTGACCAGCGTAACCGCCAGTACGCAAAGTTGGGGAAGGTCACTATGCCTTCCTTGCCCAGGCGCATCATTTCGTCCAGCACAATATCTGGCCGGCGCACCGCCTGCAGGGCCTGGGTCATCAGCACCACATCAAAGCTGGCATCGGCAAAGTTGGACAGGCCCTGGGTGTCAAGGTTCTGTTCGATTACCGCAACACCCTTCGCCATGCAACTGGTGATGTGATCCATATTGATCTCAAGGCCAAACCCGGTGGCCTGGCGTTGGTTCTGCAGGAAGTCGAGCAGGGTGCCGTCACCGCAGCCCAGGTCCAGAACGTGGCTTCCCGGTTTGATCCATTGCTGGATAATATCGAGATCGGCTCTCATTGGCCCACCTCCCGGGCAACCCGGCCCATATAGGCGGTGAACACCTCGGTGTACCGTGGCGTTGGAATCAGAAACGCATCGTGTCCCCAGGGCGCGTCAATCTCGACGTAACTGACCTTGCGCTGGGCGGCTATCATGGCGTCAACCAGTTCCCGGGAACGGGCCGGTGTAAAACGCCAGTCGGTGCTGAAGGACAACACCAGGAATTCACAGCTTGCCGCCGTCATGGCTTTGGCCAGGTCGTTGCCGGCGTCGTAGGCCGGATCAAAATAGTCGAGCGCACGGGTCATCAACAGATAGGTATTGGCGTCAAAGGACTCGGAAAAACGCTCGCCCTGATAACGCAGGTAGCTCTCAACCTGGAATTCGGCATCGTAGCCAAACTGGTAGGCCTGATCCCTCAGCTCCCGGCCGAACTTCTCCCCCATGGAGGCATCGGACAGGTAGGTGATATGTCCCACCATACGGGCCAGCATCAGGCCATTGCGGGGCAGGGTGTCATGCTCATGGTAGCGGCCACCATGAAAGTCCGCATCGGAGGTAATCGCACGGCGGGCCACTTCGTTGAAGGCAATGTTCTGGGCGCTCAGCCGGGGTGTGGATGCAATGACCACCGCATGGCGCAGCCGGTCCGGATAGCTCAGGCTCCACTGCAGTGCCTGCATGCCACCCAGGGAGCCGCCTACCACCGCAGCCCAGCATTCGATACCAAGCTGATCGGCCAGCATGGCCTGACTGTGCACCCAGTCTTTCACGGTGATGACCGGGAAATCGGGGCCGTAGGGCTGGCCGGTCTCAGGGTTGGTAGATGTGGGACCGGTGCTGCCATGGCAGCCACCCAGATTGTTCAGACTGACCACGAAGAAGCGATTGGTGTCGATGGGTTTGCCGGGGCCGATGCAGGTGTCCCACCAGCCGGGCTTACGGTCTTCCATGCTGTGGTAACCGGCTGCATGGTGATGACCGCTCAGGGCGTGGCAGATAAGCACCGCGTTAGAGTGGCTCTCGTTCAGGGTGCCGTAGGTTTCGATCACCAGATCCCAGTTGGGCAGTGTCTGACCGCAGGCCAGAGTCAGCGGCTGGTCGAAGTGTAGGGTCCGGGGGGCGACCAGGCCCACAGAGTCCGGGGGCAGGGAGTCTGGCATCGAAGCAACAGGATCCTCGGTTGATCAGCGTCTCGCGGGTCGGCACCTGCAGGTGCCGACGTAGGCCCTGCAGTTTAAAGGCCGCCCCCGGCGGCTGCAACCGCCATCAGGGACCTTCAGGCGATTCCGGAGATATTAACCACCTTTTGTTGCATCATTGTGGGTGCCGGGCGGCGGATCTGGCGTTGCATGGCATCGGCCAGCTCCAGCTGGCGGCGCAGATCGGTGATGCTGTTGGCCAGCCGATCGCGCTGGGACTTGCTGTCCCGATCGTTGCGGGCCATGTCGCGAATTCGTCGCACCTGGTGTTCCAGCAGCTGTTTCTGCTCCATGGAGTATTGCATGATCGGCAGCAATGCCTCTCCCGGCCAGCGCTCAACGTCACGGCGTACCCGGTCATGCAGGGTGCGGGCCTCACTGACCATGACATTGAAGAAACGACGGATCAGTTGATTCTGTTCCCGCAGCAGATTGCCCGGTGCATGACGAAAGCGATCTGCTTTCTTGCGCAATTCGCGAAGGGCAATGACATGGCGTCCCGCCCGCAGCGGAATCGGCTCCAGGTGCCGGGCCCGGCTGTCCTGGTTGTAGCGGCGATAGATGGCTTCCACCATACGTTCCGCCAGACGGCCTTCAGCCATCAGGTTCTGCAGGTCACTTTCGAGCAATTCAAAGAAGTGGTTCATGGCCCGGCTCATGCCTGCGGTGGTCCAGCTCTTGGTCATCATGCGGCGGACGCCGTCAGCATGAGTTTCAAACCGGGCGGAGCTGACCATATCGGAAAGTATTTCGCCCTGGGACTGCATCAGCCGGCGGCTGGAGCGAAGTGTGATCAGCTTGCGGTAATAAAAGTCGTAATCGGTCTGGGCGCGGTCGGCCAGGCGTCGCAGGGCTTCCCGGTCGATGGTGCCGCCGGCACAGGCCTGGAGTTCCTCTTCAAGTCCGCCCAGGCGGGCCTGCATGGCGGCCTGACTGTTTTGCAGCATGCCCAGCAGGTCATTGATCAGGCTGTGGGTGATCAGTTCTTCCTTGTGGCGCAGGATCCGGCCGATGAGCAGCCGCTCCAGCTCGGGCAGGGCGCTGCGCTCCAACAGGGTATTGTCCTGACGGGCCCGGGCGGTGAGCCCCTGTTTTGCCGACACCGGGATTACATCATCCAGCTTCAGGCCCAGCTGATCCGCGGTATAACGGCGGATACGCTGAATGCTCTCTTCTACCTGCCCGGGCGGCTTGAGCTCATCCCAGAGGGTGTCGATCTTGTTGAGTACGGCAAAACGACCGGCACGATGATCAGCATTGTCGGTGTCAATGTGATCGGTCCAGATGGCCATGTCACTGGCTGTGACCCCGGTATCGGCGCTTAACATGAACAGAATGGCGTGAGCCGATGGCAGCAGGCTGACGGTCAGTTCGGGCTCAGAGCCCAACGCGTTCAGGCCAGGAGTATCGATAATGCGCAAGCCCCGCTCGAACATGGGGTGTCGGATGCTGATTCGGGCACAGCGCCACATGGGAATCAGCACCTGGCCCGGCTGGCTGCGGTCCGGCTCCAGCATGGCATCGCTAAACCCGAGAACTCTGGCCTGGTTGGGGCTGACACTCTGGACCCGGGCCACCTCCGCGAGCACCTCTCGCATCATGTCCGGGTCCCGTTCGTCCAGCTCATGGCGGGTCCAGCGTTCCGGGTGTCTGCGTAATTGCTGCAGGGAGAGGTCGCCTTCCCGGGTTTCGATGGGAAGCAGCTGCAGATAATTGGTGTTGGAGGCCCGGTCAAAGAACAGTTCGGTGGGGCACATGGTGGTGCGGCCAGCCTCCGACGGCAGCATCCGCTGGCCGTATTCCGCGAAAAACAGAGCGTTGATCAGCTCGGTCTTGCCCCGGGAATATTCGCCGACAAACGCGATGGTCAGTTCGTCTTCGATCAGCAGTTCGACGCCGTTACGGATGCGCTCGCTGATATCGTCGGAATACAGGTTGTTGTCCTGCAGCCACAGACGATAGCGGCTGATCTGGCGGATGAGTTCCTTCTTCCACTGGTGATACGCTTCAACCTGGTGCGCCAGGATCGCTGGTCCGTTCATGCTGTAGCCCTGAATTGCCCGGGATTGCCATGGGCCATGCCTCCATGCGGAGGGCGTAAGTGAGCCCCGAAGAGCTCACTGCCTGTTACAAGATAACGCAAAATTAATCTTGGGGTATTACTTTGCAGGGTATGTCGATTCAGTTGCGGGGTCTGTTAATCCTGTCACATTGCCAGGCCGAGTGCTGAAAGTCCGGCCGCTTGCCCCATGTGCTGAAGCATCACAATGACCACATTGAGCACCAGGAACACCACAATGGGTGACAGATCCAGTCCGCCCAGTGAGGGAATGATGTTGCGGATGGGGCGCATCACCGGTTCGGTTATCTGAGCGACCAGGCGAATGGCGGGATGATTGCTCTGTGGTGCCACCCAGCTGACGACGACCACCGCAATCACCGACCAGAAGTAGATTCGCGCAATCAGCAGCAGCACACTGATGACCGACCAGCTCAGCAGAGTGATCGGATTGATGGCCGGCAGGCCGCCGGTGATGGCCATCAGGATCAGTATGAAGGTGATGGCCTGGATCAGCACCGCCAGCACCAGCGCTGCTCCGTCGATACCGCCCCAGCCGGGGATGACCCGTCGCAACGGGCGCAGCAGCGGATTGGTAGCCTTGACCGTGAACTGGGATATCGGGTTATAGAAGTCTGCCCGGGCCAGCTGCAGCAAAAAGCGCAACAGCACGATGGTCAGATAGAAGGTTGAAACAATCTGCAGGATGGTGATGACAATCTGCGCCAGCATGTAGCCATGTCTCCGTGGTTATACGTAATGGTTGGGCCCGATCTCAGCCCGGGTTTTTGCCTGCAAGTTCGCTGGCCATTTCCCGGGAACGCTTCAGGGCCGCTGCGAATGCATCCTTGACCAGCGGCCGCAGGCCGCCATCCTCGAAACACTGGATGGCTCGCTCGGTGGTTCCGCCCGGGGACATCACATTGCGTTTTAGTTGTGCGGGGTCCTGATCGCTGCGGGCGGCCATTTCCGCGGCACCGGCCATGGTCTGGATGGCCAGCTCCCGGGCATTCCCGGGAGCAACACCCGCTTCCGTTGCGGCTGCCTCCAGAGCTTCCAGCATCAGGAAAAAGTAGGCCGGTCCGCTGCCGGAAAGCGCTGTTACTGCGTGCAGCTGATCTTCACTCTCCAGCCAGACGGCTTTGCCAACGCTGTTGAAAATAGTTTCCGTTGTTGCCTTCTGTTCGTCGGAAACGGCAGCATTGGCATACAGGCCAGCGGCGCCCTTGCCCACCAGTGATGGCGTGTTGGGCATGACCCGGATCAGCGGAAGCCCGCCACCAAGCCATTGGTCGAGGGTGTCAGCGCCCAGTCCGGCAGCTATGGAAACGACCAGTGGACGTGTGTTCTGAACCAGTGGTGCAATGTCGCGGCAGACATCCGCCATGATCTGCGGTTTGACGGCGAGAATCACCACATCACCCTGCTGTGCACAGTAACGGTTGTCGCTGGTTACGCTGACGCCAAACCGTTTGCGAAGGGTCTCCAGATGCTCGTCGTCCGGCGCGCTGGCCCAGATGCTGGCGGCCTGGATTCCGCTATCCAGCATGCCGCCGATGATGGCGCTGGCCATATTGCCAGCGCCGATAAAGGATATGGTCGGTGAAGTGGTCACTGTTTACTCCGCAATACAAAGAGTTGATGCCGGGATGATAACAGTAATCCGGTCCCGGAGTTTACCGTTGCCGCTCGCCAAACAGGGCGGTGCCCACGCGTACCCAGGAGGCCCCTTCGGCAATGGCCACCTCAAGATCGGAAGACATGCCCATCGAGAGGGTGTCGAGGGGCGCCTCGATCCCCGGTTGCCGGCGCAGCTCGGCCAGAGCTTCGGCCAGTCGGTGAAAACTGAGCCTCAGATTCTCCTCACTCTGATCCGGGTCAGGAATGGCCATCAGCCCCCGCAGACAGATATTCGGCAGCGAGCTGACCGCCGTCGCCAGTTGTGGCAATTCGGACAGTAAACACCCGGCTTTGCTGTCCTCATTATCAATATTGACCTGCAGGCAGATGTTCAGGGGGGGGCGGTGCGCCTCTCGCTGCTCGCTCAGCCGGCGGGCGATTTTGAGTCGGTCAACGCTGTGGACCCAGTCAAAATTCTCGGCAATCGGTCGCGTTTTGTTGGACTGAATGGGGCCGATAAAGTGCCACTGCAAACCGTGCACATCTCCCAATTCTCCGATTTTGTCGAGTGCTTCCTGCAGGTAGTTTTCGCCGAAGGCGTGCTGTCCGGCAGCCGCCGCCTCCCGGATTTCCGCCGCCGGCCGGGTTTTGCTGACCGCAAGCAGGGCGACGCTGCCAGCGGGGCGTCCCGCCGACTCTGTTGCTTTTTGTATGCGTCGGGTTACGCTCCGGATGTTGTCTGCTATGCTGCTCATGGTGTTTGTCTGGCCGTTGATGAATCTGGCTGTATCCGCAAGACACGTTACCCGCAGGTTGCTGAAAAGCCAAGCTGGAACGATCAGGTGGCAGGGCCGGGTGCTGATCGGGCGTGGCGCCGGACAGCCGGGCCGGAGCACCGGGCCAGGGATATAAGAATAGCCTTCCGAGGAACCCTATGGATATTACTGAACTGCTGGCGTTTTCCGCCAAACAGGGCGCATCTGACCTGCATCTTTCCGCCGGTCTCCCCCCGATGATTCGTGTTGACGGTGATGTTCGTCGCATCAACCTCCCGCCCATGGAGCATAAAGAAGTCCACGGACTGATTTATGACATCATGAATGACAAGCAGCGGAAGGATTACGAGGAGTTTCTGGAAACAGACTTTTCGTTCGAGGTTCCGGGTGTTGCCCGTTTCCGGGTCAATGCCTTCAATCAGAATCGTGGCGCGGGTGCGGTGTTCCGGACCATTCCCTCGAAAGTACTGACCATGGAAGATCTGGGCATGGGGCAGGTCTTCAAGGACGTGTCCTCGGTGCCCCGTGGTCTGGTTCTGGTGACAGGGCCAACCGGTTCCGGCAAGTCCACCACCCTGGCAGCCATGCTCGATTATATAAATGACACCCGTTACGAGCATGTCCTCACCATTGAAGACCCCATTGAATTTGTTCACGAGTCCAAGAAGTGCCTGGTGAACCAGCGTGAAGTCCATCGTGACACCCTGGGTTTTAACGAAGCGCTGCGCTCGGCCCTGCGGGAAGATCCGGACATCATTCTGGTGGGCGAGCTGCGGGATCTGGAAACCATACGGCTGGCGCTGACCGCAGCGGAAACCGGGCACCTGGTGTTCGGCACCCTGCACACCACCTCGGCGGCCAAGACCATTGACCGGGTTGTGGACGTATTCCCGGCCGAGGAAAAGTCCATGGTCCGCTCGATGTTGTCGGAATCCCTGCAGGCGGTGGTGTCCCAGACCCTGATGAAAAAAATGGGCGGGGGCCGTATCGCAGCTCACGAAATCATGATCGGCACCGCAGCAATCCGCAACCTGATCCGCGAAGATAAGGTGG
The DNA here is from genome assembly GCF_963974375.1 of uncultured Marinobacter sp. Lineage (GTDB taxonomy): Bacteria > Pseudomonadota > Gammaproteobacteria > Pseudomonadales > Oleiphilaceae > Marinobacter. The sequence continues at coordinate 10,071 of NZ_CAXBDN010000025.1, forward strand.
CCCAGATGTACTCGGCGATCCAGACGGGCGGCCAGCTGGGTATGCAGACACTGGATCAGTGCATGCAGCGCATGCTGCAAAAAGGCCTGATCAGTCGCGAGGCGGCGCGGGCCAAGGCCAAGATTCCTGACAATTTCTGAACAAGGCACGGGCCGGGTTTTGCCGGTCCGTGCTGCATAAACGATGTGCTGACGCTGGAAGTGAAATCATGGAATTCGACAAATTGCTTCGACTGATGGTCGAAAAAGGCGGTTCTGACCTGTTTATCACCGCAGGTGTGCCGCCAAGCATGAAGGTCAATGGCAAGGTGTTGCCGGTCACCAAGAGCGCTCTGACGCCTGAACAGACCCGTGAGTTTGTGTATGGCTCGATGAATGAGAAGCAGCGCGCGGAATTTGAGGAAAGCCACGAATGTAACTTTGCCATCAGTGCACGGGGCATCGGGCGGTTCCGGGTGAGTGCTTTTTTCCAGCGTAATCTCTGTGGCATGGTGCTGCGGCGGATTGAAGTGAAGATTCCCCAGATAGACGAACTCAGTCTGCCGGAAGTGGTCAAGGATCTGGCCATGACCAAGCGCGGCCTGATCATCTTTGTGGGCGCGACCGGCACCGGCAAGTCCACCTCGCTGGCCGCCATGCTGGGGCACCGCAACCGCAACAGCCGTGGCCACATCATTTCTATTGAAGACCCCATCGAATTCGTTCACCAGCATCAGGGTTGCATCGTTACCCAGCGGGAAGTGGGCATTGATACCGAAAGCTTTGAGGTCGCACTGAAGAACACCCTGCGACAGGCGCCGGACGTAATTCTTATCGGTGAGGTCCGAACCCGTGAAACCATGCAGTATGCGGTGCAGTTTGCCGAAACCGGTCACCTTTGTCTTGCCACCCTGCACGCCAACAACGCCAACCAGGCGCTGGACAGGATCATTCAGTTCTTCAACCCTGATCAGCATCACCAGACCTGGATGGATCTCTCGCTGAACCTCAAGGCCATTGTGGCCCAGCAACTGATTCCGACGCCGGATGGCAAGGGACGGCGGGCAGTTATTGAAGTGTTGATCAACACTCCACTGGTGGCGGACCTGATCCGCAAAGGGGAAGTACACAAGATCAAGGAGTTGATGGCCAAGTCCACGGAATCCGGAATGCAGACCTTCGATCAGGCCCTGTATCAGTTGTACTCTGAAGGTGGCATCACCTATGAGGATGCCATTGCCCACGCCGATTCGGCCAACGACCTGCGTCTGATGATCAAGCTGGGTACCGATGCCCAGAGTGCTGACAAGCTGTCATCTACCGTCGACAAACTCTCGATCCAGAGCGACTGAGCAGGCGTTCGCCGCTCTCCGGAGCTGCCCACATGGAATTGTGAGCAGCTCTGGTCGTCCCGTCTTGCTCCGTCCGTTTATACCGTAATGGTCTGCCCCCGATAGGTAATGGTCTTTACGGGCCTGTCCCCGGGGTTTTCTGGCGGGCTGCTGTTACGGTCGGCGAGGGTCTGGCCTCGCAGCGTCTTCGCCGTATTACCTGATTCCGCTTCAGATGAATAAACCTTGAGACCCGGGACCTGCTCCTGAAGCGTGCGCCAGGTGCGCCCCAGGCTGGCCGACCGGGATTTACCCGCGTAGCTGGCCAGTCGCTGTTCCAGGGCCTCATCGGTGAGGTGCAGTTTGACGCCAAACTCCATTTGGATCAGCTTGCGGCACTGGTGCACCAGCTTCAGTGTCGAAGGATCAAACAGCCAACTGCGTTCGGTTGCCGGAGATGTCATGAAGCTGCCTCGCATGGGACCTACTTGAGTATTGGTTTCGGATGTACCATGCGAGAAGTATGCCGTCGAAAGCGCCAGTGACTAAACAGCGATTACCCGTGTTGGCAGGGAATCCGATTTGAAAACAAGGGCTTCTGTTGTTCAGGTGGTCGCTCACTTCTGGTGCGATGAGTTTGTCGGCGCACCAGAAGTGAGCGTTCAGGGTCCCTCAGTGGGCTTCGTCCCAGTTGTTGCCGGTGCCGGTTTCCACCAGCAAAGGCACATCAAGAGTAGCGGCGGCTGACATCCGCTTCTCAAGACCTTCGCGAACCTTTTCCACCGCTGCCGGGCGCACTTCGAGGACGAGTTCATCATGTACCTGCATGATCACCCGGGCATCGTCGGGGTGCGCCTGCAGCAGCCAGTTGTCGACTTCCACCATGGCCCGTTTGATGATGTCCGCTGCCGTACCCTGCATGGGGGCGTTGATGGCCGTGCGCTCTGCGGCCTGTTGCATCTGCTTGTTGCGGGCATTGATCTCCGGCAGGTAAAGCCGGCGGCCCGCCAGGGTTTCGACATAGCCATCATCGTGAGCCTGGCGCCGGATCCGGTCCATGTAGGCCAGAACGCCGGGGTAACGCTCGAAGTAGCGATCAATGTAGTTCTGGGCCACCTTCCGTTCCACCTCCAGTTGCCGCGCCAGCCCGAAGGCGGACATGCCGTAGATCAGGCCAAAGTTGATGGCTTTGGCGCTGCGGCGCTGGTCCGGGCTGACCTCCTCTACGGACACACCAAATACCTCGGCGGCGGTGGCCCGGTGAATGTCCTCGCCACGGGAAAATGCATCCCGCAAGCCTGTGTCGCCTGACAGATGAGCCATGATGCGCAGCTCGATCTGCGAGTAGTCGGCTGCCATGATGATAAACCCTTCCGGTGCCACGAAGGCCTGGCGAATCCGCCGGCCCTGCTCGGTGCGGATCGGGATGTTCTGCAGGTTGGGTTCCGACGAGGACAGTCGCCCGGTGGCCGTTACCGCCTGATGGTAAGACGTGTGTACCCTGCCGGTCCGGTGGCTGATCAGGTCGGGCAGGGTATCGGTATAGGTGGACTTGAGCTTGCTGAGGCTGCGGTGCTCAAGAATCAGTCTGGGCAGCGCGTGCTCGTGGGCCAGTTCCTGCAACACCGGTTCGGCGGTAGAGGGGGCACCTTTGGGCGTTTTCCTGACCACCGGGAGTCCCATCTTGTCGTAAAAAATGGCCTGCAACTGTTTGGGAGAACCCAGGTTGAAGACTTCGCCGGCTTCCTGGTGCGCCTCTTTTTCCAGTTCAGCCATGCGCTCTGCCAGCTCCTGGCTGTGCTGACGTAGTGTGGAAGCGTTGATCAGAACACCGCGCTGCTCAATGCGAGAGAGTATCGGCACCAGCGGCAGATCGATGTCCTCGTAAACGGACCTGAGGCGCCCCGTCGCCTCCAGCAGCGGGCGCAGCACCTGGTGCAGGCGCAGGGTGATATCCGCGTCTTCGGCGGCATAGGGCCCGGCCTGCTCAAGGTCCACCTGATTGAAGGTGAGCTGTTTGGCGCCTTTACCGGCGACGGATTCGAAACTGGTGGTTTGCTCGCCCAGATATTTCAGGGCCAGGCTGTCCATATCGTGGCGGGTGGCGGTGGAGTTCAGGACGTAGGACTCCAGCATGGTGTCTTCGGCTATGCCCCGCAGTTCGATACCGTGGTTGGCCAGCACATTCATGTCGTACTTCAGGTTTTGCCCGACCTTGCGAAGACTGGCGTCTTCCAGCAGCGGTTTCAGCAGGGCCAGTGCTTCATCCCGGTCCAGCTGTTCCGGGGCGCCCATATAATCGTGGGCAAGTGGCAGATAGGCGGCCTCCCCGGGGGTCACGGCAAAAGAAACACCGACGATTTCTGCCTCGCTGTAGCGCAGGCTGGTGGTTTCGGTATCGAAGGCAAACAGTTGTGACTGCCTGAGCCGGTCTATCCACAGCTCCAGTTCGGCCTGCTCCAGAATTACCTGGTAGTTGCGCTCAAGGGCCTTGTGATTAGCGGGGTCAGTCTCCGGGCCGGAATGAGCCGGGTTCGATGATGGCTCGTCAGTGGCAGACGTCGCTGGCCCGGAGTACTCGGCGATCCAGGATTTGAATTCGTATTCCCGGAAGAGTTCAAGCAGTTGCACGCGGTCTTCCGGTGCCGGACGAACCTCGCCGATACCAAACTCCAGCTCGACATTGGTGCGGATGGTGGCCAGCTCCCGGCTCAGGGGCAGGTGGTCCAGGGCTTCGCGGAAGTTGTCGCCAATCTTGCCGCCGATTTCACCGGCGTGTGCCATGAGGTTGTCCAGGGTCTTGTACTGGGTCAGCCATTTGACGGCGGTTTTGGGGCCACACTTGCTGACGCCGGGGATGTTGTCGACGCTGTCGCCCACCAGCGCCAGGTAATCCACAATCTGCTCCGGGGCAATACCGAATTTTTCGATGACACCGTCCCGGTCCATCCGGGTTTCGGTCATGGTATTGATCAGGGTGACGTGGTCGCTCACCAGTTGCGCCATGTCCTTGTCACCGGTGGAGATCACCACATCGACGCCTTTTGCGGTCGCCTCGGTGGCCAGGGTGCCAATCACATCATCGGCTTCAACGTCGGGGATGATCAGCAGGGGCAGGCCCATGGCGCGCACTATCTGGTGAATAGGTTCAATCTGGGTTGCCAGATCCTCCGGCATGGGCGGCCGGTTGGCCTTGTAGGCCTCGTACAGATCGTTGCGGAAGGTTTTGCCCTTGGCATCAAAAACCACAACGACCTTTGATCCAGGGAAGTCCTGCTCGAGACGCCGCAGCATACTGATGACACCCTTGATGGCACCGGTGGGCTGGCCCTTGCTGGTGGTCAGCGGAGGCAGCGCGTGGAATGCCCGGAACAGGTACGAAGAGCCATCTACCAGAACAACGGGAGGCATTTTCTGCTGATTCATGTCAAAAAGGATCCGGAATCTGATTGAAGGTTAACAAAGCCTGTGCAACGCTTTCAGAGTCAGCCATCCGGCGGTTGCGGTGGCGCCATCAGCAACAGAGGTTATCATGAAACTACGTCGGTTCTCCGCATTGGCGGGTCTTGCGGTTTTCGCATGGGCGTTTGCTGTGCAGGCCGCGGATGACCGTCGCGCCCTTGACCGTCCTGTCGACCAGCCGCAGGAGCCGGTGGTCATTCCGGAATACCAGCCAGATGCATCTGACTCGGAAATTGTGATCCGGCCGGGTGAGAATGAGGTTTTCTATGAATATCGGGTGAACGGCGAACTGCGGGAGATAAAGGTTGTTCCGAACCGGGGGCCCGCGTACTACCTGGTGCCGGCGGATGGTGGCGGCTGGATCCGGGAGGACCGATCCACCTTGCTGATCCCGAGCTGGGTGATCTTTCGGTGGTAATCCGGCAACGGCAGAAAGGTAAAGCCGGTAGCTTACACGGCCGAGAACAAGCTGCGCCCCATCCATGTTGGGGCGCAGCATTGTCAGATCAGATCAGATCAGATCAGATCAGATCAACCGGAACGGGCTCCGAACGCTGGCTTTCAAGGCCTTCGCTGTCAAGGGTGCTGACTGAAAACTCGTAGGCACCGGTTTCAAAGTCATCCAGTTTCAATCGATTTGCATCCGGTCCTTCAAGCTCGATGGTCCTGAAGTGCTTCTGATGCCGAAGCCGGAAATACACCTTGTAGCCACTGATTTCGCCAGGAAACAGCTTGCTGCCGTCTTCCCGGGTCAGCGGGCTGTCCCACTGCAGGGTGGGGCGTTCAACAAATACCGGGTCAGCCACCAGCGGCGTCTCGGCCTCATCGGAACGATCTGCAAGGGCATCCTGTGGTTGACTGGCAGTGTCTTCAGCCGGGTTTTGGGAATTTGCCGGACTGTTACTTCCTCCGTTGATGGGCGACTGTTGCGGCTGCTCTGGTTCGTGCTGGTCGTCCGATGATGCACTGGTCTGTTCTGTCTCGTTGGTGCTCTGGGTATTTCCTCCGGACAGTGCACGGGAGATATTGGAGTCGCCTCGACACCCGGTCAGGGCTATGAGGGTGATCAGGAGTAATGCCAGCGGCCAATGTCTGGCGTGTTGCTGTGCCGAAAAAGTCATAGGTTTCCTCGTCGGACAATCGTTGGTACGGATAAGTCTCGCAGGTCGGGTAAAACACGTTGGGGGTCGGCCACCCCAGGGCCACAGCTCTCTGAAATTTCCCTATCTCTTTGCTTTTTCGAGCGTCCGATTATGGCGAAAACCTTGGCGGTCTCAAGTGACGAAAACGTAAATTGCAGGGTGGTTCACTTTGAGGTGACCTGAGAATCCAGGGGTGTTTCTAGTGTGATTACTCTAATTTGTGCGGATATGATCTGTTCAGAGTCAGCGGTAAGGCGCCGGGCCGGAACCATTAGCAAGGCGCCTTCAGGACCGAAATCAATAGAGACTACGACAGGAGATAGCCCCATGGGTAAGCTTAAATCATGGCAGGAACAGATTCAGGACATGGTCGAAAAGGGCATTAATGCGGCCGAGGACAGCCAGAAAAAACTGGCCGAGCGCCCTTTCCATTACGCCGAGAAGCTTGAAAAGGAAGTTCGTGAATACAGCGTCAAAGGCTTGCGCAAGCGTTACTACGGCGCCAGTGGTGCGGTATTTGAGCAGTTGCGGACGCTGAATACCCAGGTTGGCAGCTTTGCCGCTGATCTGGTCGCCAAGCTTGAGCGTGAAACCCGCGAAACAACGGGTGCAGTCAGCAAGGCTTCCAGTAATGCTGCAAAAGAAGTGTCAAAAGCTGCGGACAAATCCGCCAAAGACGTGTCCAGTGCTGCCCGTTCAGCCAACAAGGAAGTGTCTTCAGCGGCTAAAACCGCCAGCAAGGAAGTATCATCAAAAGCTGAGTCTGTCAGCAAAGCCGTTACCGGTGACAAGCCGGTCAGCAAGGCAAAAAGCACCACCAGCGACAAGACCAGCACTGACAAGACTGCCAGCGCCTGATTGGCGGGTTGTGCACTGCGAAAGGCTGTCTGCGGACGGCCTTTTTTTATGTGGAAACGAGTGATGCCTGTAACTTGCTGGCGGCTATTGCTGGCTTTCGTCGCGGTTGGGGGTCAGCGGTAGTGTGCGTTCGCGGCCGGTTATTTCTTCGAGGCGGATAATGTCTTCAAGATAGGCTTCGCGAATGGTGCGAATGTCCGTATTCTGGGCTGCAATCTCCCGTTCGATATCGTCAATCTGGGCCTGCAGACGGTCAATGCGTTGCAACGTCGCGTCCGGAATTTCACGACCGGCACGTTCCAGGTCCGCCGCCCGGGACTGTTCATTGTCCAGCTGCGAGACAATCACTGATATATTGCCGCGCTTGAGTTGATTCAGGCCTTCCAGTTCCCGGATCTTGCGGTGCATGGCGCGGACGGCTTCGTCCGGATGGCTGAATCTCAGGAGCAGCGCACGGTCAAGTTCCTGCTGGCGGGCAGCGTCCAGCTCGCGCTGTTCGGCCGCTTCCCGGGCAGCAATTTCTTCCGCTGTCGGGGCCGGGGCGACCCGTTCGATCACCCGGCCCTGGGCATTGAGAATTTCGTAGCCGCGGACAGAGGCTTCCTGGGGCACGGTGTTGCTGATCACCATCTGGCCATTATCGTCCTGATAGCGGTACATGCGGGCGTCTGCAACGCCGCTTGCCAGTGTCAGAACGACGGCAATCAGAGGGGGGATGAGTCGCTGAGTCAGTGCCATATATGAAAACCGTACAGGGCTGGGTCAGTATGTTCTGTCTGCAAGCATACCAGAAGGTGACAGTTCGCGAAGTGCCGGTTTCACAACATCGGTTGTTTGCAGTGGCAGAAGGTCAGACGCCAAATTCCGCCCGGTAGCGGGCCACGGCTTCGGCATGGCTTTCGAAGCCTGGCCGGCTCTGCAGATAGTGCAGTACCTGTTCCAGGCGGATGATGCTGACCACGGGGATGCCAAAGGAGTCTTCCACCTCCTGAATGGCGGATTGCGCGCCTTTACCGCGCTCCTGGCGGTCGAGGGCGATCAGGACGCCGGCGGGCGTGGCGCCTGCGGCCTTGATCAGGTCCATGGACTCGCGGATGGCGGTGCCTGCGGTGATGACATCATCGATAATGAGGACCCTGCCTGCCAGCGGAGCGCCAACGATATTTCCGCCTTCGCCATGATCCTTGGCTTCCTTGCGGTTGAACGCCCAGGGGCGGTTGTCACCCTGGTTGGCAAGGGTCATGGCGGTAGTGGTTGCCAGCGGTATGCCCTTATAGGCAGGCCCGAAAATGATGTCATACTCCAGCCCGCTCCGGGACAGTGCCGCAGCGTAGGCCTGACCCAGGCGGAGCAGGTCATCGCCGGTGTTGAACAGGCCGGCGTTGAAGAAGTAGGGACTGGTGCGTCCGGACTTCAGGGTGAATTCACCGAACTTAAGAACATTCCGGTGAATGGCAAACTCAATGAATTCGTGCTGGTAGTCATGCATGGCAAGGCTTCTGGCAGGATCTGGTTCTTTCAAAAACGTGTAAAAACGGTATCATACACACAAACCGAATCAGGGAATACGTATGCGTGTAGTATCTGTCAGCGTCAACGGCCTCGAACAGGCTATTGAAAAGGGCTTCTTTGACTGGATTTCGGGTCAGGATGCTGACGTGATCTGCGTTCAGGATCATCGCATGAGGGCCTATGAGATTGAAGACCGAGGCCTTGTCCCTGAGGGCTATGAAGCCTACTTTATCGACGGTGAAAAAAACGAGGATGGTGGTGTGGGCATCTATACCCGCCATTTCCCGAAAGCCATCATGTACGGTTTCGCCAACGAACAGGCAGACCGTGAGGGTCGCTTTCTGCAGGCGGACTTTGACAAGGTCAGCGTGGCCTGTGTGCTGGCACCCTGCGCCCTGGGGCGGGAAGACGAATTGCTGGGCGAAGACGATCTGACCGTGCTTGACCACAAGGATGCATTTCTTGAAGGGTTTGGTTTGCACATCCAGAAAACCCTGCGCAAACGGCGTCAGTTCATCTTTTGTGCAAACCTGCAGACCGCTCACCATGTCACCGACGCCAGTCCGGTCTATCACCAGCTTGATGTTTCCGGTTTCCTGCCTCACGAGCGGGCGTGGCTTGACCGCCTGATCGATGAGCAGGGCACCATTGATGCGTTCCGCGAGGTTAACAAGCAGAGCAACCAGTTTACCTGGTGGCCGGAATGGGACGGCGGTGAGCGCAAGAACGTCGGTATCCGTGTGGACTACCAGTTACTGACGCCGGGTATCCGGAAAACCATCCGCGATGGCTGGATAGACGACGCCACCCGTTTCTCGGATCACGCCCCGCTGATCATGGACTATGACATCGACATCAGCTTCTGACGCCGTGAGCGATGTTGCGTGGCAACGAGAGCTGCCATGCAACATCGCGTAAACGCGCTAGCCCGCGTTCAGGGCCGCTTTCTGGATTTCAAACAGCGACGCAATGCCTGATTTTGCCAGCGCCAGCATGCTGTCGAGTTCGTCCTGCACGAACGGCGCCGCTTCAGCGGTGCCCTGAATCTCAATGAAACCACCCTGATCGGTCATGATGACATTCATGTCGGTCTCGGCCTCGGAATCCTCCGGGTAGTCCAGGTCCACGACCGGCGTGCCACGGTATACACCCACCGACACCGCCGCCACCATCTGCTTTAACGGTGACTGTTTCAGGCGACCTTCCTTGACCAGATGATTCAGTGCGTCCACCAGGGCGACACAGCCACCAGTGATGGCGGCTGTGCGGGTGCCGCCGTCGGCCTGGATGACGTCACAGTCAATGGTAATGGAGTGTTCGCCGAGGGCGCTCAAGTCAACCGCTGCCCGCAGCGAGCGACCAATCAGGCGCTGGATCTCGACGGTACGGCCACCCTGTTTGCCGCGGGCGGCTTCGCGTCCCATCCGGCTGCCGGTAGAGCGGGGCAACATGCCGTATTCGGCCGTTATCCAGCCCTTGCCTTCGCCCCGCAGAAACGGCGGAACCTTGTTTTCCACCGAGGCAGTGCAGATCACCCGGGTGTCACCGAACTCCACCAGAACCGAGCCTTCAGCGTGGCGGGTAAAGTGGCGGGTGATTCTGACGTCTCTTGGTTGTTCCGGCGATCTTCCGCTGGGTCTCATAGGTGCATCCTGAGTGTCTGTAAGATGAGTAAGGTGACGACTGTGTCGCCCGAGGTTTGAAGGTCGCGTAGTATAGCATGGGGGCCGGCAGGCTGCTGACTCGCCTGGGGCAGGGGTCGCTGTTAGACTGAGGCACTTGAAAACCGTTTGACAGCCCTTGGAGAGACCATGATCCGTAGCATGACGGCGTTTGCCCGCCAGGAAACTCAGGCGGACTGGGGGACGGTGACCTGTGAGATTCGCACCGTCAATCATCGTTACCTGGAACCCTCGTTCCGGTTGCCGGAAGCTCTGCGGGAGCTGGAGAACGATTTTCGCGACCATCTGCGGCGAACACTGGGGCGGGGCAAGGTGGATGTGGGCATCCGGCTGCAGCAGAATGAAGCGGCTGGCAGCGGGCTGTCTATCAATGACCGTATTGCCGGCGAGCTGAACGATGCCGTCAATTACGTCAACCGGCTGCTGGACAATCCTGCCCATATCAGCGCCCTGGAGATTCTCCGCTGGCCGGGCGTTCTTGACCAGCAGGAGCCGGATCTGACACCGGTCCGGGGCGCCGCGAAAGAGCTGTTCCAGCGCACCGTTGCCGAACTGGTATCGGTACGTGAGCGGGAAGGTGAGCGCCTGCGGCCGTTGTTCGATGAGCGCCTGCAGACCATCAATGATCTGGTGGCTGGGGTGCGCAGCCGAATGCCGGAGCTGTTGCAGCAGCAGGACCAGAACCTGCGGGAACGTTTTCGCAAGGCGCAGGTAGAGCTGGATCCCGAGCGGCTGTCCCAGGAAATGGTGATGCAGGCCCAGAAGGCGGATGTGGCTGAAGAGCTCGACCGGCTCGATGCGCACATCCGGGAGGTGCAGGAAACCCTGCAGCGGGATGAGGCCGTTGGCCGGCGTCTTGATTTTCTGATGCAGGAGCTGAACCGTGAGGCCAATACCCTCAGCAGCAAGTCAATCGATGCTGCAGTAACCCGCACGGCGGTCGATCTCAAGGTGTTGATTGAACAAATGCGAGAACAGGTGCAGAACCTCGAATAACAGCGGGTGTGCGTCCGGCGCCGGAATCCGTATAATTGCGCACTCTTTGAACGGGCTCCGGTCAGTGGCCCGATGATTCTGAACCTTGTCGGTGCTGATTGCGGCACCCGGCAGGCGGCACTTCCGGAGTATCTCAGGTGTTATGACTCAGCCCGTCGAAACAGGCACTCTGTACGTGATTTCGGCACCTTCCGGAGCTGGCAAGACCAGCCTGGTGGGCGCCATGCTCAAGCGCGATGCCAGACTTGGGGTTTCGGTATCGCACACCACCCGACCCATTCGTCCGGGTGAGCAGGATGGTGTCAATTATCACTTTGTGCCCCGTGAGGCTTTCGAGGCAATGATCGGCAGGGGAGAGTTCCTCGAGCATGCTGATGTTTTCGGAAACTACTACGGTACCTCCCAGGTGTGGGTGGGGCAGACCCTCGCCAGGGGTCAGGATGTGATTCTGGAAATTGACTGGCAGGGGGCAGCCCAGATCCGTCGATTGATGCCCGGTTGTGTCAGCATCTTTATCGTGCCGCCTTCCTTTGCGGCACTGCAGGAACGCCTGACCGGCCGCGGTACCGATGCGCCAGAGGTGGTTGCGCGCCGGTTGAAGGAGGCCGCCGAGGAATGCAGCCATGCCCTGGAATTTGATTTCCTGGTGGTTAATGACGATTTTGACCATGCCCTCACAGAACTGCTCGCTATAGTCGCCGCCCAGCGGTTGCGAATGAAAGTTCAGGAAGTGCGTCATGCCGGGCTTCTGTCGGAGTTGATGGGCGCTGTACCTGACGATAACCAGTGAGTCATCAGTGTGTACAATATGACCGGTTGGCGCTAAACTATGCGGTCTTTCGAGCCCTGCCCGATTTCATGGCAGGCTTACTGAATCTATCAGAATCTGTAATTCACAGTCGGGGAAGTTATGGCACGAGTCACCGTTGAAGATTGCCTGGAACACGTCGATAACCGCTTTCAGCTGGTTATGCTGGCCACCAAACGCGCTCGCCAGATCGCGACCAAGGGCTATGAGCCCCTGGTTCCCGAAGAAAACGACAAGCCGACAGTCATCGCCCTGCGGGAAATCGCAGCAGGAAAAATCAGCCGCGATCTGCTGAAAGAGGTCGATGACGAGTAAGTTATTACTGTTAATGGCGTAAATGGCCATTGATATCTGCCCCGATGGATTTATAGTGGAAGCAAGGGTGCCCGAACAGGGGGCATGCTTTCCCGGCGGGGTGATGGAAGAACCCGAATGTTCGCATTCGGGTTTTTTTGTCTCTGCGGCCAGCAATGAGGTCAAAGCTACAGATGGCCAGTTGAAAAGAGAAACGGAGGCGCGGTGTCGGAAGCGGTGATTGACGAAACATCAGTTGAGGATCTGGCAGGTCAGCTCAGCAGCTATCTTGACCGTGGTCGCGTCAATCAGGTGCGAAGGGCCTACTATTACGCCGAACAGGCCCACGAGGGCCAGATGCGCCGCAGTGGCGAGCGCTATATTACCCACCCGCTTGCGGTGGCCGGCATTCTTGCGGATATGCGCCTCGACCACCAGAGCCTGATGGCGGCCATGCTGCACGACGTCATTGAAGATACCGGTATTCCGAAAGACGCGCTCAATGAGCAATTCGGAGAGTCTGTTGCGGATCTGGTGGATGGTGTCAGCAAACTGACCCAGATCGAATTCCGCTCCCGCGCCGAGGCACAGGCCGAGAACTTCCAGAAAATGACGCTGGCGATGGCCCGGGATATCCGCGTTATCATCGTCAAGCTGGCGGACCGGCTCCATAACATGCGTACCCTCGGTCCCATGCCCTATGAGAAGCGCAAACGGATCGCCACCGAAACGCTTGATATCTATGCTCCCATTGCCAACCGGCTGGGTATGCACCGGGTCTGTACCGAGTTGGAGGATCTGGGTTTTTCAGCGCTTTACCCGATGCGCTCCCGCTATATCACCCAGGCCATCAACAAACTGCGTGGCAGTCACCGGGAAATCATTGATGAAATCCGCGGCCGGCTTGAGGAAAAGCTGACTGAACGGGGCCTGCCCGGGCGCATTCTTGGTCGTGAGAAACACCTGAATTCGATCTACAACAAGATGAAGTTCCGGCACAAATCCTTTCATGAAATCATGGATGTATACGCCTTCCGTATCGTCACCGACACGGAAGATGACTGCTATCGGATTCTTGGCGCCATGCACAGCCTTTATAAGCCTTTGCCTGGCCGCTTCAAGGATTACATTGCCATGCCCAAGGCCAATGGCTATCAGTCCCTGCACACCACCTTGTTTGGTATGCATGTGAACATTGAAATCCAGATCCGTACCGAGGAAATGGAGCAGATTGCCAACGATGGTATTGCTGCCCACTGGATGTACAAGCACGAGCAGTCGCCGGTGACCGCCGTCAATCAGAAACGGGTTGACCGCTGGGTCAAGGGCCTGATGGAAATGCGGGAACGGGCAGACGACTCTCTGGAATTTATCGAGCACGTCAAAACCGATCTGTTCCCCGATGAAATCTATGTGTTCACGCCGAAAGGAAAAATACTGGAATTGCCCTCCGGCGCCACACCGGTGGATTTCGCCTACACCATCCACACCGATATCGGTAATGCCTGTGTTGCCTGCCGCATCAATCGCAATCTGGCCTCCCTGAGCCAGCCCCTGCAGAGCGGCCAGACCGTAGAGATCATTACCGCGCCCGGGGCCCGGCCCAATCCCGCCTGGCTGAGCTTTGTGGCCACCGGCAAGGCCCGCAGCAGCATCCGTCACGCCTTGAAGCTGCAACAGCACACAGAGTCACTGGCACTGGGTAAAACCCTGCTGAAGAAGTCTCTCAACGGATTTTCACAAAAACTGTCAGGCCTCAGCCAGAGTCAGATTGATGCCGTGGTGCAGCATAACCAGGTATCCAGTTTTGATGATCTGCTGTGCGAGATCGGGCTGGGTAACCGCATGGCCTACCTGATTGCCCGCCAGCTGGTGGCCGGCGACCTGGGGTCGGAAAGCACGTCGGTGGATCTGGGGCAGTTGCAACCGGACCCGCAAACCAATGCTGTTACCATACGCGGCACGGAGGGACTTCTGGTCCGATTTGCCAGTTGTTGCAAGCCCATACCGGGGGACCCCGTGGTGGGGGTTATGGATTCAGGCCGGGGCCTGCTGATCCACAGCGATACCTGCAAGCGACTGCCAGAAGGCTCGGAAGACCGGGCACAGCTGACCCACCTCAAGTGGGCAAAAGACATAGCTGATGAGTTCTCGGTGGAGCTGAGGGTGGAGCTGGAGCGTCAGCGCGGGGTCATCGCCGAACTGGCCGGCGCGGTGGCCATGGCCGATGGCAACATCGAGCGGATCAATGTGGAAGAGCAGAATGCGCGGCTCAGTATTGTCAACGTGGTACTGCACGTGAATGGCCGCAAGCATCTTGCCCGTGTGATGCGCCGGATCCGTAACATCCGTGCCGTGACTCACATCAGCCGGATACGGCACTGAGCCCCGGGCCCGGGTTGACAGGTGGCAGCCACGGGCGTCAGCATTGCGATTTAACAGCAACTCGGGAATTGAGCCAATGAGTAACAAATCCATTATCCAGACCGATGATGCCCCCCAGGCAATCGGTACCTACTCCCAGGCGGTCAAAGCGGGGGACACCGTCTACCTGTCTGGCCAGATTCCCCTGGATCCTGCCACTATGGAAGTGGTAGCCGGTGATTTCGCGGTCCAGACCCGGCAGGTTTTTCAGAACCTGAAGGCCGTTTGCGAGGCTGCCGGTGGCGATCTGCAGGACATTGTCAAACTCAATATCTACATGACCGACCTGGCCAATTTCGCCACTGTCAATGAGGTCATGGCCACCTGTTTCCAGGAGCCCTATCCGGCCCGGGCGGCTATCGAAGTGTCTGCCCTGCCCAAGGGCGTACCGGTGGAAATGGACGCAGTAATGGTCCTGAGCTGAGACCGCCGGGAGTCACTCCGGCAGGGTACTAACGGGGCGGATGCGCAG
>NZ_CAXBDN010000026.1:0-24949 GCF_963974375.1 uncultured Marinobacter sp.
AACACCACCGTTCTCTTCACTGTGGGACATCAGTGCCTGCATACCCACGCAGATACCCAGCAGCGGCCGGTCGACAGCCACTTCCCTGACCAGGTCATCCACGCCCAGGCGACGGATTTCCGCCATACAGTCGCGAATGGCACCCACGCCCGGAAGAATGACCCGGTCAGCAGAGCGGATCTGGCTGGCATCGTCGGTGACCAGCACCCGCACGCCAGGGGCAACCAGCTCAACGGCTTTGCTGACGGAATGAAGATTGCCCATGCCGTAATCGATTATGGCAACGGTTTTCATGTCAGAGGAGGATTCCTGAAATTGAATTCAGGGGCGCTTACAGCGACCCCTTGGTAGAAGGTGTGATGCCGGCCATACGCTCGTCCATTTCGATGGCCATGCGCAGCGCGCGACCGAAGGCCTTGAACACGGTCTCGATCTGGTGGTGGGTGTTCTTGCCCTTCAGATTATCGATGTGCAGGGTCACCATGGAGTGATTCACAAAGCCGTGAAAAAACTCCTCGAACAGGTCCACATCAAAACCACCCACTGAGGCGCGGGTGTAGGGCACGTCCATGGCCAGCCCGGGGCGACCGGACAGATCGATGACCACTCGCGACAGGGCTTCGTCCAACGGCACATAGGCGTGGCCGTATCGACGAATGCCCTTCTTGTCGCCAACCGCCTGACGGAAGGCCTGACCCAGGGTGATACCGATGTCCTCCACCATATGGTGGTCATCGATGTGCAGATCACCGGTAGACTTGACGGAGATATCCACCAGCCCGTGACGGGCAATCTGGTCCATCATGTGCTCAAGAAATGGTACGCCGGTATCGAAATTCGACGTGCCGGTACCGTCGAGATCAATCTCGACCGTGATCTGGGTTTCAAGGGTATTTCGTTCTACCCGAGCCTTGCGTTCGGCCATGGAGACTCCGGAATCTTGGGGCGACAGGCGCCAGGGGTTCGTTTATCCGCAGATTATACCGTGAACCGGACGCGGCGTCCCGTGCCTGCTGCTATTCCTGCCACTATCGAAACGATAGCAACGCAAGCAGGCAACGGCACGGCAGAGCCTGAGGTCAGAACGCCTTTTGAAGGTTTTTCATGTAGGTATCAACGAGACTGTTGAACTCATGCTTCACCACCGGGCTGATCGCCAGCTTCAGCAAGCCCGGCAGTGGCAGGGTGAGTTCCGCCGTGGTCTGGAATTTTGCCCGGGTGCGGTTGTCGTCTACACGGGTCAGGGTCCAGTGACCACGAACCAGGCCATTGCCCTCACCCTTGACCGGCTCCCAGGTGATCTTTCCGGAATCCTTGTCAGAGTGGTATTTGCAGGCATACACGGACTGGATGGAATGCTTGTCGACGCCGATTTTTTCCATCTCCCAGCGATAGGTGTTGTCGCCAAGATCCACCAGCTTGTCCACTTTCGGAAAATGGCTGACGGAACGGGGTACTTCCGACAGCAGCGCAAAGGCCTCGTCATAGGATGCCGGCAGTTCGATGTCCCGGTTCAGTTCAATCGCGACGGTAATTGCCACTCCAGTGTCCTCCAGTCCTGTTTTCAGTAGGTTGGAAGTCCCGCTTCCGGAGACCACCACGCTGACGTCAGTATGCACATACAATGTAAGGGAAGCTCCCTATTGTGGCCAAACCCTGCAGCTTTGTCATACACCCCGTGCTTTTATTTTGCCCGGTGTACGTTATTCTTAGGCAATGACAGCGCTATTTCTCCAGTTTGCCAACCGGCCTGCGGCCGGTTCCGGCGCTCCACTTGCTTTACCCGAAAGGATGCCATCACGATGAAAGTTCTGCGCTACCTGATTCTGGCAATTGTCGGCCTTGTGGTGCTGGCTGTTGCCGCCGTCGCTATTGCCGTATTTGTTATTGACCCCAACACTTATCGCCCACAGATCGAAACTGCGGTTGCGCAGAAGACCAATCTGGAACTGGATCTTGCCGGCGACATCGGCTGGTCACTGTTTCCGCTGGGAATTGAACTGAATGAAGTGGAAGCGAAACTGGAAGGTGAGCCACTGGTAAGCCTCGAGCGTCTGGTGGCACAGGTGGATTTCTGGTCGCTGGTAGCCATGTCTCCGAAAGTTCATACCTTCGTTCTGGACGGCCTCGACGCCCGCCTGGTGATGGATGAAAACCGCGAGGGCAACTGGAGCCGCATCATGCCGGAGGGTGACGACAGCAAGCCCGAGGCCACCACAGAAGAACCTGCAGACAGCGAGGTATCCGGTGACCTGCTGAACTTCAACGTTGAAGAGATCCGCATTACCAATGCCCGGGTTCAGTTCGATGACCAGGCCAGCGGTCAGACCATCGTGCTTCAGGACTTCTCGCTGATGGCCAGCCAGATTGCGCTGGGCTCCGAATTTCCAGTGGAACTCGGGTTCCAGGTCAATACCACCCAGCCGGAGCTGACCATTGACGGCGAGATGAGCATGCGCCTGAACGCCAACGAAGCACTGAATACGTTCTCTGTTTCCGGGCTGGACGCGCAATTCGGTCTCAACGGCGAGCAACTGGGTGACCGGACGGCCCAGGCACGACTGACCGGTTCAGCCAACGCCAACCTCGAAGCCGGAACCGCTGCCGTCAGCGATTTCCGTGCAACCCTCGCCAACCTCGAACTGCATACTGACCTGAACATTGCCGGACTGGGTGATCAGCCGAGGCTGGACGGCAAAATCCGCATATCCGAGTTTTCACTGCGCGAACTGTTCCAGGCCCTGGGTATCGACGACATCCAGACAGAAGACCCCGATGTGCTGACTAAACTTGGCTTCAGCACCACAATCGGTGGCCCTGCCGGCACCGTTGAGCTCAGCGAACTGGTCATCACGCTGGACGACACCCTGTTCACCGGTGGTGGCAGCTACAACCTGAGCACCAGCGCGCTGGTTTTCAACCTGGAGGGTGACGCCCTTAACGCCGACCGCTACCTGCCACCAGCCAGCGACGAGGAAGCGCCCGCGGAGCAACAGGCAGCAGCAGAAGGTGACCTTCTGCCCCTGGAAACCCTTCGTGATCTGGACATGAAGCTTGGCTTCGGGTTGGGCGAACTGATCATCAGCAACCTGACCATCGCCAGCATCAACACCGACATTACAGCGGCCGACGGCCAACTGCGCCTGCGGGACTTCAGTGGCCAGCTCTATGAGGGCGGGTTCAAGTCGTCGGTAACCATTGATGCGCGTACCGACAACCCGGCGTGGACCGTCGGCATGCAGGTAGCCGATGTGGAAACCCGGCCGCTGCTGATGGACCTGGCGGACATGGATATGCTGGCGGGCGAAGCCAACCTCAATGTCAATGTCACCACCCGGGGCAACCGGATCTCGGCACTGCGGGAAAGCGCCAACGGTGAAATAGGATTTGCACTCGCTGAGGGCGAATTCACCCGCATGAACCTGACCCGCATGGCTTGCCAGGGTATCGCACTGGTCAACCAGGATACCCTCGCCACGCCTGCAGCCGACTGGGGCAGCACCACACCCTTCAATGATATGAGCGGATCGCTGCAGATTGATGGCAACACCCTGACCAACAGCGACCTGGTCGCCGCCCTTGCCGGCATGCGCCTGGAAGGCAACGGCAAGGTTGATATGGCCGCTTCGCAGGTAGATTACGAGCTGGGCCTGCGTATTGTCGGCGAGATTCACCGCGACAACGCCTGCCGGGTCAGCGACTACGTGCAGAACGTGGTGATCCCGGTTGAGTGCCGGGGCAACTTTACCGAAGATCCAGCCGGCCTGTGCTCTTTCGATGGCTCACGCTTCAGCGACACCCTGAAAGACATTGCCGCCAATGCGGCCAGGGCAAGAGTCCGCGAGGAAACCGACGAGGCACGGGAAAAGGTCGAAGAACGGGCCCGCGAAGAAATTGACAAGCGCCTTGAGGGCGAATCCGGTGAACGGGTCAAGGATGCGCTTCGGGGCCTGATCGGACGATGAGCGAACACTTCGCCCGGGATCTGCTGCAGTGGTACGACCAGCACGGCAGGCACGACCTGCCGTGGCACCGGGACCAGAACGCCTACCGGGTGTGGGTCTCGGAAATCATGCTGCAGCAGACCCAGGTGACCACCGTCATCCCCTACTTCGAAGCCTTCATGAAGCGCTTCCCGGATGTACATGCCCTGGCAGAGGCACCAACAGACGATGTCCTCAGCCACTGGTCTGGCCTCGGCTACTACGCCCGTGCCCGCAATCTGCAGAAAGCCGCCAGGGCAGTGGTGACCGGGTTTGGTGGTGAATTTCCTGCAAACCAGCAGCAACTGGAATCCCTCACCGGCATAGGTCGCTCCACAGCCGCAGCTATCCTTGCCCAGGCATTCCATCAACGGGCTGCGATACTCGATGGCAACGTCAAACGGGTTCTGGCCCGCTACCACGCCGTACCCGGCTGGCCAGGACAAACCCGGACCCTGAACCAGTTGTGGCACCACGCAGAAGCCCACACACCTGATCAGCGGGTTCGTGACTACACCCAGGCCATTATGGATCTGGGCGCGCTGGTGTGTACCCGCAGTCGCCCCGATTGCAACCAATGCCCCCTGCAATCCGGCTGCCAGGCCTTCGCAGAGGGCAGCGTGGCGCTGTACCCGGGATCCAAACCCAAAAAGGACAAACCGGAGAAAACCACCTGGGTGGTCATCCTTGAGGACCACGAGGGCCGCATCCTGCTGGAAAGACGCCCACCGAGCGGCATCTGGGGCGGACTGTGGAGCCTGCCGGAACTTGACCCGGCCTACACCTCAGAGGAACTCCCGGACGCCTGCGCCAGCACCCTGGGTTATGACTGCGACGAGCCGGAACTGATCAGTAGTTTTCGTCATACCTTCAGTCATTACCACCTTCACATCCAGCCGGCCCGGCTGCAGGTAAGTGGCACCATAATAACCGTCCGCGATGAACACAGTCAGCGCTGGCTGCACCGCGACCAGGCCCTGACCCTCGGCCTGCCCGCGCCCATACGCACCCTGCTGACCAACCCGGAGCAGAACACACTGATCTGAAGCCCGGTCAGTATCTGGTATCATCCCGGTCATCAACATCATGAATGCCCACAGGAGCACCTATGAGCCGCACCGTATTCTGCAAAAAATTCCAGGAAGAGCTCGAAGGCCTCGACGCACCGCCCATGCCCGGCAGCAAGGGCCAGGAACTTTACGAGAACGTCTCCAAAAAGGCCTGGCAGGAATGGCAGGCCCAGCAGACCATGCTGATCAACGAAAAACACCTCAGCCTGATGGACCCGAACACCCGCAAATACCTGCAGGCCCAGATGGACCGCTTCCTGAACAACGAGCCTTTCGACAAGGCCGAAGGCTACGTTCCACCGGAGAACTGATCAGGGTTTAACCAGGCTGAAAAACCGAAAGAATTTTTCCGGCCCAGCCTTGACTCAACCCAACGAAACCGGTTTAATAGCGCCCCGTTGCACTGCAGTACGGCAACTTGCCCGGATAGCTCAGTTGGTAGAGCAGAGGATTGAAAATCCTCGTGTCGGTGGTTCGATTCCGCCTCCGGGCACCATAAGATTCAATGACTTAGCCCGCCTTGTGCGGGCTTTGTTGTTTCTGGAATCCGAATTTGTAAGCACTCTGTAAGCAGGTCTACACTGTCAACCAGTGGCGCCTGAACCGAACGCGGCACCGAATTCGAAAAAGCCGTTAGCCTGCTGAGCAGCACCCTCACCAATCAAGGTACCTGGAGCCGGTCATTGCGTTTCAGAAACTTTCCGTTGATAGTCAGCCATAACGGCTCTCCGCCCAAAGGTGCCCCCTCGGGCAACCCGCGCTGGGCGTGAATATGCAAATGCGGTTCGGAACTGTTTCCCGAATTGCCCACCTCGCCCAGGAAGTCTCCAACACGTAACGGGTCCCCTTCGGCGACCGCCATCTTGCCCTGGCGCAAATGCGCCAGGATCACTACGAAATCACCACAGTCGACCGCAATATAATTACCAGCTTTGTTGTCAGAATCCATTTCCGGAACGGTCATGTCCTGAAACTGATCAACGACTTTAGCCGTCTTGCCATTGCAAGGCGCCACCACAGGAGTGCCAAACGTGGTGTACCGGGCCGGGTCCTTCGGCCACCAACCATTCATATGCGATCCCCAGGGTGTGATGCGGAAGATATCCAGGCCTCTGCTCTGCCCCTGCCAGGGCCGGAAACGCTCTACAGATTCATCCAGGGTCCGAAGATGGACATTCACCATTTCGGTTGTCCCCCCGTGCGCAACCAGAAAGTGACCGGTAGCAAAGGGCGGCGCGATATCCACCACATCACTGTTGGGCGTCATCCGCCCCTGAAGTGCGCCTATACCCATGTAGCCCCCGAGCAATCCGAGCCCGGCGACTACCGCGATAAGCCCGGTCGATCCAACTGACGCCTGCCAAAGGCCATGGATGGGAAAGCGACTGGTCATAAGTTGCCAGATCACGATTGACAGAAAAACCAGAGCGTACAGATAAGGTAACCAGAACGGCGGTACCACCCATAGCGCAGCAAGGCTAAGCCCGAAAAGCACGAGACCAATCGACAGTACCTGAAGAGCAAAAGCCAGCGCGCCCGCTGCCGGAAACAGAGCGAGCCAGCCCAATAGCAGGACTGGGAGGAGCAACTGGGTGAGTAGCGTGATCCAGGGCATCAGTTTGTTCTCACAACCTCTTCTATCGGGCGGCGCAGGGACCTTGGTGTTTCAGGACCACGACCGATTCTCACTACAAGATCCGGCCGCCGATTCCCGATGCCGAGAAAACGGACGAACTCCGCGCGTAAGGGTGCCACCTCAACCGGCTGGTTAATAAAAGCCGTCCTCAAGTCCAGCGCAGTTGCCTGCAGGGCAAGTCGCTCATAGCAGCGGCCCGCCTCAATCCAATGGCGCTTGTCGTCGATATCGGAAATCAGTACGGCAATGGCGGATGAGCTCCGGATGTTCCGGACGTCTTTCTGGTTCTGCTTCTTCGCAGAGAACCCGAAGCGCATCGCCAACAACCCAAGCCAGCGAGGCACATCGGGGTTTCCCATGACCGGTCCATACAGACCATCACCGCTAGCGACGGCCTCTCGCCCGTTAAACCGAATC
This sequence comes from uncultured Marinobacter sp., assembly GCF_963974375.1. Classification (GTDB taxonomy): domain Bacteria; phylum Pseudomonadota; class Gammaproteobacteria; order Pseudomonadales; family Oleiphilaceae; genus Marinobacter. The sequence continues at coordinate 7,107 of NZ_CAXBDN010000026.1, forward strand.
CAGGATTCAAGCTCCCGGGCCCAGGCATTGTCCTGAAACTGGGCAGAGTTACCTTCAGCGACATATCGGGCTATCTGCTCTTTTTGGTCATTCTCAGTGAACAGCATGATGGAGACGCCATCGCCCTGCCCGGCATTCTCTAACTGCTGCAACGGCTCATCAGAGAGTCGCGATCCATCGAATTCAACCCGGCTGCACTGCCTATCGGGAATGGCCTCGAACAAGTGCGAACGGAAAGGGGTCGTTTCCTCAAAATCAATCTGCACCCCGGAAGTGGAAACGTCATAGACACAGTGGCCTTTTAGCCCCGCCGCTTCCGCTGCCAGCAACAGATTCTCGGCAGCACAACCCAGGCTCGCGTAGAGGTGGTGGTCATCGGGATCTACAGCGGGACAACGCCGTGACAGATCGGGAAGAATCCGGACCCGATTCTGTTCCAGTTCGAAGATCCAGGGCTGGGTGTTGTGGCTGGATGCCGCCAGGGTCGCGTACCGTACCAGGTTTCTGTAATCCGGCGTCACTGTTTCAGGCCCATAGGGCTGCCAGATTTCCCTGACTTTTTCTGAGTAATTCAGCATTTTACTCTCCTTTCAAGTACGGGTTGCGAATGGCCTCGGTGATCTCGGTTTTCGACCTCCATGAAGCTTCCCTCTTGCTCCATCATGCCAATTTCCGAATTAATCTGTATGGCAACCGCGATATCGTAATCCGGGTAATACCTGAGTGAAGCAACATAGGCGGGTGCCACGTAAGCAGACCATTTTCATCCACGGTGCGCTCGGGCACCTCAAAAGGATTATCGGCAATGGTGATACCCGTTGCCAACCCTGCCAGAGGACGTTGGTCGGACGGCATGGTTGCCTCCAGGGTCAGGGTTTCGTTATTGGGCAGGTACAAGCAAAGCAACGGGGACAACTGCGAGAACTTTCCACCACATATCCAGGCACTCCTATTGCCTAACAACTAAACCACCATCACGGAAGCTATAGGGCGACGTATAGGGGTAAAGTAATCGGAAACCGTGGCTCGGAACGGTGGGCCTGGTTGGCGAAGGTCTGATCAATGAAGAGAAACTGAGCCGGCTTCAACAGTATCTGTCGATATTTTTTACATGACGCCCATTTTATAAATTACACTTTCTTTGATTTCATGGGGTTATGGTAATGGCGCACTTCTTGCTAGTTGTACTTCACACCAAACCTTGCGAGGAGCAAGATTATGCAAATGAAGTACTTCGCTGCAATCATTATCAGTTCCCTGTTTACAGCCGGGGCTCAAGCCAATGCCATCTTCCAGGACGATTTTGATTCTGAAGGAACGGCTGGCGAGTCAGTGCTGAACTATGACAACTTCGCCAACTGGACCGTTTCAGAGGGTACTGTTGACCTTATCGCCGACCCTAACGATTGGGGTATCAGCTGTGTTGGTGGCACGGGAAAATGCGTTGATCTCGATGGATCAAGAAACAATGCTGGCACTCTGCTCAGCAACGAATTCACTCTCGGCGCCGGCACCTATTCGTTGATGTTTGATATTTCAGGCAACCAGCGCAATGGCAGCAATGACACCATGCAGGTAATGCTGGGTGGCTTCCTGAGTGAAAGCTTTGAGTTGGCCGCAAGCGATCCATGGCAAACCATCGTTCGCAGCTTCACCGTGATGACCGAAACCACCAGTTTCATCAGCTTCAATCACGATGGCCGCGACAATATTGGCATCATGCTGGACAACGTCTCTGTTGCTGTCCCTGAGCCAGGCACTCTGGCACTGCTGAGCCTTGGTCTGCTCGGTCTTGGCGCAGCCCGCCGTCGTAAATCTGCCTGAAACAATAGGCCCGGAAAGAGCACAAAAGGCCAGCCTTCGGGCTGGCTTTTTCGTTTTCATCACCATGTCCAGTTCTAGTGTGCCGTTTGGTTAATTCGCTGACCTACTGCTATGTAAACCGGGGCTGATAGCAGAACAGGCGAGCCAGCCAAGATTTGTCGATATTTTTTACACAAATAAAGATTCCTGCCCCCAGAAGGCCACGGCCCGGCACACTGTTCCCGATATACTAACGGAAACCAGAGTGACGACACCGATCGCTACAGCATGGATACCGACGCTACTCTCCTACAACCGTAACCGGCCCAGTGGCATGCCTGACCACCTTCTCACTGATACTGCCCAGGGTAAGACGGCTCACCAGTGAATGGCCGCGACGGCCCATGACTACGTGATCGCCCGGGTTGTTCTCCAGGTGGTCGATGATCTCCTTGGCAGGATCACCTTTGAGAAGGATTTCTTCGGCCGGATCAACAACCCCACTCACCGCTTCTTTCACAGCATCAAATACTTTGCGGCCATAAACTTTGGCCTCTCCCTCAATATCACTTGGCCATACACCGCTGATAACCAGTCGCTCTACCCTTGAGCCCGGGAATACGGTTAACAGCTTAAGGGGCTGCCCAGTGGCTTTGGCCAGCCCGGCGGCCACCTTTGCGGCATGCAACGAATGATCAGAACCGTCACAAGCGACCACAATGCTCGGGGTAACTGTGCCCATGATCCTCTCTCCATTTGTGCTGTATGAATAATAACCATAACATCCTTGAGACTGCGGAACGGTTGACTCAAATCAATGGGCACTGCTCAGTCATGAATCGACCAGTGAATACGATGCAGGGATTGCGGAGGCGTGATGTGGGTAAGCATATGACACAGCCTCAACGATCCCGCAAACACTCCCAGGCCAGCTTTCCCTGTAATTCCCTTCGCTGCGCCCTCAAGCGGTTACCCTGAGACACCGAGTAGCTGCCCGCCCGGAGCCGTGAATCCGTGTGTTTGATCTTTTCACGGTAAGCGTTGCATTTGGCCCGCTCCCGTTCTTGTCGTAATGCCTTTCTGTCTGCTTCACGACGAGAACTTCTGGGATGCGGATCTGGCGATGTCGATGAGCGTTCCCGAAGGGCCCGTTGCTGGCGACGGACGCTTTCTGTCATGGGCAAGGTGTTGTGCTGGCGGAGTTCAACCTGATCAGCGAGCTGGTTTACAGGGGGCTCGTCGGTGAAGTGGACGGAGCCATTCTCGTCCGTCCAGGTATAGATCTGTGCGAATGCCTGAGGGGTGTACTGAGGGGTGAGTAACAGTGCAATGCAGAAAAAGCGAAGCCAGCCTGGCATTCCCGTAGTTCCTTTACGATATCATTCCGTTGTTCGTGCCTGCTGGTGTCCGTGCCAGAAGACTTTCGTAAAACCACCTTCAGGCAGCTTTGCGGAAGTCCTCTGACCGGACGGTTTTGTCGCGCTTGCGGTTGTACCTGGACTTGTCTTCAACGACCCGCATCTGATATTTGGGGGTACGCAGGTCCCGTTGTACGGCGCTGTGTTGTGTGGGCTTTGCCCGTGCCTTAGCCATCTGATTCTCCTTCCGGCCTGTGTCATGGTTAACCGATTACATTGTCGGCTGCATGTCCATTATACCACGGTGTTATTTGTGGCCGGTGTACGGACTGTTACTCAGGCCTTGAGGCACCAGCGACAGTGCAAACGCCATATTTATTGAGAATTATCAAAATTCTGGTATCTGAAAGTCTGAATCTGGTCTATCTTGAAGCCTTGAACGTAATATCGACACCTGAACAACAAAAAGAGTCGTCCATGAAAACAATGCGCCGTTCCAACATGATAGTGCCAGCCTGGCTGATGATCCTGACCGGATCCGTTGCGTTTTTTTACTGCGCCTGGATGGGTCTGCTCGGTAGCTGAACCTTAAAGGTTACGCACGGGAGCCCGGTAAAACAGCCTGAGGGGAACGGCTACCGTCTCAGGCAGTCGTTTACTGCGTTGCTGAATCTGATTTCGCGACGTCATCACCCTGATCGTTCCTGGGTGCCGTTGTTGCCATTTTTCTTTCCAGCTCTGCCTCTCGCATCGCCAACATTCCGCCTTTCAGTATCAGCGATTTCATCCGCGCGTCCCCCTGCCCCACAATACCCAGAGCAAACGCTGCCACAATGGACTCCCATGGGTTATTGCGGATCAGATTGCGGATGACATCCACCGGCGTTTCTGAAGGTTCGGATTTCCCGCCGTCTTCATTACCATCCGACGGCGCTGGTGTTCGGGTCAGGCGCCAGAAAAACAGGCCCAGCAAGACAAAACAGGACAGCCCCGTTATCGCCAGAGCCCCGGCCTCTCCCACCACCGGTGCAAGTCCGGAAGTGGCCGCCCAGAGCAACAGGATCACGCCGGCAATCAGCAGGGAAGAAAGCAACGCGAGGGCCAGCAGGCCGCCAAGGGCTGCCGCCAGCGCCTTACGCAACGCACCTTCCAGTTCTTGTTTGGTAAACATCGGTGTCATTCCCGCTGAAAGCCTGGGGCCTGAAAAAATTGCACTCAACGATCCAGCAGTTTACCTACCAGCAGGCCTGCCAGAAAAATCAGTACGACGCTGAGGAAAGGGCGTTCACTGATTTTACTCTCAACATCGTGCATTGCCTTGTCACCGGTTTTCCGAGCGTAATCAAGTGCTTCTTTGCCTTCCCGCTCCAGCTCGCTCCGCAGATTCGACAGGTTGCTTTTCTGGCCGTCCGCAACAGACTTGGTCAGCGATGCGAAGTCCTCCCGCAGTGCTTTCAGGTCATTTTTGACTTGCTGATACTCTTGGTCGGTGGTTTTCGCGTCCATAACATGACTCCTTCACATCAATGATTAAGAGGTCTGGGTACTGCAGGTTACTGAATAGAAAGTGCCTGCGGCATGGGGAAATCGGTTTCCACCACGTCTGTTTAAAGGTAGCAATGTACGGGATCTGGCGTCGCCCGGCGGTGTCAGGCAGGGTCCAGCAGCTCGATCCAGTGTTGCACCGGAACCCCGGAGCGGGTTTCCAGGTGCAGTTGGCAGCCAATATTGGAGGTGACAATCCGCTCCGGGTTGTCACCACTCAGGGCCTCAAGCTTGTTGGCCAGCAGCTTCTGGCTCAGTTCTGGCTGCAGCACCGAATAGGTGCCAGCCGAACCGCAACACAAGTGACCGTCCCGGGTGGCGGCCAGCTCCAGTCCCGCCTTCTGCAGCAACTGCTCGACGGTTCCACCCTGTTTCATGGCATGTTGCAGGGTGCAAGGGCAATGCACGGCCACTTTTCCTTTGTCCTCTGTACCCGCGCTGAGGTTCAGGGCCGAAAGATCCTGTTTCAGCAGATAGGCCGCGAGATCGATACTCAGCTCGCTCACCCGTCGCGCCTTGTCAGCATAGCGCGGATCATCCTTCAGCAGGTGACCGTAGTCCTGCACCATGGCACCACAGCCGGAAGCCGTCATCACGATGGCCTCCGCGCCGCCTTCAATAGCCGGCCACCAGGCATCGATGTTGCGCCGCATATCGTCAAGTCCGGCCTCATGCTCTGACAGGTGATACCTGACGGCACCGCAGCAGCCCGCCTGTGGAGCTTCCACCAGGGTAATACCAAGGCGATCCAGAACCCGCGCCGCAGCGGCATTGGTGCCCGGCGAGGCGGAGGGCTGCACACAACCGGCCAGCGCCAGTGCCACTCGTGAATGACTGCCGGCGGGCCAGGGGCTGGCAGTACGCTTAGGGGGCACTTTGCTGCGCAGCGGTTCCGGCAGCAGCGGTCGGGTTAGCTGGCCCAGTTTCAGCAAGGCGCCGAACAGGCGGCGATTGGGCAGCACCCTCAGCAGCGCCCAACGTACCCAGCGCTCGTTGCGGGGCCGCTCAAGATGTTCCTCCATCAGGCCCCGGCTGATATCCAGCAGGCGCCCGTACTGGACGCCGGATGGACAGGTGGTTTCGCAGCTGCGACAGGACAGGCAGCGATCCAGATGCTCCCGGGTTTTTTCTGTGGTTTCGCCCCCTTCCAGAAACTGCTTCATCAGGTAGATGCGGCCCCGGGGACCATCCCGTTCATCCCCCAATTCCTGATAGGTAGGACAGGTTGCGGTACAGAATCCACAATGCACACAGCTGCGCAGTATGGCTTCGGCCTCCTGGCCTTCCGGTGTGACAGCGAAATGTTGAACCAGATTGGTTTGCATAGTTACAGCCAGCTGTAGAGATGTCCGGGATTGAAAATACGCCGTGGATCAAATGAGGCCTTGAGGCGCTGCTGAATGGTGCGCAGGGGGGCCGGTTGCGGGTGCATGACCTCGCCACTGCGATCACCGCCACGGAACAGGCTTACCTGGCCGCCGGCACGGGCGGCATAGGCGGCCATATCCGACAGGCTGGCTTCAGCCCGGGACCAGCGCTGCCCGCCGCCCCAGTCCACCAGAACCCCATTGCCGATGTCCTGCATCGGTGCGGTGGGGTTAACCGAAAACCGCCACAGTGGTCGATCACCGGCGAAGAACTCCAGTTGCTGATCACGCAGCAGCGCCCAGAATTCTGAACCGGCCTCATAAAGGTTCAGGCCATGGGCCTGCTGCCATTGCTCCGCCGTTGCGTCTACCGCCGAGCGTGCGCCGGAGAGGCGCAGATAGACGGTCCCATTCACCCAGCAGGCGGCACTGAGCGGCTTGGGCTGACCCGCCAGCTGCGCCATCAACGCATGCGCCTCCGCCAGCGGAAGTTCGCGGCTGAGGGTAAGTTCGACGGCCGGCAGCGGCAGGACTTTCAGGCTGATTTCGGTCATCACACCCAGGGTACCCAGGGCGCCGGCCTGCAGGCGGGAAGCGTCATAACCCGCCACGTTTTTCATCACCTGGCCACCGAAGGACAGATGCTGACCCTGACCGTTGATCAGCTTCACACCCAGTACATGGTCCCGCACGGAGCCCTGCCAGGGACGCCCGGGACCAGAGAGGTTACAGGCCAGGGTTCCGCCGATAGTGTCAGATTTGACGTCGGAATCGCTGAATCTCGGAGGGTCAAAGGCCATGCGCTGGTTGTGCTCCGCCAGCACGGCATCGATCTCGCTGAGGCGGGTACCGGCGCGCACAGTCAATACCAGCTCGACCGGGTGATAGGACACCACGCCGGTGTGATCGGCCAGAGACAAGGGCTCACCCTTCCGGCCGCGGCCCATAAAGGCCTTGCTGCCGCCTCCGCTTATGGCGAGCGCAGTACCGCTCTCGGCAGCCTCGCGAACCTGTTCCAGTAATTGTGGAGTTATATCGCTCATCTCAGTCTCGCTGCTCCACCGGTTGCCGGGCCTTGCCGATGGCCCGATATTCCTGGCACTGGCGCAGGGTGGGCACACCTTTACCGGGATTCAGGATGCCATTCAGGTCAAATGCCCGTTTGATGCCGTGGAACTGTGACACCTCGCCATCACCGAACTGGCTGGGCATCTGGCGTATTTTCTCCATGCCGACGCCATGCTCGCCGGTGATACTGCCACCCACCGCCACGCAAAGCTCCAGAATGGCGCCACCGAACGCTTCGGTGCGTTCGAATTCACCAGGAACATTGGCATCAAACAGGATCAGCGGATGCAGGTTACCGTCGCCGGCATGGAAAACGTTGGCGACACGCAGATCGTAGTGCTCAGACATTTTCTGCATTTCAGTGAGCACATGGGCCAGCTGGCCCCGGGGAATGGTGCCGTCCATGCAGTAATAGTCCGGGGAAATCCGGCCCACCGCAGGAAACGCCGACTTGCGGCCTTTCCACAGCAAGGCCCGCTCCTGCTCCGAACGGGAGGTACGCACTGAAGTGGCCCCCAGCTCCCGGAACAGGGCTTCGGTCTGGTTAATGTGCTCCTGGACTTCCTCACGGGTGCCGTCCACCTCGCACAGCAGCAGGGCAGCTGCGTCTCTCGGGTAGCCGGCCTGGGCGAAGTCTTCGGCTGCGGCAATGGCGAAGCCGTCCATCATCTCCAGGCCGGCGGGAATAATGCCCCGGGCAATGATCTCGCCTACCGCATCACCGGCCTGCTGCACGCTGTCAAAACCGGCCATCACCACCTGCGCTACTTCCGGCTCCGGCAACAACCTGACCTGCACTTCCACCACGATACCCAGCAGGCCCTCTGAACCGGTCAGCAGGGCCAGCAAGTCCATGCCGCAGCCGTCATAGCCGTCACTGCCGATGGTCACCCGGTCGCCCTCGGCGGTCACCACATCGACACTCAGCAGGTTATGAACGGTCAGCCCGTACTTGAGGCAGTGAACGCCACCGGAGTTTTCGGCCACATTGCCGCCGATGGTGCAGGCAATCTGGGAGGACGGATCGGGGCCATAGTAAAGACCATGACGAGCAGCTTCCTCACTGATGGCAAGGTTACGCACGCCGGGCTGCAGGCGGGCGCTGAGGGCTTTGGTATCAATACCCAGAATGCGATTGAACCTGGCCAGGGACAGCAGCACCCCGCCGGCGTGGGGCATGGCCCCGGCACTGAGACCGGTGCCGGCGCCTCTGGCCACCACCGGAACCTGCTCCGCGTGGCAGATGCGCATGATCTGCTGAACCTGCTCCACTGTTTCCGGCAGCAGCACCAGCAGAGGCATCTCGCAATACATGGAAAGACCATCGCACTCGTAGGGGCGGATGGTTTCGTCATCGATGATGACGGAGCTTTCGGAAAGAAAGCGGCGGAATTTCCGGGCCAGTCGTTGCTTGTCCGCCGGCGGAAACCGGACTTCCCCTGAACCGATATCGCTTCCTGCAACTGATTGACTGGCCTCGCTTTCTGCAAGACCTGTAACTGCAGTCATTATTGAACCCATGGTGATAGAGAGGGTGGTTGACGCATTATTGCTATTGTCTGAACGAACATAATAGGCAAGGCTGACGCTGACGACCACCCGACTTTGTGGTCACCAACTCTTGATTTTCGTTCCGCCAATCCGTAAAACCTGCGCCTTTCGTATTATACGCGACCATTTTTTGTACATCCGCACGGGCTGATTCGTGTATTTTCGGGTTTGGGCCTATCTTGTGCTTGAGGGTATACCCACCCCAGACAACCGGAGTATGGACATGGCGGAAACCGCCCCCCTGATCTGCAGAGACATACACAAGACCTTTGATAAGAACGAGGTCCTCAAAGGTGTCTCCCTGGAAACCCGCAAGGGTGATGTTGTGACCCTCATTGGCAGCTCCGGCTCGGGCAAAAGCACCTTCCTGCGCTGCGTCAATCTGCTGGAAACCCCCACCTCCGGTGACATTATTGTTCAGGGCGACCCGATACGCTTCAAAACCGGGCGCCGGGGCGAAAGAATACCCGCCGACAACCGTCAGGTGGAGCAGATCAGGGCGCGGCTGTCGATGGTGTTCCAGAGCTTCAATCTCTGGTCCCACATGACCGTGCTGGAGAACGTTATTGAAGCCCCCATCCATGTGCTGAAAGTGCCCCGCAAGCAGGCCATTGAGCGGGCCGAAGCCTACCTGTACAAGGTCGGCATCTACGAGCGCAAAGACTATTACCCGGCCCAGATGTCCGGCGGTCAGCAACAGCGTGCCGCCATTGCCAGGGCCCTGGCCATGGAGCCGGACGTGATGCTGTTTGACGAACCCACCTCAGCGCTGGACCCGGAGCTGGTCGGCGAAGTGCTGAAAGTGATGCAGGGCCTTGCCGAAGAAGGTCGCACCATGATTCTGGTTACACACGAAATGGCCTTCGCCCGGGACGTATCCTCCCAGGTTCTGTTTTTGCATCAGGGTGTGATTGAAGAACAGGGCAGTCCTGAAAAAGTATTTGATCACCCGGAATCGGAACGTATGCAGCAGTTTCTTGCGCCCCGTTTCTGAAAGAACGTCACGACGGTTATGAACACCACAGACTGGAGAATCATCATGAAGACACTCATTATCGCGGCAGGCTGCGCCCTGGCCATGCTGGCCGGGACCGCCCAGGCCCGGGAATGGACCGAAATCCGGATTGCCTTTGACGTGCCCTATGAGCCGTTCGAGTACCGGGATGAAGACGGCAACCTGACCGGATTCGAAGTGGAACTGGCCGAGGCCATGTGCCAGCAACTGGAGGTTACCTGCGAGCTGGTGATTCAGGACTGGGACGGTATGATTCCCGGCCTGCTGGCCCGTCGTTTTGACGCCATCATGTCTTCCATGTCGATTACCCCGGATCGGGCCGAGCGGGTGTTGTTCTCCGAGCCCTACTACAACACCCCGGGCGGCTGGTTCGGCCCCGAGAGTTTCACCGCAGATGTTACCGACAAGAGCGCCATGGAAGGCAAAATCGTTGGCGTTCAGCGCGGCACCACCATGGACAGTTACGTGACCGAGGAGCTGGGCCGCATCGTCACCGTCAAGCGCTACACCACCGCTGACGACATGGTGCTGGATCTGGAAGGTCAGCGGCTGGACGTGGTGTTCGTGGATTACCCGGTGGGTGAACAGACCGTGCTGACCAAGCCCGGCTTCAGGGAAGTGGGCGAGCCAGTCAAGCTGGGCGAAGGTGTGGGCGTTGCCATGCGCAAGCGCGACACCGCCCTGGCCGACATGGTCAACGGTGCCCTGCGTACCCTGAAAGAGGATGGCACCTACGACACCATCATGAAGAAATACTTCGAGTACGATATCAAGATGTAAGGCTCTTCCGGGGTCCTGCCAACCGGCAGGCCCCCGATACCGGTAGTGTGCATTCCGGATTTATTCCATGATCGATCTGAAAGGTTATGGCCCGGCCCTCGCAGAAGGCGCCGTCGTCACCATTGAACTGGCCCTGCTGTCGCTGCTGCTGGCCCTCACCCTGGGGCTGGCGGGCGCAGCAGCCAAGTTGTCGGCCAATCCCCTGGCGCGGATGGCCGCCAGCACCTACACCACTCTGATCCGTGGCGTGCCGGATCTGGTGATGATGCTGTTGCTGTTCTACGGTGGTCAGGTCACCGTCAATGCCCTGTCGGATCTGCTCTACGAACACTACGGTATCGACTTTTTTATTCAGTTCGAGCCGTTTGCGGCGGGGGTGCTGACCATTGGTCTGATCTTTGGCGCCTATATGACCGAAACCTTCCGGGGCGCTTTCCTGGCGGTGGATGCCGGTCAGATCGAAGCGGCCCGGGCCTACGGCTTTACCCGCTGGCACACTTTCCGCCGGGTGATGATTCCCCAGATGATGCGCCATGCCCTGCCCGGCATTGGTAACAACTGGCAGGTGCTGCTGAAAACCACCGCGCTGGTATCCATTATCGGTCTCACAGATATGGTCCGCATCGCCGATGAAGCTGCCAAGGCGGAACGCTCACCGTTCCTGTTCTTTATTCCGGTAGCAGCGGTTTACCTCGGTCTGACGGCCATCTCCGAACTGTTCATCAAATGGCTGAACAAGCGCGCCAATCGCGGCGTCGCCGGGGAGGCCCGATGATGCCGGAATGGCTCCTGGTCTGGCTCGACCAGAACGACATCTTTACCAGCTCGACGCTGTTTCATTACTGGGAAGGCCTGGTCACCACCGTCCAGCTGGTGTTCCTGTCGCTGGTGATCGGTTTCTGTATCGCCCTGCCCCTTGCCGTGCTTCGCACCAACCCCCGCTGGTGGATTTCCGGGCCGGTATGGCTGTTTACCTATCTGTTCCGGGGCACGCCACTGCTGATCCAGCTTTATATTATCTACTATGGCGTTGCCCAGATTCCCGGCATACAGCAGACCTTCTGGTGGCTGATCTTCCGGGAGCCCTTCTACCCCGCGTTGCTGGCGTTCACCCTCAACACCGCGGCCTATACCACCGAAATATTCCGGGGCGCCCTGGCCGCCACCCCCAAAGGTGAAATCGAAGCCGCCAAGGCCTATGGCATGTCCTGGTTCCTGCGGCTGCGGCGCATTGTCATACCCAGTGCAGCGCGACGCGCGGTGCAGGCCTACTCCAACGAAGTCATCTTCATGCTCCACGCCAGCGCCATCGCCAGCGTGGTCACCATTGTGGATCTTACCGGCGCCGCCCGGAACATCTACTCACGGTTTTATGCACCGTTTGACGCCTTCCTTTTCGTGGCCTTGCTCTACATGCTGCTGACCTTTGCCCTGGTGTTTGCCTTCCGCAAGCTGGAAAACCACCTGTTACGGCACCAACGACCGGCGGCCAGCTGAAATATCCTTAATAACCCACTCGGACAGGTAAAGTTCTGCTATACATGGATGCATGGGCCACTGCACGCATGTATCACTCAAGGAGGAACACCATGCCCCGGGCAAACCTGGCTCAAACACTGTTCGATGGACAACCGGACTGGCTTGGACTCACCCTTGCCCAGGCCTTCTCGGACACCACCACAGCCGCCAGCCGGACCACGAAACCCAGAGCGGTAGATCTGGCTGACGGCAGTTCCCTGGATCTGTTGGCCACCGGCGTGTTGCGACTGACCGCCCGTCACCGCACACCCAATGCCGCGCCACTGATTTTGTCTGCGGGTATTCACGGCAACGAAACCGCGCCGATCGAGCTGCTCAATAACCTGGTCTCGGAGTTGCTCGACGGTCAGCTGGTAGCGGGCACCGATGCCCTGTTCATCCTTGGCAATCCCCCCGCCATGCTCACCGGCACCCGTTTCATCGAATTCAATCTGAACCGTCTGTTCAACGGCGCTCACGACAAGCCGGAACTGAGCGACTATTACGAAGCACGCCGGGCCCGGTTACTGGAACATCTCACCGAAAACTTCCACAACAGCCTGCAGCGGGAAGACCGTCAGAGGCTGACCCATTACGACCTGCATACCGCTATCCGGGCCTCACAACGAGAATATTTTGCGCTGGCGCCCTTTGTACCTGATCACCGGATACCGGACGGCCAGCTGCGGTTTCTGGAAGAAAGCTCGGTACAGACGCTGGTCTTGCAAAATGCACCGGCAACCACCTTCGCCGCCTTCACCGCCGAGGCTTTCGGGGCCGAAAGCCTGACCCTGGAGCTGGGCCGGGCACACCCCTTCGGCCAGAACAAACTGGAAGATCTGGCGCCCCTGTATACCACACTGCGCCGGCGGCTACAGGGTGATCCGGCACCAGAGACCGCGCCCGCAGCCCGAGCTGTCACCATCTATGAAGTGGTCCATGAGATCATCAACACCGGGGCCAACTTTCGCTTCCATGTGCCCGATGATGTGGCCAACTTCACAGAGTTCGCCCATGGCAACCTGATCTGGGATGACGGCTCGGAAAGTTACCGGGTCAAGGGTCAGGCGGAGGCTGTGGTCTTCCCTAACCGAAACGTGCCACCCGGTCACCGTGCCGGCCTCATGATCCGCCCCCTCGCTGAAAGTCATACACCACCCCAAGCCCCAGAATCCCGGTAAGTTCATCCAGCGCCCGGCAACTCTCCTCCAGCAGCAGTGGATCCGCCAGATCCGCTGCTGCCAGCCGGTCCCGGTAATGGGCCTGCACCCAGCTGATCAACCGTTCGTAGAGTGCATCGGTCAATCTGACCCCCTGATTCATGGCCGCCAGCTCCTCATTCGTCAGCGCCACCCGCAACCGCAGGCAAGCCGGGCCGCCGCCGTTGCGCATGGACTGCCGCAGGTCCAGGGCAATCACCTGCTGAACGGGGCCCCCGGCCGCTGTCAGCCCATCCAGATAGCGGGCGACCGAGGCCACCTCCCGGCACTCCGCCGGCACCACCAGCACCAGGCCCTCCCGGGTGCTGATTAACTGACTGTTGAACAGGTAGGAGCTGACCGCATCTGGCAGTGGCACCTCAGCACTGGTCACCCGCAGGGTTTGCAAAGGTACGCCTTCCAGCTTCGTTTTCAGTTCTGCCAGTAGCGGCTGCTCATTCAGAAACGCCTGCTGGTGATAGAACAGCACCGATTCGTTGCCCACCGCAATCACATCGTTGTGAAATACCCCCGCATCGATCACCGCCGGATTCTGCTGGGCGAACACGGTCCGTTCCGGTTTCAGGCCGTGCAGGCGGGCAATGGCCTGGCTGGCTTCCAGCGTCTGCCTTGCCGGGAATCTGCCCGGCCGTGCCTGCCCCTTTTGGAATGCCGACTGGCCGTACACAAACAGCTCCACACCCGCGTCACCGTGGGTTGCACACAGCCGGGTGTGATTGGCCGCACCCTCGTCGCCGAAGGCAGCTACCGCCGGCAGCGGCTGGTGGTGGGCAAACCAGGCGTCATCTCCGAATATTGACCGCAGGACCCGCCCAGTCACCCGGGGCTCAATGGACCGGTGCAGGTGACTGCCCAGATTGGCCGGTGTGAAATGCACCCGGTGATCGGCGGTATCGGCACTGGGTGACACCGTTGCCGCATTGGCTACCCACATGGCGGATGCCGAGCTGACCACGGATAACAATTGCGGATGCTTTGCAGCTGCCGCCAGTATCCGGGCGTCAGAACCGGAGAAACCCAGGCGCTTCAGGGAGGGAATATGGGGGCGTTCATGGGGCGGCAGCACACCCTGGCATATGCCAAGATCCGCCAGGGTTTTCATCTTGGCCAGGCCCTGCAACGCGGCCTCACGGGGATTGGACACAGCACTGGCATTGCTGGCAGACGCCAGGTTACCCGCCGCAAGGCCCGCGTAGTTATGGGTTGGGCCCACCAGGCCATCAAAATTCAGCTCGGTTGCCACAGATTCCGTCCTCAGCTGAACCGGAGCCCCGGCGCCAGGGTCTCCGGTAAGGTGGCCGAATCAGACTCCAGCGACGCCATGGGCCAGGCACAGTAGTCCGCCGCATAAAACGCACTGGGCCGGTGATTGCCGGAGGCGCCCACGCCGCCGAAGGGCGCTGCGCTGCTGGCGCCGGTCAACGGCCGGTTCCAGTTCACGATGCCCGCCCGGGCCTCCTCCAGCAGCCGCTCATAGAGATCCCGCCGGTCTGACAAAATACCCGCAGCCAGACCAAACCGGGTATCGTTGGCCAGCGCCAGTGCTTCGTCAAAGGAGCGGTAGCGATACACTGACAGTAACGGCCCGAAATGCTCTTCATCGGCCACCTTGATGCCGGTCAGATCAATAATTCCCGGCGACAGCAACCCCGTGCCCGGCTGCAGTCGTCGCAACGGGAGCAGGCTGCGGCCACCGGCGGTCACCAGGGCTTGCCAGGTACTTTCAAGGCGGTCGGCTGCGGCCGGTGAAATCACCGCACCCATGAACGGCTGGGGTTCGTCATCAAATCCGCCGACTTTCAGCTCCCGTGACACTTCCACCAGCCGATCCAGAAAGCGATCACCTTCCGCACCAGCCGGCACCAACAGCCGGCGGGCGCAGGTGCAGCGCTGGCCGGCAGACAGGAATGCCGACTGCAGCGCATGATGGACGGCACCATCAAGATCGCTCACCTGCTCCACAATCAGCGGGTTATTGCCGCCCATCTCCAGGGCCAGAATTTTCTCTGGCTGGCCACTGTACTGACTGTGCAACTGATGCCCAACCGCTGAGCTGCCGGTGAAAAACAGACCATCTATAGCACCATGGCCGGCCAGAGACCGCCCGGTATCCGCTCCCCCCTGCAGCAAATTGATAACCCCGGCTGGTAACCCCGCCTGCAGCCACAGCTGCAAGGTCAGTTCGGCAACACCTGGCGCCTGCTCGCTGGCCTTGAGCACGACGGTATTGCCCGCCAGCAGCGCCGGCACAATATGACCATTGGGCAGGTGCCCGGGGAAGTTGTAGGGACCGAACACAGCCACCACACCATGGGGCCGGTGGCGCAGCACCGCCTGCCCGCCGGCAACCTGTGAGCGATGAGATCCGGTACGCTGCTGGTAGGCGGTGATGGAAATGCCGATCTTGCCGATCATCGCATCCACCTCGGTGCGGGACTCCCACAGGGGCTTGCCGGTTTCCCGGCCGATCTGATGGGCCAGGGCCTCATGGTGAATGTTCAGCTGATCACGGAAGGCTTCCAGCAGCTGCTGACGGTCCCCGGAGCTGCGCTGACGCCAGCTGAGGAGCGCTTTCCGGGCCGCAACGACCGCTGCATCCACATCCTCGCCACTGGCCGAGGCGCCCTGCCAGATCTCTGCCCCCGTGACCGGGCAGCTGGACATCAGGGCTGCGCCGGAGCCATCGGTCCAGCGATTGTTGATCAGTAACTGGCCTTTCAAAACCATGCCTCCTTCACCGGAATGGTCAGCGGTGCAATCCGGACCTGAGCACCTTCTTCAATACCCAGGGCTTCCAGGTGGCGGGCATTCAGCTGCAGGGCGTCCGGCGTAACCGCCGCCACCGGTACGGTAATAATCCGGAAATCCTCAAAGCCACGGTTTGACACCATGACCCGGCCAGATGCTGACACCTCATCGGGCCAGGGTGTGGCAATCTCCTCCACCGGGCGGGAAATGCACTGCCGGATGGTACGGATGTTGTGCAGGAAGGCTTCTACCACCGGACCACCGTCGAAGATATCCACCAGACCGTTAAAGTTGAAGCCTTCAGCCTGCAGCATTTTCAGAGCCGGCAGGGTGTTCTCGTGAACCTGGCCGATCACCTCCCGGGCGCTCTCCGGCAGCAGTGACAGGTAGATGGGATAGTGAGGCATCAGTTCCGCGATAAAGGATTTGTTGCCCCGGGCGGACAGCCGGTCGGCCTCCACAAACTCCATATCAAAAAAGTTGGAGCCCAGAGCGTCCCATAAAGGGCTGCGACCCTGGTCATCACTGACCCCTCGCATTTCCGCGAAGATCTTGTCGGAGAAATGCTGCCGGTACTCATCCAGAAACAGGAACCGGCAACGGGACAGCAACAGGCCGTTGCCGCCACCCCGGTAGTTTCGGGCCAGCAGCAACGAGCCGATCTCGGTGGAATCCGTCATGTCATTGGTGAGGTAGAGCGTGGGCGTGCGCACATGCACCCCCAGCTCCCGGGAATCGCTGACGGTCATACTCAGGCGGTAGTTATAGAACACCTCATCCAGCCCAACCCGGGCCTGAATGCCGGTAACACCAACACAGTGTCCGGTGGCGGTATCCTCCAGTCCGAACAGGTACAGACCGGCTTCCGGGGGACACTGCTGGCTGAAGGTGCGGCGGGCGTCTTCTATCTTGCCCGCCAGCACGTCACGGTCCGGCGGTAGCGTGGTCAGACCCTTGCCGGCGGCTTCCGCCATGGCATACAGGTCATCCAGATCCCGCTCCTGGATTGTCCGGATCATCAGCATGGCTACCTCCTGGCTGCACTTGCCCTTGCGAAGCGGTTGTCCGGAAACGCAAAAGCCCCAGGAACAGCTTAGTTCATGGGGCTTTGGGCGGCCATTTTGGGTGGTTCCGTTCGTCCTAGGTTCGGAGTACTCACCCTTCGACAGGCTCAGGGTGAACGGTTTTGGAGGGCTGAGTGAGTATTCCGTTCGTCCTGAGCCTGTCGAAGGACGCTAGCTCCAAATCAGGACCATGTCCGGAGTACTCAACCCTTCGACCCTTCGACCCTTCGACAGGCTCAGGGTGAACGGTTTTGGAGGGCTGAGCGAGTATTCCGTTCGTCCTGAGCCTGTCGAAGGACGCTGGCTCCAGATTCCATATCCGGCCGTCCTATCTAACCCCCAGCCCCAACCAGTACCTCCACCGCCCGCTCAAACCGAGCCAGGCCTTCTTCGATATCATGGTCAGGAATAATCAGCGACGGTGCCAGCCGCACCACGTTGCCGCCGGCCACCAGCACCAGCAGGCCTTCTTCCTGTGCCGCCGCCACGAAATCCTTGGCGCGGCCGTGCCATTGTTCGGTCAGTACGCAGCCCAGCAACAGTCCGGCGCCGCGTACCTCGGTGAAGATGCCATGACGTTCGCCGATGTCCATCATGCCCTTGCGCAACTGCTCGGAGCGCGCTTTGACGGCCTTCATGATTTCCGGCTGGCTGATGGTGTCTATTACCTTCTGGGCCACCGCACAGGCCAGCGGGTTGCCACCGTAGGTGCTGCCATGGGTGCCAACACCGAAGGATGCCGCGACCCTGGCCGTGGTCAGCATGGCCGCCACCGGGAACCCGCCGCCCAGGCCTTTGGCACTGGA
>NZ_CAXBDN010000027.1:0-24029 GCF_963974375.1 uncultured Marinobacter sp.
CAGCCAACCAGGCAGCTGACGATCTTGTCCGCAGCGAGCGCTTGCAGACGATGGCGAGTCAGTTTGCGGATGCCTTTGATGAACTGATTTACCAGGGCGTGGTAAACCTGACCGCCAGTGACCAGTGGATCGAACTGACCCTGCGCAACAGCCTGCTGTTTGGCAGCGGCGATGCCGAGCCACACTTTGATGCTTTCCCGGTCATCGAGCGTATTGCCGCGATCATTGCCGATGGCGACAACGCAATCCGGGTTGAAGGTTTTACCGATGACCAGCCCATCCGCACCCCCCGCTTTCCCTCCAACTGGGAGTTATCTTCCGCCAGATCGTCCGCTGTGGTCAGGATGCTGGCCATGGAGGGGATCGATCCCATGCGGATGGCGGCTATCGGGTATGGTTCCTGGCAGCCGGTGGCCCGTAATGATACCGAGGAAGGACGCCGTCGTAACCGGCGTGTGGTGCTGATGATTTCCCGTGACGCCTCAATCCGTGGGGCGGTGAGGGCACCCTGAGCGGTTGTTCTGGCATGAAAACTGAATAGACCTTTTATCAACACGGATCAGACACTGGTAATGACCGTCTGCTCCGTAAAATCCTGGTGTGCCGGCAAAGGGTCGCCGGTTTCCGGTCAAGTTATACCGTAACGGGCCGATAAGCGGACAGGCAGATGCCAGATCCGGTGGAGTGGGCCGGTTTTTCAATCAGCAATAACGGATTTTCTGGAGCAACAAACGTGCGGATCTGGGCGGTAGCCAACCAAAAAGGCGGTGTCGGGAAAACCACAAGCGTGGTAACCCTGGGTGGCCTGTTGGCGGCTGAGGGCAAGCGCGTGCTGGTGGTAGATCTGGATCCCCATGGCTCGCTCACCAGCTGGTTCGGCTACGATCCGGACCGTCTCGCTCACAGTGTGTTTGATCTGTTCCAGCACCAGGGCAAGGTGCCCGACGGACTGCCCGCCCAGCTTATCGTGGAGACCAGCTGCCCGGGATTGTCATTGCTGCCGGCAAGCACGGCGCTGGCCACCCTTGAGCGCCGGATGACAGGCGCTGAAGGCATGGGTCTGATTGTCTCCCGTGCGCTGGCGCAGCTGTGGGACGACTTCGATTATGTCATTCTGGACAACACCCCGTCACTGGGCGTGTTGATGGTGAATGCCCTGGCTGCGGCCCAGCACCTGATCGTGCCGGTTCAGACCGAGTTTCTGGCGATCAAAGGCCTGGAACGCATGCTTCACACCCTGCAGATGATCATGCGATCCCAGAAAAATGCATTGGCCTATACCATTGTGCCGACCCTGTTTGACCGCCGCACCCAGGCTTCGCTGCAAAGTCTGAACGCATTGCGCAAAAACTATCCGGACGAACTCTGGCGTTTTGTGGTGCCGGTAGATACCCGCTTTCGTGATGCCAGCCAGGCCGGGGTGGTGCCCCACAGTCTGGACGCCAATACCCAGGGTGTTCGCGCCTATCGCAAGTTGCTGCAGGATCTGCTGGAAGGCACCACCTCCTGGTCCGGGAAGGCTGGCGCATGACTGACGGTTTTCTGACATACCTGCTGACGGGGGGCGTGCGGCCATGACGGCGAATGCCTCCCGGCGCAAGGCCGAGCTGGAGTTGGCGGATCCTCAGCTGGCGGACCCGCAGTCGGCGTTGATCAGCTATCTCGACGATCTGCTGTACACCGCAACAACAGCCGTAGCCGACCCTGAACCGCAACCGGAAGCCGGCAAACAGTCTGTTCAGCCAGTGCCTGTACCCTCTATGCCACCGGCGCTCGCCAAAGCGGAACCGGTTGCGGTGGTGGCAGAGCCGGCGCCGCTGGTTGTTCCGGAACAGACGCCGGAAATAGTTCAGCAAACGGATCAACCAACGATTCAGCCACCGCCACCGGCCGAACCTGAGGGGCGGCCAGACTGGTCAGAAAAACCCTTTGAGTGCCTGATTTTCCGGGTGGCCGGGCTGCAACTGGCGGTACCGCTGGTGTTGCTGGGGGCGATTCATCGCATTGATGACCGTATCAAGCCCATTCCGGGGCGTCCGCCCTGGTACATGGGCATGTTGCTGGACCGGGATCAGAATTTGAAAGTGGTGGACACTGCGGAATGGATCATGGCGGGCCGGGTGCCCCCCAAGGCCGCGGAAGGCTACCGCTTTGTGATCCGGCTGGACAATAGCGACTGGGCACTGGCCTGTGATGAGGTGGCCCAATCCTTTACCCTGCAACCGGAGGAAGTACGCTGGCGCTCTGCCCGCAGCAAGCGTCCCTGGCTGGCTGGCACCGTTATCCAGCACATGTGTGCCCTGATCGACGTGGGCACTATGGCCAGACTGCTGGCCAGGGCGGAACGGGAACAGCGGCTGGAGCTCGACTGACCTGGCTCAGGCCAGTTACCAAATGAAACCGTGTCATGCTGGCACGGTTTATGCCCTGAACTATAGTATGGGGCACTGACGATGGTTTTTTGACGATCAGGCTGTCCCGTTCGGATGGCCTGCGAGGAGACAAGGCTTTATGGCATCCCAGAACGGACAGCAAACTCAGTCCCAGGACGACAAGGTCCTGCAGTACGTCACTTTCAGACTGGACGACGAGACCTACGGAATCGACGTCATGCAGATCCAGGAAGTGTTGCGGTACACCGAAATCGCTCCGGTACCCGGTGCTCCGGACTATGTTCTGGGCATCATCAATCTGCGGGGCAATGTGGTCACCGTGATTGACACCCGCCGGCGCTTTGGCCTGGCGGATGCCGAGGTCTCGGACGCCACCCGGATTGTGGTGATGGAATCCGACAGCCAGGTGATGGGTGTGCTGGTGGATTCGGTAGCCGAGGTGGTGTACCTGAAGGCCAGTGAAATTGAGACTGCACCGAACGTGGGTAATGAAGAAAGCGCCAGATTTATCCAGGGCGTGTGCAACAAGAACGGCGAACTGATCATTCTGGTCGAGTTCGAGAAAATGCTGACAGATCACGAGTGGGCGGAAGTCGCATCGCTCTAGACAGATAGCCGGGGTCGCCACCCCGTCCGGTCGTGATCGCAGCCATAGAGGATAGTGCTATGACTTCGATTGACTGGACGGCTCTGGCTCCCTGGGGCCTCACACTGGCGGCGTTGCTTCTGCTGATGGTTCATTCGTTTCAGAACCGTCTGCAGCTGAGCAAGCTGCGCGCGCAGCTGCGGGAACGCAACGAGGCTACCGGACGTGAACTTCATGCCGTCAGCAGCAGCAGTCTGGGCGTGGGCCATCGGGTGGTTGCCTGCGAACGGCAACTGCACGAGCTGCGCAGTATTCAGGACGAAATGCGCCAGAACGATCCCCTGCGAGTATCCTACGACGAAGCCGCTCGCCTGGTAGACCTGGGTGCGGATATCGAAGACCTGATGAATACCTGTGGTATTTCCCGGCCGGAAGCGGAACTGGTATCAGCGTTGAAGAAGCGAAAGGCTGCGTAAGTCCATGATGTTGATCAGAAAAATACCGTAGTTCAGGTCGTAGAGCGGCAGGCGGGTGGGGCTTGCCAAAATACGCTGTAAATACATCCCGGGCAGATTTTTGCTCCTGCAAAATCTGCACTTCCGCCGTCCGTGGCGGTCGTGCTCGGCTCCGCCATCCATGGCTCCGCACGATTTTGGCAAGCCCCACCCGCCTGCCTCATCGTATGTGATCGACTTTGTCCTTCATTTCACATCTTCCGGCGTGCGCCCCTGCAGGCTGAACGCAAACGCCAGTATTTCCGCGATCACCCGATACAGGGTTTCCGGAATCTCCTCATCCAGATCCAGCCGGGCCAGAATCCCCGCCAGCTCGGCATTCTCGTAAAGCGGTACTTCATGCTCCCGGGCAATGCGGATGATCTCCTGGGCAATTTCATCCATTCCGCTGGCGGCCACAGTAGGCGCCCGGCTACCGTCGTATTTCAGGGCGACGGCTGTCTCCCGTTTATGGGCTGTGGTGCTTCGGTTGTTATCAGTCATGCCTGTATATCCACCATTCGATGCTCGAGTCGGGTCACGGCTGCCGCAGGAGTGCCCCGGCGACATTCCAGGCCGGTTACCTCCAGGCCCAGTTCGGTCAGGCTTTTGCGCAGCTCACTGAGCTGCTGGTTCACCTGCCTGACGGTTTCCTGACGCTCCGCCCAGACCCGGGCCGAGAGATTCTGGTCCCGCAGGGCTACCTCAAAGGTAACCGGGCCAGCGTCATCCAGATCCATGACCAGACTGAACCGCCATTCCGCCACCGTACTCCGCTGGCGTTCCCGGTTCTCCTTGCCGGACTCTTCCGGCCATTCCTGTTCCAGCCTCAGCTGGGCCAGCCTGGGTTCACCCTGATGATTGAGCCAGGGCAGGTCAGCGACCCAGGTATTAATGGCCGGCGCGCCTTCAGTGCCGCCGCGGGCGGTCAGTAGCTGGCTGTGGAGCTGATTGACGGCAATCCGGTTGAGCATGCCGGCCAGCAGCCTCAGAGTCTGGCCTACCGTCATGGCTTCCGCTGTCTGGGCCGCAGGTGCCGGGCTTATGGGGAACTGCAGGGGGGCACCGGCCAGGTCCGGACTGGTCAGCGGGGTAAACCGGCTGAACTGGTCCGGTGCCAGTCCCTGATGCTGCAGCAGAGTCTGGACCACGCGCCCCAGAGCCAGCTTGAGGTCGGCGGCGTCCGGCGGCGTTCCCCGGGCAAGCCCGGCCTCGGTCACCAGCCCACTGGTCAGCAGCCATTGGCGCACACTGGTGACTGCGCCGGTGTCTGCAGCCAGTCCGGCAGGGGCGGGGCTGGCGGACGTGCCGGCGGCTGCGGTGAGACCGGCCGTAGCGGTAAGGGAATTCTGTCCGGGCGGGATTCTGAGCAATGCCTGTACGGCTTCTCTGACTGCCGCCGGAAGCGGCTCGGTGGTGCCCGGAGCAGTGCCGGGTCCGGCCAGTAAACCCTGGGCAAGACTACTCAGCAGTTGTTGCAGTCCGGTATCCAGGGAGTGTTGTCCCGGCAGGTGGCGCGCCAGCGCCTGGGTAAGCAGCGCTTCTGCCGGTGGTGGCAGTTTGCCGAGCAATTGCAGGGCGTTGCCGTCCCGCATCAGTGACAGCAAGTCACCGGGCTGAAGCTTGGGCAGATTGGCAGGCAGGTCAACGGTCAGCGACTGGCCTCGCAGTTCCAGCAGGGCCTGGGCACCACCCTGGCGCTGCAATAACTCCACAACCCGGGCCACCACGGCCTGACGGTTACCCAGTTGCAGCTGATCCAGCAACTGGCGGGGATTGGTGGCCGGGGCTTCGGGACTGACTTTGCGCTCGGTTGCAGCGGGCGATAGCGGCAATGGGTTACCGTTTGGTAATTTCATTGGAATTGTGCTTCAGCCCCTGGTCGATTTGATGTCAGGCAAGAGTAATCCCCTGTCCCTTTCGTTATAATAGCGCGCGCCTGCAGGCTGTGCCTGGGGCTGCGGGTGTGACGCCCGCCAAATGCCTATCGAAAGCCTTCAGTCATGGCTGCTGGTTTTCCCGGAACTGCTGGATACCTGATGACTGAGCCGTTGTTACAGGCTGTGGAACTGTCATGTGAGCGAGACGACCGGGTGTTGTTTCGGCAGCTGAATGTGTCCATAGTGCCCGGCACACTGACCCGTGTCGAGGGGCCAAATGGCTCCGGAAAAACCACGTTGCTGCGAATATTTGCCGGCCTGAGCGATGCCTTTTCCGGAGAGATCCTGTGGCAGGGCAGGCCCCGTCCGGCCATGCGGGAGTGGGCGAACCGTAATACGCTGTACCTCGGCCACCGGGCAGGTATCAAGGGGTTACTGACGCCGCTGGAGAATCTGCGGGCGCTGACCTTTGGCCGTCAGACCTGTAGTGAAGCCCTGTTGCGTGACGCCCTTGACGGTGTCGGGCTCGGGCCCTGGGCCGATGTCCCCTGTCAGAACCTGTCTGCAGGTCAGAAACGGCGGGTGGCTCTGGCCCGGCTGCTGTTCTCGGACGAGCCGTTATGGATTCTTGATGAGGCCTTTACTGCACTGGACGTAGAGGCAGTGGCGGCGCTGGAGCGACTGCTGACCGAGCGGGTGAGAGAAGGCGGCGCGGTGGTGATGACAACCCATCATGAGCCCGACCTGGCGATGTTGCAGCGGGTCCGGCTGGGCGATGTTACCCGGTCAGCCACCGTGGCGGAGGTCTGAGGTGATGGGCCAGCAAGAGCGGCAGGTAATACCGGTGTTAGCGCTGAAACACCCGGATACGGAAGCTCCCGGGGCGCTGGCGGCAATGGTCACCGTGATTGCCCGGGATGTGCGGGTGAGCATCCGCCAGCGCCAGGACCTGCTGAATCCATTGTTGTTTTTTGTCATGGTAGTGGCGCTGTTTCCGCTGGGTGTGAGCCCGGAAGTGTCGTTTCTCAGTCAGGCCGGGGTCGGTATTCTGTGGGTGGGGGCCTTGTTGTCCACGCTGTTGTCACTGGACCATCTGTTCCGGTTTGATTTTGAGGATGGCACCCTGGAGCAGCTGGCACTGCAACCGCAGCCCCTGTTTATGCTGGTGCTGGGCAAAACACTGGCGCACTGGCTGGTTACTGGTCTGCCCCTGGTGGTGCTGACACCGGTACTCGGGCTGATGCTGCATCTTGACGGGAACTCTGTTGCGGTTTTATGTCTAACGCTGCTGATCGGTACGCCGGTGCTCAGCCTGATAGGCTCTGTCGGTGCCGCATTGACGGTAGGCTTGCGGGCCGGCGGCGTATTGCTGTCTCTGCTGATCATTCCGCTGTATATACCGGTGCTGATTTTCGGCACCGGCACAGTGATAGCGGCCGGTGACGGCGCGGCTGTCTCCGGCCACCTGGCATTGATGGCCGCGTTTCTGGTGCTGGCGCTGACACTGGCGCCGTTCGCGGCGGCCGCAGCATTGAAAATCAGCCTGTCCAGTGCAGGCTAGGTAAAACGAAAGACGGACACACAAGGGATTTCGCCCAATGTGGCAATTTTTAAAGCAGTTTTATCACAAATTGGGTTCCCCCCGGTGGTTCTATGGCATTGCCAATCGCTTCATGCCCTGGTTCCTGGTGATCGGTCTCGTCCTGGCCGTCACCGGCATTGTCTGGGGCCTTGCCTTTGCTCCGAAAGACTATCTGCAGGGCAACAGCTACCGCATTATCTTCATTCATGTGCCGACGGCCTTCCTTGCCCAGTCGGTGTATCTGATGATGGCGACCGCCGCCGTTGTTACGCTGGTCTGGAAAATGAAAATTGCGGATGTCTTCGTCAAGGCGGTGGCTCCGGTGGGGGCCGTACTGACGTTTCTCGCGCTGTTCACCGGCGCGGTCTGGGGTAAGCCTACCTGGGGAACCTGGTGGATCTGGGATGCCAGGCTGACTTCCATGCTGATTCTGCTGTTTCTCTACTTTGGGGTCATCGCTCTGGGCTCCGCCATTTCCGACGAAAAATCCGCCGCACGCTCTGTTGCTGTGCTGGTGCTGGTGGGTGTGGTGAATATTCCCATCATCAAATATTCGGTTGAGTGGTGGAATACGCTGCACCAGCCTGCCACCTTCAAACTGACTGAAAAGCCCACCATGCCCGCCGAAATGTGGGTGCCGCTGCTGCTGGTGGTGCTTGGACTGTATTTGCTGTTCGGTTGGCTTGCGTTGTGGCGCATGCAGACCGAAGTTCTTGATCGCGAGCGTCGCACCCGCTGGGTTCGTGAATTGGTATTACCGGGAGGAGGTGCCAGACCTTGATGGCTTTTGATTCCCTGAGTGCGTTCTGGATGATGGAAGGCCATGGTCCTTACGTGTGGACCTGCTATGCCGCCTTTGTCCTGCTGCTGGGAGGCCTTGTCTGGTGGTCCCTGCGGGAGCGCCGGCAGCTGATGGCAAACCATCGGCGTCAACTGCTGATGGAACGGCGTGACGGCGGGCCTGTCGAAGAGGCCAGAGTGTCGAGGCCGGCAGCGGCCAGTTTCCAGCGTATAAACCCATCCTGATCATGAGAAAGACCCTGTAGCTATGACACCAGCGCGTAAACGTCGACTAAGTATTATTTTCTTCCTGCTGGCCGGCCTCGGCATTGTCGTGGGGCTGACCACCTATGCATTCCGGCAGAACATAAACCTGTTCTACGACCCCAGCCAGATCATGGCGGGAGAGGCTCCGGTGGACGTTCGCATCCGCGCTGGTGGAATGGTTGAGGCGGGTTCGGTTAACCGGGACCCTGAAAGCCTCCGGGTACAATTCCGGGTGACGGATTTCGATTCCACCATCACCATGGAATACGACGGTATCCTGCCGGACCTGTTCGCCGAAGGGCAGGGAATTGTTGCCACCGGCCGCCTGGACAGCAATCGTCACTTTATTGCAGACCAGGTGCTCGCCAAGCACGATGAACAATATATGCCGCCTGAAGTCGCCGATGCCCTTGAACGTGCCGCCGCCCGGGCCGAAGAAAAAGGCATTTCCACCCCCCACAGCTACGGCTCGTCTGACTGACGTCTGCTTAGCCCGGGAATCCCCGAAAGGAGAGGTCCATGTTACCTGAGTTCGGACAAGTCACACTGATTCTGGCACTGCTGCTGTCGATATTGCTTGCCGTGGTGCCCCTGGTCGGTTCGCTGACGGCGCGGGATAACCTGCAGGCATTCGCACGGCCGCTGGCGACCGGACAGTTTGTGTTTATCGCCATGGCTTTCGCCGTGCTGACCCACGCTTTCATGGTGGACGATTTCTCGGTGGCTTATGTGGCCAACAACAGCAACAGCATGATGCCCTGGTACTTCAAGTTCAGTGCGGTCTGGGGTGGTCACGAAGGTTCCCTTTTGCTGTGGATACTGATGCTCAGTGGCTGGACCCTCGCTGTGGCGATTTTCAGTCGTCGCCTGCCGGCGGTTATGGTGTCCCAGGTATTATCGGTGATGGGCATGATCGCCATTGGTTTCCTGCTGTTTATCCTGCTGACCTCCAATCCTTTCGACCGTCTGTTGCCCAACGTGCCGGCGGACGGGGCTGACCTGAACCCGCTGTTGCAGGACTTCGGCCTGATTGTTCATCCGCCGACCCTGTATATGGGCTACGTCGGGTTCTCAGTGGCGTTTGCTTTCGCGATCGCTGCATTGATCAATGGCCGTATGGACGCTGCCTGGGCCCGCTGGTCCCGACCCTGGACGACAGTGGCCTGGGCCTTCCTGACCGTCGGTATCGCGCTGGGAAGCTGGTGGGCCTATTACGAGCTTGGCTGGGGCGGCTGGTGGTTCTGGGACCCGGTAGAAAATGCCTCGCTGCTGCCCTGGCTGGCAGGTACCGCACTGATGCACTCGCTGGCAGTCACCGAAAAACGCGGTGTCTTCAAAAGCTGGACAGTACTGCTGGCGATACTGACCTTTTCGCTGAGCCTGCTGGGCGCCTTCCTGGTTCGCTCCGGGGTGCTTACCTCGGTGCATGCTTTCGCATCTGACCCGACCCGTGGCTCGTTCCTGCTGGCGTTGCTGGCCATTACCGTGGTCTGCAGCCTGTTGCTGTATGCCGTGCGGGCACCGGTTGTTCACTCCCGGGTGCGTTATGGCTCCCTGTCACGGGAAATCTTCCTGCTGCTCAACAATGTCCTGACGGTCGAAATGGGCCATGTTGCTGGTACTGGTGGGTACACTGTACCCCCTGGTGCTCGACTATCTGGACCTGGGACGACTGTCCATTGGCGAGCCGTTCTATAACCTGACCTTCAGCCCGCTGGCTATTGCCGTTGGCCTGTTGCTGGGCGCCGGTATCTTTTCCCGCTGGAAGAAAACCGACGGCGGCACTCTGACCCGCAAGCTGATGTGGCCGGCGGCGATCAGCCTGGTTGGTGCGGCCGGGGTTATGGTGGCCTATGGTGACTTCAACCCATGGGTGTTTTTCGGATGTCTGTCGGCTATCTGGGTGGTTGTGGCCACCGGCCGCGACCTGCTCGACAAGTCAGCTTCCCGTCACGGCCGTCTGCATGGCCTGAAACGTCAGTCCCGCAGTTACTGGGGCATGGTGCTGGGGCACCTGGGTCTGGCCATGACCATCGCCGGCTCCACGATCGTGTCCAATTACGGCATTGAGCGGGATGTGCGGATGAGTCCCGGGGATGTTGCCACCCTTGATGATTACCAGTTCACCTTTGCCTCTATCGGCGAGCGTGAGGGGGCCAACTTTACGGCTCAGGTGGCCCGTTTTGACGTCAGCAAAAACGGCAAGGCGGTGACAATCCTGTATCCGGAAAAACGCCAGTACAATGTACAGCGCAACATCATGACCGAGGCGGGCATTCACGCGCGGCTTTCCCGTGACCTGTTTGTGGCCATTGGTGAGCCAGTGGGAACCCAGGCCTGGGCCATCCGCATTCAGTACAAACCAATGATTCGCTGGATCTGGCTGGGGGCGCTGTTTATGGCCGCCGGTGGCTTCCTGGCGATTGCTGATCGTCGTTACCGGATACGGGACAAAGTGGCCAGTCCGGCTGATGCAAAACAGGCGGGTCTGCAGCCACAGCGACCGGTGGAGGCGGGGGCATGAAACGACTGTTTCTGTTCATCCCGGTGGTTATTGCCGTTGTCCTCGGCGTATTCCTCTACGCCGGTATCGGCAAGGATCCGAACAAGCTCGAATCTGCCCGTATTGGCCAGCCGGTGCCGGCCTTCGAGCTGGCGGACCTGAATGATCCAGGGCGCCAGCTGACGCCGGACATATTCCTGGGTCAGGTGTCCCTGCTGAATGTCTGGGGCACCTGGTGCCCCGCCTGTCGCGACGAGCACGGCGACCTGGTGTGGCTGGCGGAAGAAAAAGGCATCCCCATTATCGGCCTGAACTACAAGGACAACCGCAACCTGGCGCTGCGATGGTTGCAGGATCTGGGTGACCCCTATCAGGTGAGCCTGTTCGATCCTCAGGGCCGGCTGGGCTTTGATCTGGGGGTCTATGGCGCGCCCGAAACCTACATCGTCGACAAGAAGGGGATGATCCGTTATCGCCATGTAGGCGTGGTGAATGAGAAGGTCTGGCGGGAAGATCTTGAACCCCGGATTCGCCGCTATCAGGAGGAAGGCTGATGCATCGCTCACTGGTTCGTCTGTTGATGGTGCTGGCTCTTGGTTTTGCTGCACCGCTGGCCCTGGCAAGTGGTGGAGATGATGTTTATCCCCTGGATACAGACGCTGACCGGGAACGGTTCCAGACCCTGATCAAGGAACTGCGTTGTCCCAAATGTCAGAATCAGAACATCGCCGACTCCGATGCGCCTATCGCCACCGATATGCGGAACGAGGTCTACCGCATGGTTCAGGACGGTGCTCCCAATGAAGAAGTGGTCAGTGCGCTGGTGGATCGTTTTGGTGAGTTTGTCCGCTATAAACCGGGCTTTGACAGCCGCACCGCCCTGTTGTGGCTGATGCCGCTCATTGTGGTTCTGATCGGCGTCAGCGTGGTGGCCTCCATTGTTATCCGGTCCCGCAACAATCCGGAAGATGGCGGCAGTCTCAGCGACGAGCAGCGGCGTCAGGCCGAAGCGATACTGCGCGACAAACCCTGATCAGGATCAATGATCTACCCGAGTTCAACTAACGGATATTTATGATAACCACATTCTGGATTCCTGTGGCCATCCTGATTCTGATGGCCCTCGCATTTATTGTTTACCCGCTGCTGTTCAGTCGCCCTGAGCGGCGTGCTGACCAGGAACAGCGCAACCAGAACCTGCTGGCCTACCGCACTCGTCTCGCCGAGCTGGATGCAGAGCATGAACAGGGCATTCTCGATCAGGAAAACTACCGCCAGCTGAAAGATGAGCTGGCGGGAGCCATGCTGGATGACGTCGGCACGCAGGCAGCCCCGTCAGCCGGATCGGCAGAAGAGCTGGTGGTGGACCGCCGGCACAGGAGCACCTGGGTCGTGGTGGGTATCTCGGTGGTTGCCATTCCGCTGGCGTCGGTGGTTCTCTACGGCGAGTGGGGGGCCATCAAACGCGTGGAGCAGTTTCAGGCCATGCAGCAGATCGAGGCCTCAGGCGACGACCGCGCGCTGCAGATGGAGGACCTGACCAGGCAGTTGCACGATCGTCTGCAAGCCGAGCCCGACAATCCCGATGGCTGGGCCATGCTGGGCCGCAGTTACATGCGAATGGAGCGCTATCCTGACGCAGCAGGGGCGTTTGAGCGGCTGGCATCGGTGGCTCCCGACGAACGTTCCCGGGCGGTTGCCTGGGGCCTGTCCGCCCAGGCCTGGTTCTTCAACAGCGAAGGTTCGATGGATGAACGGGTTACCTCTGCCATCGGCAAGGCCCGTGAACTCAATGAAAACGAGGTGAACTCGCTGGGTCTGCTGGGTATTCATGCCTTCGAGCGAAGCAATTTTGAGGAAGCGATCCGCTACTGGGAAAAAATTATCGAAGTGGCACCGGACCACCCCCAGTTGCCTTCCATTCGTCGTGGCGTTGCTCAGGCCTATGAGAATCTGGGTATGCCAGTGCCGGAGGAGCCTGAAGCGGCACCGGTGTCCGACCGTGGTGTCTCCGTTCTGGTGGAGCTGGATGATGCGTTTGCAGGCCAGGTATCGCCGGATACCACCCTGTTCATCTATGCCCGCACGCCGGATCTGCAATCAGCACCCTTGGCGGTTGCCCGCATGCGGGCAGACCAGCTTCCGGTTACCATTCGCCTGGATGACCGCCTGGCGATGGCGCCTGAATTGCGCATTTCAGGAGTTGAGGAAGTCATTCTGGCGGCCCGCCTCAGTATTTCCGGAACTGCTACCCCACAGCCTGGCGATTTCCAGGGAATTATCGAAGAGCCGGTGCCGGTAAGCAGCGAGGCTCTGGATCCGGTGGTTCTGACGATTGATCAACAGATGCGCTGATTTGCGGTTGGAATGAAAAGCCCCCGGGTGGTGACGCCCGGGGGCTTTTTCATGGCGTGGCGATCATCCCGGATCTGGCTATGGTGACCGGTTCGGCGAGAGCCCCTCGGGATAGAACCCGGGGAGCGGCGCTGTCGTTTTGTGGTGGGCCGGCGCGCGCCGGCCCCGCTTCTGGCACAGCTTCAGGCGATCGGTGAGTGCCGCAGTCACCGCCGCAAGCTTCCGCTCGGACGGTACTGCAGGATTGCCCCAGGTCTCCTGGTGCCATTGCTGTACCAGATCAGTGAGTAAGGGATCCTGCCAGTGGGCCAGGGCCTGGTCGACGGTATGCACGGGGTGATCGGCAACGGACTGGGTCCAGTGTATGAAGTGGCGCACCCAGTCCGGATTGGCATCAGCCAGGCGCTCGGTCATTGCACGGAATTCCGGGGTTTTCAGGTTGGCTGCCGGGGTCTCCTGATGGATGGATTTTCGCGCCTGCCACTTCCGGCGCTGGCACCACCACAGGCAGCCGGTGCCAGCCCAGCCGAGGCCAAACAACAGACTCAGCCAGGGCCAGAACCCCGTTGATGCGGTGGTGTCGACCGTCGGGTCGGAGTTTTCGGCGGGCTCTTCAGCCGTAGTGGCGATTGGTTCGCTGCTGCCGGGCGAGGGCATCACCGTGTAGCGTCGTGCGGGCAGAACGGCAACCCGCGGCTCGTCGGTGGTGACATCCCACCAGTGGACCCGGATTTCCGGCAGTACCAGATTGCCGGCGGCGACGGGCACCAGTGCTATGGACTGCTCCAGACTACCGCTGATTCCGGACGGGCCGACGGCCGAGTTTCTCACCGGGGTTTCCGGGTAGCTGCGTAAGCTGTCCGGATACTGATCAGCGAGTGGAGGTAACACCGGCCCCTGCAGCCCGGTTGCCTCGATCTGGATACTCCGGTTCAGGCTCTGGCCGATGCTGAGGGAGCCACCGTCCGGCAAACCCCTTTCGCTGATTGTCAGGCTGCGGGCCGGAAGCCAGGTGTTGCCGCTGAAATTATCCGGTATGTCCCTGACCTCCACATCGAACAGGGTGGCGCTGGTGCGGAGTCGATAGGCATGGCCCCGGGGATGGCGGGCCAGCCCCTCGAAGCTGATGGCTGGCAGGCTCAGTGTTCCCGTGGTCTGGGGAAATACCGAGTAACGTCGCTCCACCACCCGGTAGGATTGCCCGTCCCGTTCCTGGCTGAATTCCCGCTGACGGCCAAGTTGCTCGATGACGGCATCGGAATGCTCCGGCGCGCTGAGCTCGCCGCGGATCAGATTGCTCGCGAAGAACAGGCGCACGGTAAGGATCAGCTCCTGCTGGATGTAGACCCGGTCCTCACTGGCGGATAACTCGATGAACAGTTCACGGCTGTCGCTGATGTCGGTCTGATCAGCCAATGCCAGCTGTGGGATAGCAAGCAGGCACAGGATCAGGACACTCGCCAAAAACACCGGGACCTGCCAAAAACCCGGGTATGACTGTGCATTGTGGCTGTGGTTTACCATGGTGTATCGTTTTCATCCGTCTGAGTGTTGCGAGCCCGGGACTGCTGCAGAAACTTGCGTCGCAGGAGTCCACCGGGGTCGTCCGGAATGCGTCTGAGCCACTGCTCCTGGGACTGGCTCAGTGGATTGGTGTCGGCTTTGTCGGACTGGCCATCTGCAGCGTTGGCACCCGGGTCTGCTGATGAATCGCCTGGGTCGCCGTCAGACTCCTCGGGGGCTGCTGCGTGTTGATTTGCATCCTCGTCTGCCGGAGCAGAGTCTGTTGCCTCAGGCTGGTCATCGCGGGAACCTCCGGGATCGCCGGCCTCACCCGCAGACCGGGTTTCCGGGGGCGTTCCAGGCCCATTGCTGGGGTCATCGGCCTGACCTCCCGGGGGGGCGTTCTGATCGCCTTGCTCTCCTTCGCCTTCTCCTTCCCCGTCGCCCTCACCAGGCTGCGAAGCGCTATTTTCCTGCTGCTGTTCCACCAGCTCAAGATTGTAGCGGGCGTTGTCGTGGTCCGGGTCAAGTGTCAGCGCCTGCTGCCAGGCTTCGATGGCGGCCTCTGTCTTGCCGGCATGAATCAGCGCGTTGCCCCGGTTGTACCAGGCATCGGCCTGTTGCGCTGGCGGCAGTCCGGACCCGGTCCCCCGGGCAAAGGCCTCGGCTGCCTGATCGTACTGGCCGTTGCGGAAACGGGCGGTGCCCTGCCACAACGGATCCCGCAGTTTGTCGGCAGCGGCGCCGGGGTCGGCGTCAATAAGGGCCTCGGCCCGCTGTTCCGGACGTTGCCAGAGATCCGCCCACTCCCAGGCCAGGGCAGGGCGCGGCGGAAACAGGGCGGCGGCAAGTACCACCGTTGCCAGCGTACCCCGCCGCCAGCCCAGCCAGATCAATGGCAGCAATAACCACAGCAGCCAGTAACCATCGTCAATGCCGCGGCTGATTTCCAGGCGATCACGGGTTTCATGCCAGTGTGCCGCATCGGCTGAACGCAATCGCAGGTGCGCCAGATCCTCATCCCCGGTGGTCATGGCGATGGCGCTGCCCCCGGAGGCCGCGGCCAGTGACCGCAACGGCTCTATGGCGCTCCGGGTGATTACAACGTTATCACCGTCCCGGATAAAGCCATGATTTGGCAGGGGTACCGGGCCACCCTCCGGGGTGCCCGCGATGAGCCCGTAGAGTGGCCAGGGCGAATCAGTCATCGCGCGGCGAACGGCGCCCTCGTACAGCTCCGGTACACCGTCGGTAATCAGCAGAATCCGCCCACGGACTCCGGCACCCTGAGCCAACAGAGAGCGGGCTTTCTCGATGCCCAGGTCGGCACGGTTACCGGCGGCGGGCATGATGAGTGGATCCAGCGCGGCCAGCAGGCCTTCAATGGTATGACGGTCGTCAGTCAGCGGGGTGACGGTATGGGCATCGGCAGCGTAGACCACCAGTCCGGTAAAGGCGCCGTCACGGATCGCCAGCAGATCGCGGATCTTGCGTTTGGCCAGGGTCAGTCGATCGGGCCGGGTATCTGTGGCCAGCATCGACAGCGACAGGTCGAGGACGATGACCAGAGCGTCGTCCTGCTGCTGCAGGGGCATCGGCGCCGCCCGCCAGGAGGGCCCGGCAAGGGCGAAGCTTATGACCACCACCAGCAAAGCCGGCGCCAGGCCGGGATGTCTCAGCGCCTGGCGGGCACGGCTCCGGGTTTCCTGACCGCCATGTTGCAACGGCGCCAGCAAGGCGGGCGAGATGACTTTGCTCCAGCCATTGTCGCCTTGCCGGGCCTGCCGATACAGCCAGAACACCAGCGGCACCAGCATCAGCAAAAGCAGCCAGGCCGGGCGCAGGAAATGAAAACCGGTCAGCTCAGTCATCGGCGCGTCTCCGGTTGCCCCTGGCCAGCAGCCGTTGCCCGAGTTGCTGAACCGGGAGTGGCAGGTTTCCACGATGGGTCCCCAGCACCAGTACCAGCCAGATCATGGCGGCGAGGCCAGCAGGCCAGATGAACAGTTCGGTGATTGGTCGATAGCTGCGGCCGTCCAGTTCCAGGGGCTCGATCCGGTCCAGTATCTGATAGATCTCACGGAGATCCTGCAGGTTACGGGCGCGAAAATAGCGGCCCCCGGTTATCTGTGCGATAGCCTGAAGCTGATCTTCGTCAAGGTCCCGGGACGGGTGGATCTCACGGGGGCCAAACAGCCCCTGCTGGATCATGGCATCGGCACCGATGCCGATGGTGTGAATACGCACCCCGGCGGCGGCTGCAATCTCCGCCGCCTTGTCAGGGGTTACGTTCCCTGCGGTATTGGCACCGTCGGTCAACAGAATCAGCACACGCTGTTCCTGGGGACGTTCCCGCAGCCGCTTCACCGCAAGCCCGATGGCATCGCCTATGGCGGTGGCCCTGCCGGCCATACCAATGCCCGCCTCGGCCAGCAGTACCCGCAGGGTTGTATGATCGAAGGTCAGCGGAGCCTGAATGTAGGGCTCGGTTGCGAACAACAGTAACCCCAGTCGGTCGCCACGGCGTTTAACAATAAAATCGTCCACCACCACCTTGATGGCATCCAGCCGGTTCAGGGACTGCCCCTGAATAACCATGTCCGTTTCCTCCATGCTGGGAGAGATATCCACCGCCAGCATAAGGTCCCGTCCGGACACCGGAAAGGCCACCGGCTCACCAATCTGCTGGGGCCGGGACAGTGCCGCGAGCAGAAGTATCCAGAGCGCCAGCAGCCAGAGCCACTGGCTGCGGCGAAGGTTTGAAGGAGGGCCACCATGGTTGCTGACTCCGGGCAGATCTTTTAGCCACAACGCCTGAGGCAGCAGCGGCTCCCTCTCCTGTGTAACCTGTCCGGACAGGTTGCGGGTATTGCGCCGATGGAACCACCAGATTATCAGCGGCAATGGCAGCAGGAACCACACCCAGGGCCATGACACCGTCAGCATCGCTGTTGCCTCAGCCAGTTACCGGCAAGACTGAGAGCTTGCGATGGTGACAGTCCGGCGTAGGGGTCGACCGTGGCCAGGGCAAGGCGCCTGCAGTCGTCACTGGCAAGGTCCGAGGTGCTGGCTAGAAAACACACCCAGTCTTCTCCGGTCAGTGTGTCCGTCCCCGCGTTCGGGTATCGCACCCGGGCCACTCGTTTGAGCAGCTGGTTGAGTTCACCGTACCAGCCAGGATCATCACTGCGTCGTGCTTCCAGTTCAGCCAGAATCCGGTTGGCGGGTGCCAGGAACCGGTTGCGTTGCTGCCTGCGATAGTACCAGATCACCAGTGTGGCGGTGACGGCCAGCAGCAGGCCCGCCAGCAGCCACCATCCCGGTGCTGGCGGCCACCAGCCGGCCGCAGGCGGCTGATGAATATCCCGCAATTGCTGGAGCAGTTCCTCAGGCACGTGGGGCTCCCGGACAGTTCCAATACGGTTGGTTTTGCGGATAGCTGGCTGCGGTCACAGCAGGCGCCCCCCTTGTCCGGTCAGTGAACGCAACAGGGTGGTTGGATGTTCGGTGGTTGCCAGGCTCAAGTAGCTGACTGCGGTCTGCCGGAACAGGTGCTCCAGCTGTTGCTGACGGGATTCGGCCCGGTTGCGCCAGGCCTCCCGCAAGTGCGGATTTGCCGCGTCAAACCACAGGGTGTCGCCGGCTCCCCTGACAGCGTAGCGGCCGCCTGCAGGCGGTTGCTGGTCAAGGGGGTCGGTAAGCTCGATTGCCGTGACCGAATTGTGATGGGCCAACGCGCCCAGTTGCCGGGACAGGTGGCTGGTGTCGTTGGCAAAATCACTGAGCAGAAAAATCCGGGAACCGGTGTGGGCGATTCTGCGGGCTTCGGTGAGAGCCTCCTCCAGGGCGCCCGCGGCTGACCGAAACTGACCTGTGTCCGGTGCCCGATGCCGCTGGCGCCCCGCCAGCGCATCCAGCAGGCGCAGTACGGTTTTCTTGCGGCGAGCCGGACGGATGACGTCGATGGTGTCGCCGTCAAATACCACGCCGCCCACCTGATCACCGGAGCTCAGGGCCAGCCAGGCAAGCAGAGCCGCAGCCTGGGCACAGCGGACCTGCTTGTAGGCGCCTTGTGAGGCAAAAAAACTGGTGGGGCCCAGGTCGCAGATCAACAGGACCGGGCGCTCCCTTTCTTCTTCATAGATTTTGGTGTGTGGCTGCTGACGTCGTGCGGTAATGCGCCAGTCGATGCGGCGGACATCGTCGCCGGCCTGGTAGGGGCGCACCTCGGCCAGCGCCATGCCGCGGCCACGGACCGTTGTCAGATGTCCGCCCTGGCGTGGACTGGCCAGACGGCGCGGCGCGGGCATGCGCAGACTGCGGGCATCGGCCTGCAGTGCCACCAGCTGCTGAAGACTGGCAAATACCGGCGAATCCGTTGTCGCCATCATGGTTGCCACCGTCGCTGCCCAGCTGTCATCAGGCGCTCACCGGCACCCGGTCCAGCAGGCGCTGGACAACATCGTCCGGCGTGATACCGGCGGCCTCGGCCTCGAATGTCAGTAACAGTCGATGGCGCAGCACATCAAAGGCCATGGTGCGGATGTCCTCGGGGCTGACAAAGTCACGCCCCTGCAGCCAGGCCAGCGCCCGTGAACAGCGGTCGAGGGCAATGGTGCCCCGGGGGCTGGCACCAAACGCCAGCCAGCTGCCCAGCTCCGGGTCCAGGGTTGCGGGTTCCCGGCTGGCCAGTACCAGCGCCAGCAGGTAATCCTCAACCGCGTCGGCCATGTAAAGTTCGCCGACTTCCCGGCGGGCATCAAACACCTCATCGTGACTCAGGGTGCGGGTGACCGGGGCTTGCCGGCCGGTGGACTCGGCCCGCGCCAGCCGCAAGATGTCCCGTTCAGCCCCGGGGTCGGGATAGCCGATAGTGACGTGCATCAGAAACCGGTCCAGCTGGGCTTCCGGCAGAGGATAGGTGCCTTCCTGCTCAATGGGGTTCTGGGTTGCCATCACCATGAACGGCGAGGGCAGGGGGAAGGTTTGCATGCCGACACTGACCTGCCGCTCGCCCATGGCCTCAAGCAGCGCGGACTGGACCTTTGCCGGTGCCCGGTTGATCTCGTCGGCGAGCACCAGGTTATGGAATACCGGGCCCTTCTGGAACTCAAACAGCCCGGATTCGGGCCTGAAAATATCACTGCCGGTGACGTCGGATGGCAACAGATCCGGGGTGAACTGGATACGGTGAAAATCACCACTGAGGTGATCGGCCAGGGCCTTGATGGCGGTGGTTTTGGCGAGCCCCGGGGCACCCTCCACCAGTAGATGGCCATCAGCCAGCAGCGCGATCAGCAGTCGTTCCACGAGAATCTGCTGACCAATGATCCTGGCACCCAGGCCGGCTTTCAGTTCGGCAAAAATGTGTTGTAACGGTGACATCCGGTGATCGGCTCCGACGGAAATGGGCGGTAAGGCTACGCTCAATAGCAACAGGTATGTACTGTATACCGCGAGGGTCTGATACCGTTAATGGCAGTATCAGCCAGATGATGATTTTTTGGCAATTTACAGCAAAATATCAAGGGTTTGACTAAGCTGGAGTTACGATTCGTTCACGAACCTGAAAGGTGCACCATGAATGCTTTGACCGTGACCAACAAGTCGCAGTTTCTGGAACAGCTGGACGATGCCTTTACCCGCAAGATCGAGCGAAACGACGCGGAGAAAATCAGTGAGTTTGCCCACCAGTACCTGATGCACCTGCCCCTTGAGGAACTGCTCAGCCGGAACTTCTCGGACACCTACGGTTCAGTGCTCGCCGCCTGGCAGTTCCTGCAGAAGCGGACGACTGACCAGACCCCGGTAGCGGTCTTCAACCCTGATCTTGAAAGCGACGGCTGGCAGTCAACCCATACGGTAATCTACATTCTGCACCCGAACACGCCTTTTCTGGTGGATTCGGTGCGCATGGCGGTTAACAGTCGCGGCATTGGCACTCATACAATTCACCATTCCATTCTGCGTCTGTGCCGGGACGAACAGGGCCACCTGCAGACCCTGTTCGCTCCCGGCACAGCGGCGGCTCCAGGCAGCACTGAAGAGGCACTGATTGTTCTCGAGATCGATCGTCACAGCGCCAATGAGGATCTGCTGTCGCTGGAGCTTCTGCTGCAAGAGGTGTTGCACGAGGTCAGGATCGTGATCTCTGATTTCGGTTCCATGAAAGACAAGGCACTGGCCATTGCAAAGGAACTGGATGACAGGCCCAGCGGTATTTCTGCCGGGGATGTCAGCGAGGCCAGGGCGTTTGTTGACTGGCTGATCGGCGATCATTTCACCTTTCTGGGTTATGACGAATACGATTTCGTGCGGGATGGCAAACAGACAAAAGTACAGCGGGTGGAGCGCTCGGAGCTTGGCATCCTGCGGGTGAACAACGAACGGCCTGCTCAGGTCAGCATGAAGGATCTGCCGCGGCGCACCCGCCAGCAGATGACCCGCACGGATGAACTGTTTATTTTCGCCAAATCGGCCCAGCGGTCCCGGGTCCATCGTCCGGCCTATCCCGATTACATCGCCGTGAAAAAGTTCAACAAACAGGGCGAGGTGGTGGGGGAGCGCCGGTTCCTGGGGCTGTATACGGCCCGGGCCTTTTCCGGGCGCCCTGAAGAAATTCCGCTGCTGAGGCGCAAGGTGGCCGGAGTTCTCGAACGCTCTGGTTTTCAGCGGGACGATTACGCCGGTAAGGAACTGGACCAGATCCTGACGGTGTACCCCCGGGACGAACTGTTCCAGATGGAGCTGGAGGAGCTTTACCAGACCGCCCTCGATATCCTCTACATTCAGGAACGTCGTCAGATCCGGTTGTTCATGCGGGAGGATGTGTACGGTCAGTTCGTGACCTGCCTGGCGTTTTTCCCCAGAGATATCTACACCACCGAACTGCGCCTGAAAGTGGAGCGGGTGCTGTGCGAGCGGCTGGAAGCGGAGGACATCAGTTTTATCACGCACTTTTCCGAGTC
This sequence comes from uncultured Marinobacter sp., assembly GCF_963974375.1. Taxonomy (GTDB): domain Bacteria; phylum Pseudomonadota; class Gammaproteobacteria; order Pseudomonadales; family Oleiphilaceae; genus Marinobacter. The sequence continues at coordinate 21,312 of NZ_CAXBDN010000027.1, forward strand.
GGTGCTGGCCCGGGTTCAGTTCACCATCCGGGTGCCGCGGGCGGGTATTCGCCGGTTGCCGGTGAAGGAATTACAGGATCAGATAATCGAGCTTGCCCAGTCCTGGCGGGACGGTCTGGAAGAGGCGCTCCACGAAAGCTATGGCGAGGAACACGGCAACGAGCTGCTGCGACTCTATGAGGGTGCTTTCCCGGCCAGCTATCAGGACATGTTCTCGCCCCGTCGGGCCGCCATCGATCTCGAGCATATCAGCGCGGTCAGTGAAGGCCAGTCTCTGGCCATGAGCTTCTACCGGGCCCTGGAGGAAGACGAAAACACCCTCCATTTCAAACTGTTCAATCCGGACGAACAGCTGCCCCTGTCGGATGTGATGCCGATCTTCGAGAACCTGGGGTTCCGGGTGATTGGTGAACATCCGTTCGAGGTAACCAATCACAGTGGTGGCCGGGTCTGGATTCACGATTTCAGCTTGCAGACCCGTTCCGGCCAGATCGTGGATATTCATCGCATTCGTCCGATCTTCGAAGAGCTGTTCCGGCGAGTATGGTTTGGCGAGGCGGAGAATGACGGCTTCAACCGGTTGCTGCTTTCTGCCTACCTTGGCTGGCGGGAAATTGCGATCCTCCGAACCTACGCCCGCTACATGCAGCAGATCCGGTTTTCCAACAGCCAGAGCTTCATTGCGAGCACTCTGGTAAACCATGTGGCGCTGACCGGGCAGTTACTGGAGCTGTTTGATGTGCGATTCAATCCTGTCCGCAATCAGAGTGCCGGCAAGAGCCGGGCGGCCCAGCAGAAACTGGCGCTGGAGTTCAATGCCGGTCTTGACGAGGTCGAAAACCTGAGCGAGGACCGGGTGCTGCGGCTTTATCTGGAGTTGATCCAGGCGACTCTGAGGACCAACTATTTCCAGATGGCGGCTGACGGCAAACCGAAGGCCTACATCAGCGTGAAGCTGGATCCTCACAGTATTTCCGATGTTCCTCTGCCGTTGCCCATGTACGAGATTTTCGTATATTCCCCTCAGGTTGAGGGGGTACATCTGCGGGGTGGCAAAGTGGCCCGGGGCGGTCTGCGCTGGTCTGATCGTTTCGAGGACTATCGCACCGAAATTCTCGGTCTGGTCAAAGCCCAGCAGGTCAAGAATGCGGTGATTGTGCCGGTGGGTGCCAAAGGCGGCTTTGTTGCCAAGCAACTGCCGGAACCTTCCGATCGGGAGGCTTTCCAGAGAGAAGGTATTGCCGCCTACAAAACCTTTATCCGGGGCCTGCTGGATATCACAGACAACCTGGTGCCCGAGGGTATCAGCCCCCCGGCAAGCGTGGTCCGCCATGACGGTGACGATCATTACCTGGTGGTGGCAGCGGACAAGGGCACCGCCACCTTCTCGGATATTGCCAACGGGCTGGCTGCCGACTACGGCTTCTGGATGGGCGATGCCTTTGCCTCCGGTGGCAGCAACGGCTATGACCACAAGAAAATGGGTATCACTGCCCGCGGCGCCTGGGTGTCGGTGGAGCGGCATTTCCGCGAAATCGGTATTAACCCGGCCACTGACCCTTTCACTGTCATTGGCATTGGTGATATGGCCGGCGACGTGTTTGGTAACGGGCTGCTGCAGTCCGGCCAGGCGAAGCTGGTGGCGGCGTTCAATCACCTTCACATCTTTGTGGACCCGGATCCTGACCCGGCCCGGAGTTTCGCCGAACGCAAACGTCTTTTCGAAATGCCCCGTTCGGCCTGGTCAGACTACAACAGTGACCTGATTTCCGAGGGTGGTGGCGTGTTTAACCGCAGCGCCAAGTCGATTCCGGTCAGCCCGCAAATGAAAACGCTGCTGGGAATCAAGGCGGACCGGGTGCCGCCGAACATGCTGATCAGTCATATCCTCAAGGCCCGCGCCGATTTGTTGTGGATCGGCGGTATCGGCACCTACGTCAAGGGCAGCGATGAGACCCACGGTGATGTGGGTGACAAGGCCAATGACAGCCTGCGGATCAACGGTGCTGAACTGGGCTGCCGGGTAGTAGGTGAGGGCGGTAATCTGGGTATGACCCAGTTGGGGCGCATCGAGTTCGCCCTGCAGGGTGGTCGCCTGAATACCGACTTTATCGACAACTCTGGCGGGGTCGATTGCTCCGACCATGAAGTGAACATGAAAATACTGCTCAACCAGGTGGTGGCGGCAGGCGATCTGACGGAAAAACAGCGCAACCAGCTGCTTGAACAAATGACGGAAGAAGTTGCCGATCTGGTGTTGCTGAACAACTACCGTCAGACCCAGGCGCTGAGTATCGCCAATCACGAAGCAGCTCACCGGCTGGAGGAGTACCGGCGACTGATCGTGGGTCTGGAGGCCGCCGGCAAACTGAACCGGGAGCTTGAGTTCCTGCCTGATGATGAAGCCCTGGAAGAGCGCAAGAATGCCGGCAAGGGCCTGACCCGACCAGAGCTTGCGGTACTGATTGCCTATGTCAAAGCCGATCTGAAGCAGACCCTGATTGACAGTGAGCTTCCCGACGACCCAATGCTGATTGCGGAAATGCACAAGGTGTTTCCCGGGGCCATGGTTCAGCGCTTTGCCAGCGAACTTCAGGGTCACCAGCTGCGGCGCGAAATTATCGCCACCCAGGTAGCCAATGACATGGTCAACCACATGGGCATCACGTTTGTGGACCGGCTGACAAACTCGACGGGGGCCGATCCGGCTTCCATTGC
>NZ_CAXBDN010000028.1:0-23911 GCF_963974375.1 uncultured Marinobacter sp.
TTAAAGGGCGGAGCGTTTAATCTATGGATAGCAATAAACTCTACAACGCCCTGCTGAAGTCCCAGGAGCGAGAAAAGGCTGAACACGCCCAGCGCGACGTCGAGGCACCAGCAGAAGGCCACATCAATGGTGATGAGACCCGTTTGCTGGAGCAGTACCGCCGTGAGCGGCCCTTTGCAGGCACGCGGCGAACCACCGAGCAACCCAACTGGACCATGGTGGACGGAGAAGCGGAACAGCGCGCGCCGTCACTGTATGATTCATCCGTCTCCCTGGACCTGATCAACAACCCCAGGCCCTGGTCCATGGGTGAAATGCGGGAGCGCAAGATCATTCATCCGGGCATGGCCAACAAGGCCATTCTTGATGCCTTCCGGGAAGTGCGCATAAAGCTGAGGGACAGGGCCGGGACTGAGAATTTCTCGGTCATGATGTCGTCGCTCGGCAAAAAGGAACCCTCTGCCATCACCGCTTTCAACCTCGCCGCGACCTTCGCTATGGACTCCCAGACCTCGGCATTGCTGGTGGATTGCAACCCGTATCAAAGTGACCTGCCGCACCTGGTGTCTTCGCCCATGAAGTATGGCGTCACCGATTTTGTAGCCGACAAGGAATTACAGGTAAAGGACATCCTGTACCCCAGTGGCATCGACCGACTGAGTGTCATTCCGGCCGGAACCCAGTCCACCTCTGCGGTGGAGCTGTTCTCTGCGGTACGAATGAAGGATCTGATGAGCGAACTGAAAGGACGCTACCCGGATCGATACATTGTCATTAATGCGCCTCCCTTCCAGATCAGTACGGAAGCCCGCATTCTGGTCCGTTACGCAAACCAGGTAGTTCTCGGTGTGCCTTTTGGTGAAGTGACACCAGACGACATCATGAAATACGTTGAAACCCTGGGAACTGAAAAGTTCTCAGGGCTCATCTTTCAACAATGAGGTTGGCGGCAATGGCGAAATTCTCAGGCGCGAACTGCCGGGCTGCGGCATGTCCGGATTACCGGCGTTTCAGCCAGGGCGCCCGAATCGGGGTCACCATGGCCTCCCTGCTGGTAGCAGGGCCACTGCTTGCGCAGGAGGCCAGCTACACGGCTACCACCACCATTTTTACGGACCTCACTCACACCTCAACAGACCGCGATAACGATACCCGCGGTGGCGTTGGTATCCGCGGTGATGTTGGTGCTTTGCTGCAATCTGGTGCTCATAACTTCAACGCCCGATACGGAGCGTTGATGGAGTCCGAAAGAAGCAGCCTGGCACGAAACGAGGATGACGATCTGTCGTTCTACGGTTCCTCCCGTTACGATTTTTACCGTCCCGGTGGGCGCTTTGATGCCAACGCGGGGCATACCATCCGCTCGGTACGCAATGCCACCGGCTTCGCACTGGATCCTGCGCAATACAGTACCCAGAACGCCCTCAGTGCCGGCGCGGGCGTCTCCTTTTATCCCGGTGCGCTGACCAGCCTGCGGCTGGGTGGTCAGGCTGGCAAAACCTGGGAGGAGGACCGTCTGGAGGATGGCGAGTCCGCCAGCGTTGATGCTGCACTGACCCGCCGGTTCAGTGAACGAACCAACCTGAGTCTCAATGGCAGTCGCAGCTGGGAGGAGCGGGGTGATACCTCCCTGACCCTGGACAACGCCACAGTGGGTACAGACACCCGCTTTGAAAATGGCAGTCTCAGCATGCAGGCGGGGGTTTCAAGAGCCCAGGACGACGACTTCGAGAACGATGCGGTCATTGGCTCGCTGGTACGCACCTGGGTCAGCGAGCGTTCTGATACCCAGCTCAGTTTTGACCGGACCCAGACCAGTACCTTGCTGGACCTTACCTTTGCGCCCATCCCGGATTTTGGTCTGGATAACGAGTTTTCCATCCGGCTACAGGGCCTTACCCTGCGCAACAGCGTTGGCCTTACTCACAATAACCGCAACTTCTGCAGCCTGTGCACCGTGCGTTTCATTGCCCGGGGCACCGAGCGGGAAGACGTACAGACGGAAGTGACAGATTACGAATATCTGCTGGGCACCGGTATTTCCATCGCCATGGACACGCTGCAAACCCTGGATTTTGACTACCGCTGGCAGGGGGATGCCTTTACCGACCGCACCACCATTGATGATGAAGTGCATCGGTTTTACGTGACCTGGCGCCGCCAGCTGACAGAGCTGGCAACCTTCGGTGCGTCGGTGGGTACCGACATCACCCGGGGCACGGACGATCGCGAGCGTTATATCGCCCGTCTCTTCTTCACCCTGGGCTGGGCCGGAGCCGAGTCCGCCTGGTAAAGACTGATATTCCGGAAGTAACTACAGGGAAGAAACCGTGTATCGCCACAAACAAAAAATACAACTCCCGGCCGAGCTGCCGCCGCAACTGATTGTGGTGATCGATACCGAGGAAGAGTTCGACTGGAACGCCGAGCCGAACCCCGGTGAAACGGCCGTCACCGCCATGGATCATATCCACCGGGCCCAGGATATTTTCAACGAATACGGCCTTCGCCCCTGTTACGTGGTGGATTATTCCATCGCCAGCCAGCAGCGCAGTGTGGCGCCTTTGCGCCAGTTTCTGGAAGCCGGGCAATGTGAAATCGGTGCCCACCTGCACCCCTGGGTAAACCCGCCGCTGGAAGAGCCATTTACTCGCTCCAACATGTATCCCGGTAATCTGCCGGCGGATCTTGAGCGGGAAAAGCTCACCGTACTGCGCGATACCATCGCAGATGCCTTCGGCCAGACGCCTGTCACCTATAAGGCCGGCCGTTATGGCTATGGCCCGAACACGACGGCCACGTTGAACGCGCTGGGCTTTGATATCGATCTTTCCGTGTGTCCGCCGCTGGACGCCCGGGGTGACGGCGGACCGGACTACCGCCGTTACGACGCCTGGCCCTTCTGGTATGGCGAAGCTGAACAGCGCATTCTGGAACTGCCGGTCACCGGCGGGTTTGTGGGTTGGGCCAACGGCATGTCGGTGCCCCTGTTTGAACTCGCCCAGATGTTTCGCCGCCTGAAGGCACCGGGAATCCTGTCACGGCTGGGAGCCGTCGATCGCCTGATGTTATCGCCGGAGGGATTCACCCCGAAGGAGCACATCAAACTGACCCGCTTCCTTTATAACCAGGGCGTACGCACCTTCACCTGGAGCTTCCACAGCCCCAGCGTGGTGCCAGGCCACACCAGTTACGTACAGAACGAACAACAGCTGAGGGCATTTCTGGATGCCTTCCGCGAGTATTTTGATTTCTTTTTCAATGAGCTGGGTGGACAGGCAAACACGCCCACAGGCTTAAAGTCCCTTATGGAGAAGTTCGCATGAAAGTGCTTGGTATATCGCCGCTGGACAAGGATGCCACTGTATCTGTTGTCGAAGATGGTCAGATCCTGTTCGCCGCTGGCGAAGAGCGGTTTTCCCGTGTCAAACAACAGGACGGCTTTCCGCGCCTGGCGCTGGAAAAAGCGCTGGCCTATACCGGTAGCAAGATGAGTGACTTTGACCTGGTGTGCTATCCGTTCCTGACCTCCGAGAACGAAACCACCCTGTTTACCAAAAACCTCGAAGACGAGAAACAGTTCATCCGTGATTTCCAGCCCGGCGACCTGAGCCGGCAGATCAAGGAAGCACTGACCCGGGTGCCGGACCGCAATCAGCCCATTCATGGTCTGGAGCATCCGAATGCCATCATGGAGAAGGGCTTTCTGCACAGTTCCTACTACTCCATGGCCGGCGCCCAACGCCTGGCTTCCAACAGCGCGGCCCTGAAGGGTTCCCGCCATTGGGGCGAAGAAGCCACCGCATCTTTTCAGAAGTGGGAACAGGTCCTGACGGCGGGGTTGCAGGAGATGGGCTGGGACAAGCCGGTCAAGCGAATGGAGCACCACCTGTCCCACGCCGCCAACAGCTACCTGGCCAGTGGTTATGAGCTTGCCCTGTGCATTACGCTGGATGGTTATGGCTCCGGCCTGGCCGGCTCCGCCAGCGAGGCCCGGGACGGCAAGATCCACCGCTTGCACGGCATTACCTACCCCAGTTCGTTGGGTACGCTCTACGAACACGTCACCTCAAGCCTGGGCTTCAAGCCCAGCCGGCACGAAGGCAAGATTGTCGGCCTGGCGTCCTATGGCGATCCGTCAATTCTGAGCGATATCCTGCTGGGCCGTATCGAACAGACGCCCGGGGACTTCCGGGTTTACGAGGCCAATAACGTGTATTTCTCCCGTTACCTGGCTTCCAAGTTTCCGAAAATTGACGTGGCGGCGGCGTACCAGCACGTGCTGGAAGTGGTGGCCACCAACTACGTGCGGCACTGGGTTGAGAAAACCGGTATCGATACAGTGGTGCTGTCCGGCGGCGTGACCGCCAACGTCAAACTGAACCAGCGTATTTTCGAGATCGAGGGTGTTAACCATATCTTCGTCTACCCGAACATGGGCGACGGTGGCTGTGGCACTGGTGCCGCGCTTTATCACAGCTGGCCGGGCGGCGTAAAACCCTCCATCAACAATGCCTATATGGGACCGGACTACAGTGACCGGGAAATCGAGGCAGCTCTGGCGGCGGAAGGCCTCAGCTTTGAGAAGCCGGCAAACCTGGCGGCCGAGGTGGCCGCGCTGATTCACGGTGGTCAGGTGGTGGCACGCTTTGACGGCCGCATGGAGTACGGCCCCCGCGCCCTGGGTAACCGTACCATCATGTACCACGCCCGCGAGCCGGAAGTGAACCAGTGGCTGAACAAGCGCTTGGGCCGCACCGAGTTCATGCCCTTTGCGCCGGTCACCCTCTACGAAGCCCGCGAGAAGTGCTACCACAACATCAAGGGTGCCGAGCACGCCGCCGAGTTCATGACCATTACCTTCGACTGCACCGAGTTCATGCGCAGCAGCTGCCCGGCGGCGGTACATGTGGACGGTACCGCAAGGCCCCAGCTGATCCGGCGGGAAGTAAACCCGGGTTACTACGATATTCTCACGGAATACGAAAAACTCAGTGGTATCCCCAGTCTGATCAATACCAGCTTCAACATGCATGAAGAGCCCATCGTGGCTTCGCCGGAAGATGCGGTGCGGGCGTTCCTGCAGGGCTCGCTGGACTACCTTGCGATCGGACCTTTCCTGGTCAAACAGCCGGTTCCGGCACACTGAACGATTCACCCGGCGGGCGGAGCAGGAAGCTGATGACAGCAGGCAAGCTGGCAGTGACTCAGCACAAGGTCACCAGAACAGAGCTGGTGGCTGAAGAGTGGCTGGACCTGGAATCCCGGGCCCGGCCCACGGTTTTTCTGTCCTGGCAATGGCTGGGGCAGTGGCTGGCGGTGTACCAACCCAGCGCCAGCCTGTTGCGGGTGACCGAAGGCGACCGGGTAATCGGTCTTGGTCTGGTGGTGGTCTGTGACGAGCGGCGTCATGGCGTGTTGCGCTCCAGATGCCTGCGCCTGCACCAGACCGGTAGCAAGGTGCTGGACCAGATCTGGATCGAGTACAACGGCTTTCTGGCGGAAACCGGGCGGGAGCGGGCAGTGGCCCAGGCCTGCCTCGAGCACCTGGCAAAGCCTGATCAGGACTGGGATGAATTTGTTATAGGGGCCATCGACTCGGACGAGGCGGATTTTTACGCTCAGGCACTGGGTTTGCACAAGCATCTGCGCTGGGAGGCACCCTGCTACGGTGTGGACCTGGTTGAGCTCCGCAGCACCGGGCACCCTTATCTGGAGACCCTGTCGCGCAACACCCGTTACCAGATCAACCGGGCCCACCGGCTGTATGAGAACCGCGGCCCGGTAGAGCTGGTGCGTCCGGATAATCTGCAGGATGCCCTGGCAGTGTTCGACAGTATCGGGCCGCGCCACCTGGAGCGCTGGGGTAACGGGCCGGACCAGAGCGGCTTCGCCAATCCGGATTTTGTGCGTTTTCACCGGGCACTGATCAAGTCCCAGTGGACAGCAGGAGGGGTGGATCTGGTGTCTGTACGGGCAGGGGATGACATCATCGCCTCCTTCTATAACCTGCTGCACGACCAGGTGGTCTACTTTTACCTTGGCGGGATGATGACCGAGACCGACAACAAACTGAAACCCGGCCTTCTGGGCCACGCCCTGTGTATTGAAGACTACCGTCACCACGGCTTTCATTATTACGATTTCATGGGTGGCGATGAGCGTTATAAAGCGAACCTTGGCCAGTTGCACCGGCAGCTGGTACAGGTTTCGCTGCAACGGCCAAGGTTCAAACTGAAGCTGGAAAACGCGCTGCGGGAGGCCAAGCAGCACTGGCTGAAAGAGCCGGGGGAAGGCTATGGGCGCTGATATGACGCAACAGATTCCGGGGCTCGGAAGCGGCTCGGTTCTGATCAAGGTAACCACCCTGGTGGACGCAAAACAGGCTGGTTGGGATGCTTACGTCAGTCAGCATCCGGAAGGTACCGGCTACCACCGTCTGGCCTGGCTGGAAGCGGTGGCTTCTGCCTACGGCCACCGCGCCCACCCGATTGTGGCAACGGGCGCTGGCGGACGAGTGGTTGGTGTCATGCCCCTGTGCGAACTGCGCAAGCCTTTTGGTAAATCCGAGTGGGTCACCCAGCCTTTCTGCGATCTGGGCGGCCCTCTTGGGGACAGCCCGGCCATAACCGCACGACTACAGCAGGCAGCGCTGGATCTGGTCAAACAACAGGGTGGCAAAGCACTGGAGCTACGCCTGGCCGGCGGACTTCTCGACGATAGCCTGTGGCGGGAAGGCAAAGGTGAGCCAGCTGATACAGACAATAGCCCGGCCCAGTTGCCGGCGAAAGTCAGCATGCTGTGCCCGCTGGCGGAAAGCAGTGAAGCACTGATCAAAAGCTATAAACCAAAACTCCGCAGCCAGATCCGTAAAGCCGAAAAGAATGGCCTGACCAGTGAAGTGGTGTCCAGTGAGGCGGGTATCCGGGCCTTCTACCCGGTTTTCGCCGCCACTATGCATCGTCTGGGCTCCCCGGTTCACAGCCTGGACTGGTTTCTGGCACTGCAGCGGGCCTATGGTGAGCAGTTGCTGGTTGGCCTGGTCCGTTTTGAGTCTACTGTGGTGGGTGCCGGCATTGTGCTGGTGAACGGCCAGCGGGCCAGCATCCCCTGGGCGTCGACCCTGGCGGAATACAACCATCTGGCACCCAACATGCTGCTGTACTGGTCCCTGCTTGCAAGAGTAACCGACGACGGCTGTCATATATTTGATTTTGGTCGGTCCACTCCCGGGGAGGGCACCTACCGTTTCAAAAAACAATGGGGTGCGGAACCCCATGAGCTACGCTGGCTAAGCCTGGATGTGCATGGAGCTGAGCAGCCACAATCCGCAGCGCCGTCGGCCATGGCCACCCGCCTGCGGGGCTGGGTAGAACGCGTCTGGCAGCGGTTGCCTTTACCTATGGCCAACCGGCTGGGTCCCTTATTGCGGAAGTACATTAGTCTATGACGGTATTACTGGTTCTGATTACGCTGCTGTGCCTGCTGATTCCGGTGTATGTGTACGCCGGCTATCCAGCCCTGTTGTGGCTGGCCACAGCTGGGCGAAAAACCACCAATCACCGGCAGGAGGACATCACCCCTTCGGTCACCCTGATCATCTCCTGTTACAACGAGGCGGGGGTAATCCACGAAAAGCTGGAAAACGCACTGGCGCTTGATTACCCGGCGGATCAGCTGACCATCATGGCGGTATCTGACGGTTCTGATGATGGCACCGACGACATTGTCCGGGAGTTTGCCAACAAGGGCGTTATTCTTATCCGTCAGGAAGGGCGACTGGGCAAGACCATGGGCCTGAACCTGGCGCTGGAACAGATTACCAGCGAGATCACTGTGTTCAGTGACGCCAACGCCATGTACGCCCCGGACGCCATCCGCAAACTGGTGCGCAATTTCGCGGACGACGAGGTGGGCTACGTAGTGGGCGCCGCTCTGTATACCGACGGCGACGAAGGCGCCAGCGCCCGCAACGAGAATCTTTACTGGCGCTACGAACTGGCCATCAAGGCCATGGAATCCCGCCTGCATTCAGTGGTGGGTGGTGACGGCGCCATCTACGCCATCCGTACCCGCCTGTGGGAGCCGCTGCAGCAGAAAGACATCAACGATTTTGTGAATCCCCTGCAGATCATCGCCCAAGGCTACCGCGGTATTTTTGAGCCGGAAGCGAAGTGCTTCGAGGAAACCGCAGGGGACTTCGACCGGGAAATCGCCCGCAAGGAACGCATCGTCAACCGCAGTATTCGCGGCCTGATGCGGGTGAAAGCAGTGATGAACCCGTTGAAATCCGGCGTCTTCGCCTGGGAAGTGATTTCCCACAAACTGCTGCGCTGGCTGATACCACTGTTTCTGCTGATTGGCGTTATCGGCAGTGCACTGCTGGCACTCAGAGGCATCGGCTTTTTTCAGCTGGTTGCCGTGGGGGCGGGTGTCGTGCTGTTGCTCGCCTACCGCGGTCACATTGACCCAGACAAGAATGCAATGCCGGTCTGGTTGTCAGTGCCCTATTACTTCGTGATGGTGAACCTGTATTCGGTGCGGGGCATCCTGAAGGCAATGAGGGGCGAGACGCAGGTGACCTGGAGTAGTGCCCGGCCGACTGAAGATCGGGAGCAGGGTTGATGTCGAAGTTTGCCCTGCTGTTCCTGATGGTTTTTTTTGGCGGAATTGTTGCTGCTCTTACATATAGTAGTGCTGTTGCGTTTGGGGTTTATCAGTTTGTTTATCTACTAAATCCGGATGATCGTTGGTGGTCAGCATCAATACCTGGTTTACGATATTCATTGATTTCATCGGTTTTAATGATTTTCGTATTGGTGCTGAAATATAGAGAGTTGACAGTTGTTAGTCCGTGGTTTAAGCATCCTACGACCAAGTGGATATTGATTCTGTTATTTTTTTACGTGGCAGCAATTTTCTACGCATTGGTTCCGTTTAATCACGAAAAATTCCTAATCGATTTTTCTAAGTTGATTGTTATAGTTTTGGTTGCCTATAAGCTAGTAAACACCGAAAAGAAACTTGATTTTGTTCTGTGGGTATACTGTGTTGGTTGTGCATATATAGGTTACTTGGCATGGACTGTGGGCAGGAATTACCAGGGGCGTGTTGAAGGAATAGGATTTGCTGATGGCCATGATGCGAATGGTGTAGCTGCGATGTTGGCACCATCGCTGGTTATTTTGCTTTACTATTTATGGCAGGGTAACAAAAAGGTAAAAATTGCTTCTGTTATTTTTGGTGTTTTTATAGCTAACGGGTTGGTTTTGATAAACAGTAGGGGGTCATTTTTGGCAGTCTTACTGAGTGGCGGGATTTTTATAATATTTATGATTTTTTCCCGATTTCAGAAATCCGGGCAAAGAGTGACAGCTGTTTTAGTCGTTCTTTTTGGGGTGTCTGGAGCCCTCTATTTGACAGACGATGTATTCTGGGGCCGAATGGAAACTCTGCAAGATATCCAAGAAGATGAGGGCAGGACGAGCGGCGCCAGCCGAACCGAATTCTGGTGGGCAACGTTTGATATGATCTCGGACTATCCTCAGGGGCTTGGTATATCGGGATATGAAAGTATCAGCGCTCAGTATATAAGGCCGGAAATAATAGGAGGAGTTGAAAATAGAGCAGTGCATTCAAGTTGGTTCCAGTTACTTTCTGAGATCGGCTGGGTTGGTCCTGTAGTGTTTTTGTTTTTGTTTGTGTCATTGATTAAGACGTCGTGGCGAGCCAAAAAGTTCGTCATTAGTAAAGGCGCATGGTCAAGTTATTTTAAGATGTTGGCAATTGAATGCGCATTGGTTGCATATTTTGTGGCTGCCACGTTCATAGATCGAATAAGAGCAGAAGGCTTCTGGTGGGTTGTTCTTTTCGTAATGATTGCATCTAATGTTTTTTATTTAAAATATCAGAACCATAGCCGTCTGTATGGTAGTAGTGGTCAATTCAGATCGAAATTTTCGGAAAAGGGTTTTTCTGAATGAGTGCCATCAGGTGTTTACAGTTTATTACTCCCGCTGGCTTTTATGGGGCCGAGCGTTGGGTTCTGGCCCTTGCTAACAATATTGATCCAGAGAGCATGATAAATGATCTTGCTGTCACTAATGAAGGGGAAGGTCAGGACCTGACGGTTGCAGAACTTTATCCCAATACGACGGGTGAAGTGCATTATCTACCGATGAGTGGGCGTTTCGATGTACGCGTAGTCACACAGCTGGTGAAAGTCATCAAGCGCAGGCAGATTGACATAGTACACACCCACGGCTACAAATCCGACATTCTGGGTTTGATGGCAGCCCGAATCGCAGGAATCAAGTGTGTCAGCACCCCTCATGGATTTTCCGGCAAGGTTGGCTTCAAGCTGGGAGCCTTCATCCGACTTGGAACATTCATGCTGAGATACTTCGATGCTGTTGCACCTCTTTCTGAGGAGTTGTCGGAGGATATGGCGCGATTTAACGTGCCCAAAGCCAAAACTCATTTTATTCGTAACGGCGTTGACCTGAAGGAGATCGATCAGGCAATGCGTGATCTTTCCCTGAATAGTGCGCTCAAGGAAAATGACCATAGAACTATCGGATTTATTGGTCAGTTGATTCCCCGGAAGGGCATCCCGGATCTGCTTGAAGCATTTGATCAGCTATATCAGCAGAACCCTGACCTGAAACTGCAGCTACTGGGGGACGGTCGCCAGCGAGCAGAACTGGAGGCTCAGGCGGCAGCGCAACAGAGTGCTCCGGGAATCGAGTTTCTTGGTTTTCGGGGTGACCGGCTAGAGTTGTTGTCCAGGTTTGACCTGTTTGTGATGACCTCCTCTCTGGAGGGCATTCCCCGGTGCATGATGGAAGCCATGGCGGTTGGCGTTCCGGTCGTAGCCTATGACATTCCGGGCGTAGATCAGCTGGTTGAGCATGGCAAGACAGGGTTGTTAGCGCCCCACGGCGACAAAGTCGCGCTTGTAGCCTGTTGCCAGCAGGTTCTGGATAACTCGGAGCTGGCAGAGGCTCTGACCCGAAATGCCCGCCAGATGATTGATGAGCGCTATTCCGCAGCACGCATGGCGAGAGAGTACGAAGCTTTATTTGCAGAACTGACTGGCCAAAGTGTGCCTTCAGCCCCGGGCCACAGGAAGGCCGGTTGATATGTGTGGACTGGCAGGATTTCTGCGTACACCCGGAACGCCGGAGCGGGACGCTCACAAACAGTGGCTGGAACAGATGGGCCAAACCATCGTCCATCGCGGGCCAGATGCCGGAGCAGTCTGGCTGGATGATGATGCCGCACTGGTACACCGGCGATTAAGCATTCTGGATCTCAGTGAGGCCGGAACCCAGCCCATGGTTTCCGAGTCCGGCCGCTATGTCATCGTGTTCAACGGTGAAATCTATAATTTCCGGGAATTGCGCGATGAGTTAGTGGCTGAGGGGCACCAGTTCCGGACCGGCACGGATACTGAGGTGTTATTGACCCTTTATGACGTATCCGGGCCGGAGTGCCTGCAGCGACTTAACGGCATGTTCGCCATCGCCATCTGGGACCGAGCCGCGAAAACACTGTTCCTGGCCCGGGACCGACTGGGCAAGAAGCCTCTGTACTTCTATGAATCCGGTGGGCACTTTGCGTTTGCCTCCGAGATCAAGGCATTGGCGCCTCTGCCCTTTGTGAAAAGAGAAATTCGTTACGATGCCGTCAGGGATTTCTTTGCCTATCAGTATGTGCCCGATCCCAAAACCATCTATAAAAACATCCACAAGCTGCCACCAGGGCACTGGTTGATCACCGACGGCCAGAATAGCCGCCAGGAACAGTACTGGGATGTGTCTTTCCGTTCGCCTTCCAGTGCCAGCCCTCAGGAGCTGGAAGAGGGCCTCTACGATCTGATTGATGATGCGGTGCGCCTGCGCATGGTCAGTGACGTGCCCCTGGGTGCCTTTCTGAGTGGCGGCGTGGACTCAAGCGCCGTGGTGGGCTTAATGGCACACCACGCCAGCGGACCAGTTACAACCTGCTCCATCGGGTTTGATTCAAAACGGTTTGACGAGGTGGTCTGGGCGAAACAGGTAGCCCAGCAGTTTGGTACCGATCATCACGAGTTCACGGTGCGTGAAAACGTTGCGGACAGCCTGACGGAGATCGCCCGGTTTTTTGACGAGCCCTTTGCAGATCCTTCATTTGTTCCCACCTATTTTGTGTCGCAGCTTGCCCGACAGAAAGTAACGGTGGCGCTGGCCGGCGATGGGGGCGATGAGAACTTTGCGGGCTACAGCAAATACCGCACGGACCAGATCGAGAACCGGTTACGGGGCTACTTTCCTGGTGCCATTCGTCACAACCTGTTTCCTCGTCTTGCCCGCATGGCGGCAATGATCAACAGCGGGCCCACCCGAAAGGCCCGCTCTTTGCTAGGGACTCTGGCTCAGGAGCCTGATGAGGCTTTCTACACCACCAATTGCTTCTTCCGGCCCGATGTCTGGAATGCCCTGGTAATTGGTGAGCTAAAGCGTGAAACCCAGGGTTATGATCCTGCCGACATTACCCGGACCCATTATCGGAGGGCGGACACGGATGATCACCTGTCCCGAATTCTTTACACGGACATAAAAACCTACCTGCCTGGCGATATCCTGGTGAAAGTGGACCGGATGAGCATGGCCAATTCACTGGAAACCCGGGCGCCGTTGCTGGATTATCGGGTAGTGGAATACGCCGCCCAAATTCCCTCTGCCCTGAAGCTACACGGTAAAGAGAAGAAATACATCCTCAAGAAAGCGTTCTCGAAAATGCTGCCGGAGGACATCCTGTATCGCAAAAAAATGGGCTTTTCGGTACCTCTGGCTGAGTGGTTGCGGCATGAAATTCGCTCACTTGCCAATCAGATATTGACAGATACCGATGGTGGATTGGCACAATGTTTTGATATGGATAAAGTGAATACGCTTTGGCAAGCGCATCTGAGTGGTGATGACCGTCACACTCAGGAGCTTTGGAGTATGGTCGCGTTTGGTTTGTGGTGGCGGGACTACGTTTAATGATTAATCAATCTGAACGCATACGCTCGATGGATACGTTGCGCAGCATTGCGATATTGATGGTCTTGCTGGCGCATACGGTTCTTGGTTTTGGTGCTCCTGCCGGTTTGGCACCAATTCAACTTGGCGGTATGGGAGTTGACCTCTTCTTTGTACTATCTGGCTGGTTGCTTGGAGGTCAGTTGTTCAAAGAGATGGAACAAGGTCAGATTAATATCAGACGTTTTTGGGTTCGTCGTTGGTTCAGAACTCTGCCAGCTTATTATGCGGTTTTGTTTTTTACTATTGGACAGCAGGTTTTTACGAAAGACGATCCTGCAATCCCCTGGCAGTTTTTTGTTTTTGTTCAGAACTATAATTACCCGCTAGAGATATTTTCGGTTAGTTGGTCGCTTGCGGTGGAAGAACAGTTTTATTTGTTTGTAGCTCCTTTTCTGGCAATTACGATATATCTAAGTCCTAATTTGAGACTTTGCGTTCTAGTAGTTTTGTTTTTGCTTCCCACGTTTTTTCGCTACATGGGTTGGTACGAGACTACAGCTGAGACGCACGTAAGGCTAGATGGTTGTTTGATGGGTGTGATGTTGGCGTCAATTAAGTACCAGCAGCAATGGATCTGGCGTTTATTAGTCAGGTACTCGGGATCTATTGCATTAACTGCCACTGTTTTTTGTGTATTGTTTTTCTATCAGCGTTGGTTTCCGCTTTCCTGGCTCGGCGATCCCGGATTTTTAGTGAGATCGTTGATGTTCGGAGCATGGGTTGTCTATGCTAACTCAGGCGGATTTGCCAGGTGGTACCTTTATTTTCCTGGCTCCTATTACATTGCCACTCGATCCTATGCGATTTATTTACTTCACCCAGATGCAATCGCAATAACTAACAGGTTGCCACTAGATTTATCATTTTTCCCTTACATGATGGTGGTTTTTATTATTTCAGTAATTGCTTCAGAGCTATTGTATCGGATTGTAGAAATGCCATTCATGAAACTTCGATCAAAAACCAGAATGGCCCATTAGATCATGGAAAAAATAAAGATTCTTCATATCACCTTTAATATGGGTATTGGTGGCACTGAGCAAGTCATACGGCAACTGGTTCTCGACACCCAAGACCGGGGTTTACACCACGAAATCGCTTGTATTGATGGCCGGAAGGGGCCAATCGGTGACGAATTGGCTTCTAGAAAATTCGCAATTCATACTTTGGCCCGTTCGCCGGGTTTCGATCGACAATTACTCGTCGCACTGCGGCAACTGATTCGGCAGGAAGTTTTCGATATTGTACATTGTCACCAATACACACCTTTCCTCTATGGTCGCCTTGCTGCCATGGGTACCAAGGCGAAGGTCATGTTCACCGAACATGGCCGTTTCTTTCCTGACCGGTATCGCTGGAAGGCCCTGGCTATAAACCCAATATTGGCTTTATCAACACCGGCATTGGTGGCTATTTCATCGGCAACGCGGGACGCACTGGTACGTTATGAGTTTATGCCACGTTCGAGAATTAAAGTGATCTACAATGGCATCCGGCCCCTTGTGGCAGATGCCAGTCGCGCGACTGAGGTCCGTCGGGCCCTGGATATACCGGATGACGCATTTATATATGGTACAGTGTCACGACTGGATTATGTAAAAAATCAGCCGCTGATGATTCGAGCGTTTGCGCAATGTTTGAAGAAGTGCCCGAATATTTATTTGTTGATGGTGGGTGACGGACCGGAACGGGGTGCGCTGGAATCTCTGGTTGGATCCCTTGGAGTTTCTGATCAGGTCCGGTTTACAGGCTTTATCAACGAGCCTGCTGACTATCTCGCAGCTATGGATGTTTTTTTGTTGTCGTCATTCACCGAAGGTACGTCGATGACCTTGCTCGAATCTATGAGCCTTGGCTTGCCTTCTGTCGTAACCCGGGTAGGTGGAAATCCCGAAATCATTGAGGATGCAATTACCGGCCTAACTACGCCAAGCGACGACCTTCAGGCCTTCGCTATAGCCATGATTAAACTACAGATGGATCCTTCGTTGTGTAAACAGCTGGGGTCAGGAGCAAAGGCGGCATTTTCAGATCGCTTCTCTGTTGACGCCATGTCCGGGCACTACCTGACGCTTTATAACCAGTTGATCGCCTGAACCGAGAGATCCCACCCGCTATGGCCAGTGTTCGCAAGGCAATTCTCTACTCGTCTGTTACCCGCTACACCATGCGTTTTCTCGGGCTGGCGTCCGCCATGATTGTGGCTCGCCTGCTGACTCCGGAGGAAATTGGCACCTTCGCTATTGCCAGTGCAATTGTGATGGTGATGAGTGAGTTCCGGTTGCTGGGTGCAGGTTCATACCTGGTCCGGGAGAAGGAACTTACCGACGAGAAAGTCCGGTCTGCGACAGGCCTTACCGTTCTCATTTCCTGGGGGTTGGGGATACTGATCTGGCTGACGGCTCCGGTTGTGGCTGGATTCTATGAACTGGAAGCAATAGCCCTGATTTTCAGAATTCTTTCTATCAGTTTCTTTCTTGCCCCGTTTATAAGCATTCCGACTTCGTTGCTGATGCGAGAGTTCAGATTTCGAGAGTTGTTTGTCGTCAAAATATACGCAACAGTGGTGAATATTTCGACCACTATTGGTCTCATTTTATTGGGTTTCAGCTTCTATGCTTTGGCGTGGGGCTATACCATTGGCATCGTTGTAGAGTTGATGCTGATAACCTTCTATCGACCAAAATGCATGCCTTGGAGGCCTATATTCAGTGGATTGGGGGCTATTGCGCGCTTTGGTGTCTATAATTCGTTGGCGAACTTCCTCCGAAAGGGAGTGGTGACCGCGCCAGACATGATAATAGGTAAGGTGGGCTCAACTGCTCAGGTAGGTTTGTTCTCGCGGGGCTTAGGGTTTATCGAATTCGTTTCACAAACCATGCTGGCGGGGGTGAGTCCCGTGGTACTGCCATATCTTTCGGACGTCAAGCGCACCGGTGGTGATATCAACCGAGCCTATATTCAATCGGGAGTTTTATTGGGGGGGCTGCTGTGGCCGGTGCTTGCCGTAGCAAGTGTTGTCAGTTTGCCAGCAATACTTCTGTTTTTCGGACACCAATGGGTGGCTTCCGCACCTTACGCAACTCTGATCGCCTATTGGGCCATGCTTCGCGCTGTTCACTGGTTTTCCAGTGATCTCATGATTGCACGTGGGTTTGAAAAACTCATGGTAGTTAAAGAAGGTATCGTTTTTACGCTCCATTTTGTTTTGATCCTGATGTTGTTCCCCCATGGCCTTCAGGCGGTTGCTGCGGGATTCGTTCTGTCAGGTCTTGCGGATCTGCTAATTACTACATGGGCACTTAATCGCTATCTCGGCCTCAAGCCTTTAGCCATGTTGCTGGCCTGGAGGCAGAACGTTCTGATCACGATACTCTGTGGACTGCTCGCCTATAGTTGCTACAGTCTGGCATTGCTTAACGGACAAGGGCCGCTGATAGGACTGTTGCTTGTCGCACTTGTCATGCCGGGTGCGTGGCTGGCCATGATAATGATGCTGAAGCACCCGCTGAAGCCTGAAGTGGAACGCATTTTGAGAACCGTTCTCCGTAGATAAGCGACATATAAAGGGGCGGTTAGACACAAGACCTGATAGTACCATTGGCCTTATCGCTAATCGGTACATAAGGCCGGTGGCGGGATTTGCTTGGGGCAACAATACTTATCACCATGTAAGCGCATTTCTCTGAAATTGTGAGGCCTGTCATGGCGAAAGGAACCTGGTTGCCAGTTACTGGTTTGGTCGTACTCTTGTCTGGCTGTCAATCGTGGACGGTTCGTGATATCGACTCTCTGCCGCCGACGGCTACGCTGCCTGCCCAAAGCGAGCAAGGGTGGGTAGAGGCGCGCTACTTTGACGATGTGCCGGGTAACCGCTTAGCCAATCTGACGGCCCTCTCTCGGTTTCCCGATAATCCCGATGAAATAATTCAGCTAGAACGCCTCGAATCACCAACAAATCGTGCGGATAATTACGGTACCTTGGTTAGAGGCTATATTCAGCCCCCGAGCACCGGTCGTTACCGGTTTTTCGTAAGTGGTGACGACGAAACCCAGTTCCTGTTTAGCCAGAGCACTTCGCCAGCGGGGATAGAGCTGATTGCGTCAGTGCCTTCATACAGCTTACGAAATCAGTTCAGCAAATTTAGTTCCCAGACATCCCCTTATCTGGATCTTGAGGCAGAGCAAAGCTATTACTTTGAAATTCGTCATAAAGACGGTGTGGCCAGCGACCATTTTTCGGTGGCCTGGGAGGGACCGGGCTTTAGCCAAACGGTGGTAGGGGGCGAATTTCTGTATTCCTACGCCGTTGGAAGTGCTCTGTATCCGAACGATGAGTTGTCCGCAAGAGGCTATGGCCTGGGATACCGGATCGGATTCTTTGATGGCAGCAAGGGGCTTCCGTTCAATGCTCAGTATCCACCATTGGATGAAGATCAGGATGGCATCTACGACAACTGGGAGGTTTACTATGCCCTCACTCCGACTAATCTGAACGATGCCGTTTCGGACGGCGACGGTGACTTCTTGGCGGCATACGACGAATTCTGGATGGGCACGGACCCCACCAATCCGGATACCGATAGCGACGGACTGCCAGATGGCGTCGAATTCGCGTACGGTCTTGACCCTCTCAATACCGCGGATGCCCAGGGCGATATGGACGGCGACGGCTTCACGAATCTGGAGGAGCACCTTGCTGGTACCGATTTGTCTGACCCAGAGGACTTTCCGGAATCTGCTATCGAATACATGCCGGGGTTGACTGGCCAATATTTTGCGGGCGGCAATTTCGAACGCTTTGTACTAGCTCGCACTGATGCAAATCCTGATTTTGACTGGGGGAGCGGATCGCCGGCGGAGGGCGTTCCAGGTAATGTATTTACAACACGCTGGCTGACTCACTTCAGTCCGCCCCATGCCTCTGGCAGTCGAGCATATGAGTTCCGGGTTCGACGCGATGATGGTGTGAGAATATATGTGGACGACGCCCTCGTTATGAATGCATGGACGGGAACGAGTGCGTCAAATTACACTGCAGTTCACAGCTTTGAAGCTGATCGTCTTTACCCCATGACCATCGAATATCGGGAGGGGTATGGCTCCGCCTTTGTCAATATTGAAATTGTTGACCAGCAAACCGGTGAAGCTGTCCGCTCCTCCACTGCTTTTCTTACCCAGCCCCTGGATGCCACGATATCTCTTGATACTACCGGGGATGGCATTCCTGATGTCTGGATGCTGAAGCACGGTCTAAATCCTTGGGTGCCGGGAGCTCAACGGGTATATAACGACCAGGGTGTTACAGCTATTCAGGCCTATCAGCAAGGTTTACACCCGTGGACGCTCGAAGATATTGGAAACTGGGAAGGTCAGGTTGTTAGCTCCTCATCTACGCCGCCGGTCCCTTCTGTCCCACCAATAGAAGAGTTACCGGCAACAACCAGTGAGGTCACCGTTAGCTGGGTAGCCCCTTCCACAAGAGTCGATGGTAGTTCAATAGCGTTGAGCGAAATTGATGCCTACGAAATCAGCTATGGACAGAACCAGGAGAGCCTCACGCAAACTCAGCTCGTGTCAAACGGAGCCACATCCTATACGTTTGATGGATTGGTAAAAGGAACCTGGTATTTTCAGGTGCGGGCGATCGACAATGATGGGTTGAGAAGCGCATCTTCAGAAACTGTAAGTTATGTGGTGGAATGAGGTGAGATGAGACCAACGATGAAATCCAGATCTTCGCGATGATCAGATTTGGTATTGCTGAATGGCTTTTTTTGATTATTTTGGTTGTCGGTAAACAGCCCCTTTATGGGTTATAGGAACTCGGGGGCTGGTTAACTGTTTGTCAGGCAGGAATTATTCCACATTCTCCTTTTAGAATCATTTACCTGGTCCGTTCCGGTTAGAGATTTTTTCTGCGATGAACACGACATTTGCTCTCCTCAGGATGTTTTTGTTCTCCGGCCATTCGTGAACTTGATCATAGAAGCCAAAAGGATAGTATCGAAATTTGCCGAGGAAATCCTTTATCTTTTCGAAGGGAACATGCCAATCATTTCCTGGATTCATTCCGACCTCCACCTCTAAAACGTCTATGAGTTCTTCTTTAAGCATCATCGATGCACCCATCAATACTTCGAGGTCATGGCCCTCTGTATCTATCTTCAAGTAATTGATTCGTTCCACTGATTCTTTTTGGCAAAACGTATCGATTGTTTCGATATTAATCTGGAGATCACTATTTTCTGCACGACCATCAACTGATCCGATTTTAGTAAGTTTGTCCATGACCCCCAATCCTTCCGTTTCCGACATTATGCCCACCCCGACCTCTGCACCAAGTGCGATATTATATGAATGGACATTGTTTAGAGTGTTGACATTATCTTTAAGAAAGCGAAAGTTTCTTTTGGAAGGTTCAAAGCAGTATATTCCGGAATCCGGAAACCAAAACCGATAGAGTTTAGCTGATTGTCCTATATTCGCCCCAACGTCGAAGATTACCTTGATGTCTAGGCCTGGCAAAAAATCCATTATGTCTTGGCAAACATCAATTCCCTTGTGAGGTGTTTTTACAATTTGAAGTCCTGCTAGCGACAATAATTTTTTGGTAAGTAATTTTATCATTTTTGATATCCTTTCTTGGATGATAATTATTTATACAATGACTCTTTGTATATTTCCGACATTTTTTGCTGACGAAGCTCCATCGAAAATTTATTTCTACTGACCCTTAAAGCTTCTTGCCCTAACCGCCTTCTTTCTGGGAAATTCTCGATGAGTACTCGGCATTTGTTATATACGTTTTCTGTAACAAATTCCTTGAAATCTTCCGGGATATCATTGACCATATACCCTTTTGAGTTTTTTATGAATTCGTGATTCTTTATCGGGACTATGAGGCCTGATACTCCATCATCGATCATCTCCGGTATTGCACTTATATCAGTAGTTATTATTGCTCGCCCATAGGCCATCGCTTCTTGTATTGAGAAGCCCCATGCCTCCTGATATGTTGGGCAAAGATAGATGTCTGATTCCGGAATTATCTTTGTCATTAATGTTTCCCGGTCAAAATATCCAATAGATATTTCAGGACAATTATCTATTTTCTTGAGATATTCATTTGCTAAATCTTTGTTATTGGTTTGAAAGTTTCTATTTGCACATATCGTCAAAGAGATATTGTCGTAGTCTTTTCTGAGCTTGAGGAAAGCATCAACTACGTTGGCCCCGCCTTTTCTGAGGAACTCGCCCACAAATAGCAAATTTACCTTTTCTTCGTTATAAGTTATTAATTCATCGGGAACAGGTCTGACTGCAGGGTAGACAACATCAGTCTTGTCCAGGATGTCTTTGTCAGTGATGTTGCCGTACTCCAAAAGCGAGCGTTTTCCATATTGGCTTTTGAATAACAGCTTTTTGAAGTTATCTCTTTTAAGCAAATTTTTCACAAAAATCATTTTGATCGTTCGCGGTGTGGGAATGCCGAAGAGATCAAAACTACCGGCTGAGGAAAAGTGAGCCGGGGTATAAATCCAGGGTTGATTTGTTATGACAGGGAATAATGGAGCTTCAATAATATCGTGATTGTTGGATTTGACGTATGCATAGACACCTTTTGCCGCCGATCTGAAGATATGTTTGGTTACTCTGTCGGTTGATCTGACTTCAGAATACTCTACTCCAGTAGGTGGGAACTTTGAGTATTCCTGTGCAATGCCATGCATCTCTGTAATGCCAACTCTGATTTTATCCATAATGCTGTCTTCTTTTTAGATTTACTATTTTTTCAGATAAAGTGTCTGTGATTTTATCTATTCTATATTTTCGTGTATTAACAGGCCGGACGTCATTAAGCGATTCCCTGTTTCTGGCTGCACACAAGAGAAAATTCTTCATTTCACTCTCTTCTCCATTTTCGAAAACAATGCCCAGCTGATCCTTTATTATGATCTTACCGAGAGCGCCATCTTTTGGAGTTATGTTAACGATGGCCTTATTTAATTGAAGGTATTCATAAAGTTTTGATGGTATTTGAGTTTTTGTGAAAGGCTGGATATTTACAAGTATGTCGGCTTTAGACTGCTCTATTAGACAGTCCCGTTGGCTTAATTTACCTTTTGAAATATAGGTTTCGCTATCAATGAGCTCTTTGAAACGTTCTTCAATTTTGTACGAAAGGTTGACAGCACCAACCTGTATCAGACGAATTTTTAAATTATCTGTGGACAACTCAGCATTTGCTTCTCGGATCACCTCTAGCAGAGTTGAAGGGTCTCGAACGCCGTAGAGAAAACCAGTATGACAAAGCGTCAATATCTTGTCGTCAGTATCTTTAGTTGTTGATAAATCGGTGCTGTCGGACGGATCAAATCCGTTGGGCAGAGTCAGAAATTTTTCCGGATCTTGTTCTGGAAATCGGGTGATAAAGTCATCTCTCAAGGGCTCTGTGTTTAATGATATGATGCTCGCGTGATGTACTACTTTGCGCTCTAATGTCTTGGCTATACTGTCGAGCCACTTCCCTTTTGAATGATGGAAAGGGTTGTTTA
Source organism: uncultured Marinobacter sp. (assembly GCF_963974375.1). Lineage (GTDB taxonomy): Bacteria > Pseudomonadota > Gammaproteobacteria > Pseudomonadales > Oleiphilaceae > Marinobacter. The sequence goes on from NZ_CAXBDN010000028.1 coordinate 21,629, forward strand.
TCCAGGGGTCTCGAAAATCTGCAATCAACGGTTTTCCAGAGGCTTTACTGATCAGGTAACCGATGACCAGTCCGGACCAGGGTGATCCTGTGGCAAAGATGACATCTATACCCTCTTTGCGAACCAGTTTCCTTCCATACCGGACAGCTGGCAGAATCCAAGGGCCAGCCTGGTCCGGGAAGTAGCACAGGTTATAGACGAAATCTTTCAGCCTCTGAAACCGGCCAGGAGTTATCTGGTCGGACTTATCGTTTTTGAATGTGTAGCTAGAGGCTTGGGACTCCGTCGGAGTTTCCGCACTGGCGGTTACTTTTCCGAGCCTATTGAGAGATCGTTTAAGTCTTTTACGTGCGGCCAGCAGGGTTTTGAATATATCCCAAGGTACAACCCGATGAATGTTTTCGTGGTTTACCGGCAGGCTCAAATGATTTAAGGCATTCTGTTGGCTGCCCAGATTATCTGGTACGGTTAGTACGTGAAATTCTCCGTTCTCGAGGTTCCGGAGAAACTTTACGGTTCGGAGGCTTCCCGGCACGCCTGTGCTACTAGTCGGTGGAAAAAAATAGGCTATGAACAGTACTTTGCTACCATCTAGATTGGCGCGCCTCAATGATGGGTGTTCCTGGGTCTCCATAAAGCGGAATCCTTTGCATCGTGTATCTCAGGATTATTGGTGCGTCAGTCCTACTACATCAATCAGCCCCTCTACCTGCTGTAACAAACTTCGCACCTCAATAAAGGAAGCGTGCTTCACCAGAACACAGGTGATGTCAGCGGTCTGAAGTACCTGCAGCATATTGGCCTGGTGAATATTCCCCGCTTGCAGACTGGGGGGCAATTCGCTGACGTTTGGCTCTACCACCAAGACCTGACAACCCAGCCCGGCAATAGCCTGGGTAATGTGTAAAGCCGGGCTTTCCCTCAGGTCATCGATATCCGGCTTGAAGGCAACACCAAGGCAAGCCACCTTGATATCGCTTCTTTGTATACCCGGCTTGTCCGCTTCCATCGCCATCATTGCCCGCTCAACTTTGGCCAACACCCAGTCCGGCTTGCCATCGTTGATTTCCCGCGCTGCGCGGATGATTCGGGATTGCTCTGGCGCGCTGTCCACAATGAACCAGGGGTCAACTGCAATACAGTGTCCACCTACCCCGGCACCCGGTTGCAGGATATTCACCCGGGGGTGGCGGTTGGCCAGCCGAATCATTTCCCACACGTTAATATCCAGCCTGTCACAGATCAGCGACAGTTCATTGGCAAAGGCGATGTTCACATCCCGGAAGCTGTTTTCTGTCAGCTTTGCCATTTCAGCCGTTCGTGCAGTGGTGGCAATGCACTCACCCTGCACCACCTTCTTATAGAGCTCTACTGAAGCTTCCGCGCACTTGGGGGTGATGCCGCCGATAACCCGATCATTTTCAACCAGTTCCCGGATAACGTGGCCGGGTAACACTCGCTCGGGGCAGTGTGCGACGCGTATATCCGACGCTTCGCCATGGGTATGAGGAAAGGTGAGGTCCGGTCGCTCCTCTGCCAGCCAGACACACATATTTTCGGTGGTGCCCACTGGCGAGGTGGATTCGAGTACCACAAGATTGCCGGGTTGAAGAACTGTGGCAAGAGCGCGAGTGGCTGCCTCCACATAGCGCAGGTCCGGTACCTTGCCATCCTTGAAAGGAGTCGGTACGGCAATCAGAAAGGCATCGGCCGGCTCAGGCAAGGTAGCCGCTCTCAGGTAACCTTCGGTGACCGTTGCCCGGACAATGATATCCAGTGACGGCTCAACAATATGAATCTTGCCCTGATTAACCGTATCTACGGCACGCTGGTTGATATCCACGCCCAATACGTGAATCCGCCGGGAGGCGAACACGGCGGCGGTGGGCAGGCCAACATACCCCAGTCCCATCACGACAATTGTGGGTGCATCCATGGCAGGCATCCTTGACAGTCAATTGATTAGTTGTTTTGCTTTAGCTCGGCAAGCAGCAAGGCTTCGGTGATTCGGTGGCAGGCGTGGCCGTCGCCATAGGGATTGTGTGCCAGGCTCATGCGCTTGTAGGCGGCGGAATCCGTCAACAACTCCTTGACTGCCTCGGTAATGGCCTCAACATCGGTACCTACCAGGCGAACGGTGCCTGCGGTGACGGCTTCCGGCCGTTCGGTTGTATCGCGCATAACCAGTACGGGCTTGCCCAGGGATGGCGCCTCCTCCTGAATTCCACCGGAATCCGTCAGAATCAGGTATGAGCGGTCCATCAGATACACAAACGGCAGATA
>NZ_CAXBDN010000029.1:0-23879 GCF_963974375.1 uncultured Marinobacter sp.
AGGTGAAAGCCGCCGATTCCGTATCGTTGGTTACGACGAACTGTCTCTCAGCAAGGATTACATTTCCATTGACTCGCCCATGGCCCGCGCCCTGCTCAAAAAACAGGTGGACGATGAAGCCACCGTTCAGACCCCGGGTGGCCTGGTCAGCTGGAGCATTGTGAGCATCCACTACGAGCAGTCAGCGCCATAAAAAAACCCCGCAATCAATGCGGGGTCAAGGCTAGCGCTGTGCTGGAGGGAGAAGCAGACGGGATGGTAGTCTGCTTCGCTACTGCAGGATCCATTATCCATATCAACTCTTAACCGGACGTGGCGAGGGAATGACAATTTGGTCAGATCCTGATCAATTTTGCCTTAGGTTGTATACTCTAACGCAGATCGCTAAGCTCCAGAAACTGTCCGATACCGCTTTTCATATCCCCGGCAGTGCCGCTCTGGACCTCTGTTGGCAATAACAGGATTGACTGATGAAAACCGAACGTTTAACCGAAAATGCCCTGCGCGGAGTAGATGTACTGGGGTTTCAGCTTGAGCGTCTGGGCGTCACCGACAAGGTGAACCGGCACAATCTGGCAGCTTTCCTGATGGCGCAACAGCACCACCTGGAAGGCGAATGGGAGAGTCTGCAGACCCGCATCGAACGAGCAAGAGCGAAAGCCGATCAAAAGCTGACACGAGTGGAGCAAAGTGACTCAGCTTTGCTGGCTCCCCTGGCCAGCAGGCTGAAACGACTCACCCGCTTCCAGATCCTTCGCTGAAACGGCGGGAACCGAACGGATTCTTTTGGCCCTGCCGGCCTCATATCGCGGCAGCTGGACCTGCACACACAGCCCGGGAAACTCAGCATCCGGGTGATGATCGCTCAGCTCAATCCGGGCCTGATGAATTTCCGCTACGGCGCTGACCAGACTCAGGCCCAGACCGTTACCGGGCAGTGACCGACTCTTGCCGACACGATAGAAGCGCTGGAAAACGTGGGGCTTTTCCGAATCCGGTACACCGATGCCAGAATCCGCCACTTCGAAAACCGCCATGTCATTACTGCCGAAAACCCGGACCTGAATCTTGCCCCTCTCAGGGGTGTACTTGATGGCGTTATCAATCAGATTACTGACCATCTGGAACAACAAATCCCGGTCGCCTTCCACAATCACCTGCTCATCGAGATTCTGGACAAAGGTCTGACATTTGTCCTCCGCCAGCGCTTCATACAACTCACAGGCGTCGCTGACCAGCAGTCCCAGCGAGACCCGCTTCATGTCGGCACTGTTGCCCCGGGTTTCCAGCCTGGCGATTCGCAGCAGTGCATTGAAGGTTGCCAGCAGCTGATCGGCTTCCGCCACCGCCCGGCCTGCCTGTTCCCGGGCCTCGTCGTTGTCCACCAGCATCAGTGTGGTTTCCAGCTGGTTACGCAGGCGGGTCAGTGGTGTCCGGAGGTCGTGGGCAATACTGTCAGAGACGTGGCGGATGCCTTCCATCAGGTACACGATCCGATCCAGCATCTGGTTGAGGTTATCAGCCAGCTGATCGAAATCGTCGTGGGTGCCCCGGGTTGGAATACGTTGTGACAGGTGACCGTTCATGATCTTGCGGGAGGTATTGTTGATGACCTCGATGCGGCGAGTCGTGCTGCGGCTCATCATGAAACCACCGAGCAGAGCCAGAGCCAGAGTAATGCCCATACCCCAGTTTATGGCGGTTTCGATCAGTTTCTTGAGGGTGTTGAGCTCATCCACATCCCGCCCCACCAGCAGACGCAGGCCGCCCTGTACTTCAAATATCCGGGCACGCGCCATCCGCGGTGGCCCACTCCAGCCGAGAGTTTCATCAAGAGTAAAGTTGATCCAGGTACCCTGGGACTGCGCCTCGACCGGCCAGGCATTGAGATTTCCCGCAAGGCGCAGGTAATCATCGGTGGTCAGCAGGTAAAGGGACTTGGCATTGGGATCGCGGGCAACCCGCTCACGAATAATCGTGATGAGGCCATTAACACCGCGCCCCCGGTATTGCTCCGCCAGCCCGGCAATTTCCGCCTCAATGGTTTCGTCGGTCTGCGCGGTCATGAAACCGGCTGTCCGCCAGTAAATGAACGCCAACAGAAGGAATACCGAGGTGGCAAAAACCACCATATACAGCAGGGCCAGCTGAAAGGTGGATGTTCTTAGCTGACTAAGCAGTCTCACGAAGCATGTACCCGGCGCCCCTTACTGTCTGCAGCAGCGGGGTCTCGAACTCCTTGTCAATTTTCGCTCGCAGGCGACTGATGTGAACATCAATGACGTTGGTTTGCGGATCGAAATGATAATCCCAGACCTTTTCCAGCAGCATGGTCCGGGTAACCACCTGGCCGGCGTTTCGCATGAGATATTCGAGCAGACGGAATTCCCGGGGCTGAACGTCGATACTATGGCCGGCTCGTTTGACGGTTCGTGCGAGCAGGTCCATCTCCAGGTCAGCCACCTTCAGCACCGTTTCGGTCTCGGCCGCCTGGCGATTACGGCGCACCAGGGACTCGATACGGGCCAGCAGCTCGGTGAACGAAAACGGCTTGGTGAGGTAGTCATCGCCACCACCGCGAAGACCTTCAACCCGGTCATCGACATCGCCAAGAGCACTGAGAATAAGCACCGGAACCTGATTGCCAGTAGCACGTACCGTTTTGATGATCGAAAGACCATCCATACCCGGCAACATGCGGTCTACGATCATAATGTCGTATTCCTCGCTGGCCGCCATCATCATGCCATCCTTGCCATCGGCCGCATGGTCGACCACGAAATCTGATTCTTTCAAACCTTTGACAAGGTAGTTTGCAACATCCTGATCGTCTTCGATTACCAGCGCTTTCACCGGTGTTCCTCCTGCGATACGGTTTGCATGAAGTCTGGCACCCAGAGTAAGGGCTGCCGTCATTTCCGGCCAGTTACGATCCTGTAAGAGGGTGTCGTGATTAACGACGCACAAATCAGGGCAGCCAGCCCAGCCCCTCTGATGTCCCGTTCAGCGGATGGTATTCGGCGCTGACCCAGCCACCATAGCCCATACGGTCCAGTGCATGGAATACCGCCGGGTAGTTTATCTCCCCGGTACCGGGTTCATGACGGCCCGGATTATCGGCAATCTGGATGTGACCGATTCGGGGGAGCAGCCGCTCCAGGGTCCGTATCAGATCGCCCTCCATAATCTGCATGTGGTAAATATCATACTGTAAATACAGGTTACTGGCGCCCACCTCATCCAGTACCGCCATAGCCCCGGTGGAGGAATCCACCAGAAAGCCCGGCATATCCACCTTCGAATTGATGGCCTCCAGACACAGATCGATGCCGTCCTCAGCCAGCTGTGCCGCCGCCCAGCGCAGGTTGTCGGTGAGAGTATCCCACAACAGCTGGTCAGCCACACCGTCAGGACGCAGACCTGCGAGGCAGTTCAGACGCCGGCAGCCCAGTACACCAGCGTAACGGCGGGCAAGTGTGACACCTTCCCGGAATTCGGCGACCCGGTCGGGCAGACAGGCGATGCCTCTCTCGCCCGCTGGCCAGTTGCCGGGAGGCAGGTTGAACAATACCTGAGTCAGGCCATGGGCAGTCAGTCGATCCCGCAGCTGATCCGCCGGCCACTGATAAGGAAACAGATATTCGACGCCGTCAAAGCCAGCGGCCCGGGCGGCCGCAAAACGCTCCATAAACGGCAATTCGGTGAACAGCAGGGTCAGGTTAGCGGCAAAGCGCGGCACGATCAGCGCTCCCGCTCAGCCGGTGCCGGCTTGCCACCACCCAGGCGGACACCGTTCAGGTGTTCCAGTTCCAGCAGCAAACCACTGTGATCAACCTCACCATGACCGTTGGCCAGCAAGGAAAGGTAGCTGTGATGAACCTGCCGGGCGAGGGGCAGGGTGAGGTTTTCAGCGCGGGCCTCGTCCAGAATCATGCCCAGATCCTTGAGCTGGATACGAGCCGGCGCACCGGGCGTGAAGTCCCGCTCAATCATCCGCTGACCGTGCTGTTCCAGAATACGGCTGCTGGCAAAGCCCCCCATCAGCGCCTCCCGAACCGCCCCCGGATCAGCACCGCCTTTGGCTGCCAGTAACAGGGCCTCGGATACCGCGCCTATGGTAATACCGACAATGGCCTGGTTTGCCAGCTTGGCCAGTTGCCCCGCGCCCACGGGACCAATATGGGTCACCTTGCCCATGACTTCCAGCAGCGATCGGACGCGATTGAGGTGCTCCACACTGCCGCCGGCCATAATACTCAGGGTCGCCGATGCGGCTCCACGGGTGCCGCCGGACACAGGCGCATCCAGATAACCGGCGCCCTGCCCGGCAGCAAGTTCACCATGGTGCCGGGCAAGCGCCGGTTGTACCGAACTCATGTCGATAAGCACACTGCCCTTGCCCAGAGCTGTCAACGCGCCCTGGGCCACCAGCACCTCTTCCACGACAGTGCCGTTCTCGAGCATGGTGATCACGACATCGGCTCCGGTTACCGCCTCCACCGGGGTTTCCGAGAGAGTCGCCCTGGCGGCAAACGGCTCACACTTGGCACGGGTACGATTCCAGAGTGACATCGGGTAGCCGGCGGACAACAGATTGTCGACCATGGGCGCGCCCATCAGACCAATCCCGAGAAAGGCAATGCGTGGCAGCGTCACAGGTCAGATCTCCTCATCCGGTTTCAGATTCTGCTAGTTTTCAAAGCACCAACGAAAACGCCACCGACTGTTGGCAGCAGGTGGCGTTCTCTTCGGTAACAGGTTCAACCTTGGCCAGGAACTTACGCGGCCTCTGTCATCCTGCTACGGATTTTTTTCATGGCGTTCTTTTCAAGCTGACGGATGCGCTCCGCAGAGACACCATATTTGTCCGCCAGTTCGTGCAGGGTGGACTTGCTGTCGGTCAGCCAGCGCTCCCGCAGGATATCCTGACTGCGCTCATCCAGCTCGGTCAAAGCTTCCATCAGACGACCGTTGGAATCGTCGGTCCAATCAGACTGTTCAAGCTGACGGGCCGGGTCACTGCGATGGTCTTCCAGATAATAAGCCGGTGCCTGATAGGCGTTGTCGTCGTCATCGTCCATAGGGCCATCAAAGGAGGTGTCATGGGAAGCCAGCCGGCCCTCCATCTCACGCACCACTTTTGGCTCCACTCCGAGATCACTGGCTACCGCATTGAGCTCATCATGACTCAGCCAGCCAAGGCGCTTCTTCTGACTACGCAGATTGAAAAACAGTTTGCGCTGGGACTTGGTGGTGGCCACCTTCACGATCCGCCAGTTACGGAGGATGAACTCGTGGATCTCGGCCTTGATCCAGTGTACGGCAAACGAAACCAGACGAACGCCATACTCCGGGTTGTAGCGCTTCACCGCCTTCATCAGGCCAACGTTACCTTCCTGGATCAGATCCGCCTGAGCCAGGCCATAGCCCGAATAACTGCGGGCAATATGAATAACAAAACGCAAATGGGAAAGCACCAGTGATCGCGCAGCGTCCACGTCACCATCGTAGTAAAGGCGCTCGCCAAGCTCGCGCTCTTCTTCGACAGTCAGTACCGGAATGCGAGCAGCCGCCTGTACATAGGCCTCCAGGTTGGCACCCGGGACCAATCGATCAGCTAACTGTAAACTCGTGCCCATGTATTTCCTCCGCACTTGACGACCCGTCAATATAGCAATTTACTATCAGACAGCCAAGTTTTGAATAAGTTCCCGATATCAACCGGCCATTGAAGTCCGGTCAGCACCAGCAAGCAGGTCAGTGCACGCTCCGTTTTGTGCACGCGCCAATCCATATCCCAGCATAACACAATTAGGTCATACGCAAGGGTTCCGCCAATAGCGGTTGATTACGATCAGGAAAGCTATCCGGCTCACGCCATTTCCGCCGGATCAATATCGTCCAGATGCCGTCGTACCGCAAGCCAGGCACCCAGCCAGCCCAGCACCACCGCCATTGCCAGCAGGCCAAGAACGCCATCAAACGGCAGCCCCGACAGGCGAAACTCACTGTTGTACAGCGAGGCCAACCGACTGACGGGTCCGTTGAGCCACCACAGGGACAGCTGCAGAATCAGCAGCGCCACAACGCCGCCACCCAGACCGTACCAGGCCCCGGTATACAGGAAAGGCCGACGCACGAAAGCATCTGTTCCGCCCACCAGTTTCGCCACCAGAATTTCATCCCGGCGATTTTCAATGGCCAGACGAATGGTATTGCCAATCACCAGCATCACTGCCGCTGCCAGCAACACCGTCAGCACCCAGACGCCCTGGGCGATCACCTCGGTCAGGGCCGCCAGCCGCTGCAACCACCCCAGATCCACCTGAACTCTGGCGGCCAGATCATAATCCGCCAGTTCAGCCGCAAGCCGATCGACACCGTCTGCATTGCGGTCGGCATCCACCGGTGTTACCAGAAAAGTATGAGGTAGCGGGTTGTCATCCAGATAGTCCAGGGCGTCGGTCAACCCGGAGGACGCCCGGAACTCTGCCAGCGCTTCATCCTTGTGAATCCAGACAACCTCGGCAACCGCCGGGCTGTCCAGAATTTCAGCCCTGAGCGTGTCGGCCTGGCTGTCGGTTACGGCATCTTCGAGGTAAACCGTTACCCGCGCTGCACTTTCCCAGCCGGTACTGATGCCCTGCAGGCTGACCAGCAATAACATCAGGCCAACCGGCAGGGCCAGCGCGATTCCCATCACCGACCAGGTCATCAGCGTCGAAATCGGAGCCTGCCACAGGCGCTGGGCGCTGTCCCTGGCCACTTTGAGGTGGTGGGCACGGTAACCGGTCAGCAACGTTTTCAGGGAGCGCCGGGATTTACCGGCGCCGGCCCCGGCGCCCCGCCCCGCAGCTTTCCCGCCGACCTTTGCGGCGCCTTGCCTGCCCCCTCGGCCAGAGGGGTTTTCGGCTAGCCGTCCTGCGCCCCGTGGCGGGGAGCCTTTTGGCTCAGATCCGCGGGTACTCATTGCACGCCCTCTTCTGCCAGCTGGCCCTGATCAAGAATCAGACGACGGCGTCCCATGGACTCAATCAGCGCAATGTCGTGAGTGGCGATGAGCACGGTCACCCCCACCTGACTGAATTGTTCGAACAGATGCATGATGTCTGCAGAGAGCTGCGGATCCAGGTTACCGGTAGGCTCATCCGCCAGCAGCACCGGGGGTTTGTTGACCACGGCACGGGCAATTCCGACCCGCTGTTGCTCACCGCCAGACAGCTGTACCGGGTTCATCTTTTCCTTGCTGAGCAGTCCGACTTTATCCAGCGCCGCACGTACCCGGCGGCCGATATCCTGATGAGAAACGCCCATGACTTCCAGCGGCATGGCGACATTATCGAAAACAGTGCGATCAAACAGTAACTGGTGATTCTGGAATACCGCTCCGATATGCCGGCGAATATAAGGAATCTGCCGCCGCGGCATGGTGTTCAGCAGGCGCCCTCCCACCATCACCTTGCCGGCCGTAGGCCGCTCCATCAGAAGGATCAGCTTGAGAAGGGTGCTTTTGCCGGCACCGGAGTGCCCGGTCAGAAAAGCCAGTTCGCCCCGCTCAAGACCAAAACTGACATGACGCAGTGCCGTGTGGTCACTGTCGTAACGCTTGGTAACCTGCTGAAATTCGATCATCGGAGAAGCTTACTCCCTGGCTCCCGACTGTGACGCCATTACTGGTCGTCAAACAGGGCATCTACAAAGGTGGCCGGCTCGAAGGGGCGCAGATCCTCTACCTGCTCACCGACACCGATGTACCGGATGGGCAAGTCCAGCTGGCGGGCTATAGCGAATACAATACCACCCTTGGCGGTACCATCCAGCTTGGTCAGGGTGATACCGCTGACGCCGACGGCCTGCTGGAATACCTGAGCCTGACTGAGGGCGTTCTGGCCGGTACCGGCATCCAGCACCAGCATGACCTCATGGGGCGCGGTATCGTCCAGCTTCTTCATGACCCGGACCACCTTTTCGAGCTCGCCCATCAGGTTATCCTTGTTCTGCAGCCGGCCGGCGGTATCCGCGATCAGAATATCGATACCGCGGGCCTTGGCGGCCTGCACGGCATCGAATATCACAGAGGCACTGTCCGCACCGGTATGCTGGGCAATCACCGGCACCTTGTTACGCTCACCCCAGACCTGGAGCTGTTCCACCGCCGCTGCCCGGAAGGTATCACCTGCCGCCAGCATGACCGAATGGCCCTCGCTCTGAAACTGCCGGGCAAGCTTGCCGATGGTGGTGGTTTTGCCAACCCCGTTCACCCCAACCATAAGCAGCACCCAGGGGGTTTTGCTGCGATCAATTTTCAGTGGTTCAGCGCTGGTCGCCAACAACGCGCTCAGATCAGCTTTCAGCGCTGTGCGCAGGGCTGTGCCATCTTTCAACTGGCTGCGATTCAGTTTTTCGGTCAGCGAGTCAATAATCTCGGTGGTGGCAGTGACACCCACATCGGCCATCAGCAAGGTAGTTTCGACCTCTTCCAGCAGGTCCGCGTCTACTTTCTTGCCGGCCACGAACAGGCCAGACAGCCCGCCACCAAGACTGGCGCGGGTTTTACCCAGGCCCTGACGAATCCTCTGGAAGACACTGATTCTGACTTCTGGCTCTGGCTCTGGCTCTGGCTCTGGCTCTGGCTCTGGCTCTGGCTCTGGCTCTGGAACAGCTTCGACCCGTGGCTCGGGCTCAGCAACAGGCGGCGGTGCGACGGCCGGGGATACCGCTGCCGCATCGGCATCCGCCTTTGCTTCAACCGCCGCTGGCAGAGGCTCCGGTGGCGCGGCTGCCGGTTCTTCAGGCTTACGCGGGACGACTGGCCGGGGCCGGGGCAGCGCCGCGCGGCGGCTGGCCACATCCAGCACAAATCCAAGTACAAGAAGTACCAACAGGCCGATAAGAATCCACTCTGCCATCATTTGTCATACCATTTATCAAAAAGGAAGGTGCGGGGGCGCCAACGGACAGCGGCATCCCTGTTAGCCGGATAGACCCCGGAAATGCCACGGCGGTCAGGAAAGCGTTCATTCTAGCGACTGGCAGGGGCGAGGTACAAACCCGTCTTACCGCAGGCGCCTGTTTCCGCTAAGATAGCGCAGCGTCCCGGCCCGTTCAGCGCCAGCAACGGCACTGATTTCAACCGCTAGTCCCGAGTCCAGCTATGGCACCCCGCAAACCTGCACGCTCTGTAAAATCCAACACCCCGGTCAACCGCCAACGTACCGGCAAGGCCGCGTCCGATTCAGCGGGCGGGGAGCTGAGGATTATCGGGGGCGAATGGCGCAGCAGGGTACTGCGGTTTCCGGACGCCGGCGGTGTTCGCCCGACCCCTTCCCGAATCCGCGAAACGCTGTTCAACTGGCTTAACTACCATCTGGCGGGCAGTCGTTGCCTGGATCTGTTCGCCGGCAGTGGCGCCCTTGGCATGGAAGCACTGTCCCGCGGAGCGGCTCACACTGTGCTGGTGGACCACACCCCTGCCCTGGCCCGGGCGCTGGCCAGCAATCTCACGCTGCTGGGCAGCACCAGGGGGGAGGTCCGCTGTCAGCCGGTTGAGCAGCTTTTGACGCAGCCGCCGGAACAGCCTTTCAACATCCTGTTCATGGATCCGCCGTTTCGGCAGGGCTGGCTGGAACGCCTGATTCCGCTGCTCGAGACTCACCAATGGGTGCTGCCCGGCAGCTGGATCTACATGGAATACGAGAGTGAGCGACAAGCACCCGCAGTGCCAGAGAACTGGCACCTGCACCGCAGCAAAACGGCGGGGCAGGTTACCTACGCGCTCTACCGGATCCAGCCCCTGCAGCAGGACTGAGTCAGGCCGGCCGCAGGGAATAGGACCGCAGATGAGCGGCGAAGTCTTCCAGATAACGGATACCACTGGCCTCCGCATCACGGCACCAGATCATCAAGGCGTCCAGCTTCTCCTGGGGCTTGAGACCGCGGCGACGCCACAGGGCCTGCAATTCGTGGCTTTTGTCGTAAATCTGCTTCAGCACCGCATGCTTCTCAAGCACCTGATCCAGATGATCCCGATCCACCGGCTGAATCAGTGACTCCTCGCGGGACAGCAGTTTCTTCAGCCGACGATAGCGGGGACGGATTTCGTCATCCAGCAGTGACCGTTGCTGGCGCAGCACCGGCTCCATCACGCGCTTGCGATACTGACGCATGATATCAAACCGATTGTTGGCGATCGCCTGCACGGTGTCCACGTCCATTTCCCGCTTGCCGGGTACCCAGTGCGCAATGGGCTTGTAGCCTTTCGGCCTGAGGAATTCGGATAGGTGTGGTGGTTGTTGTGCAGTTCCTCACCACCGATCAGAAAGGCCAGCGGGAAGATATTGCGGGCATTGTCACTGCACTCGTAATTGCGGTAACCCATCCAGTGACCGACACCGTTGACCACGCCCGCCGCCCAGATCGGAATCCACATCATCTGAATGGCCCAGATCCAGATACCGTGAACACCAAAGAGCATCAGATTGATCACCGCCATCAGGGCGATGCCGAGATTGCGATGACGGGTATACAGGTTGCGCTCGATCCAGTCCTGCGGGGTCCGCTGGCCAAAGCGCTCCAGGGTTTCCGGCGTGGTCGCTTCCGCGTAAAGTTCAGCACCTTCAAACAGCACCTTGCGAATGCCCTTGATCACCGGACTGTGGGGATCGTTCTCGGTTTCGCAGGTAGCGTGATGCTTGCGGTGGATCGCGGTCCATTCGCGGGTATTGATACTCGTGGTCAGCCACAGCCAGAACCGGAAAAAGTGCTTCAGTACCGGGTGCAGATCCAGCGAATTATGGGCAGAATGGCGATGAAGGTAGAGCGTGACGCTGACGATAGTGATATGCGTCAGCAGAAACGTGACCAGTATTAACTGGGTGACGGATAGACCCAGCAGGCCGTTGTACCACATAGAAAATTCCTCAAAACTCTGGCAGCAGACAGTGCTGTCGGAAAGCACAGACAGACATCACTTTAGCGTACACCTGTACGCCAGACAACAGGGTTTAACCTGAGGTTCGTTACCGTTTTATCATTCGGAGTAGGCTGTGCCCGAATTACCGGAAGTTGAAACCACGCGGCGTGGCATTGCGCCCCACTGCGAAGGCAAAATTGTTGCTGCACTGACCGTTAGAGATGCCAGGCTGCGGTGGCCGGTTCCTGCCGATCTGCCGCAGCGAATCGAGGGCCAGGTCCTGCTGGAAGCCGACCGTCGCGCCAAATACCTGTTGCTGCGCTTTACCGCCGGCGCGGTGATTGTCCATCTCGGCATGTCAGGAAGTCTGCGGGTCATTACGGATCAGTCGGCGCCACTGAAGCACGATCATATTGAACTGTCCTTCACTGACGGTACCTTGCTGCGCTTCAATGATCCCCGGCGATTTGGCTGCTGGCTGTGGAGCGAACAACCGGAACAGCATCCACTGCTGGCCGCACTGGGACCTGAGCCCCTGTCCGCAGAATTCAATGGCCCGTACCTTTGGCGAAAATCCCGGGGCCGGCAAACGCCGGTAAAATCCTTTCTGATGGACAACCACAATGTGGTTGGGGTGGGCAACATCTATGCCAACGAAGCCCTGTTCAAGGCCGGCATTCACCCTACCCGGGCAGCGGGACGTATCAGTGCCGCACGCTATAATCAGCTTTGCATCCACATCAGGGAAACCCTCAGCGCAGCCATTCTTCTGGGCGGCACCACCTTGCGGGATTTTGTGAACAGCGACGGCAAGCCGGGTTACTTCGCCCAGTCGTTGCTGGTCTATGGCCGGGGCGGCCTGCCCTGCACCAGTTGTACCCGGGTGTTGCGGGAAATCCGGATGAACCAGCGAACCACCGTTTACTGCCCGGTTTGCCAGCGCTGAGGGCCTGCATCCATTCCCGGGGTGCCCCTTTGAATGGTCACGAAACCACTTGCGGCCGTCAGCAAACTGCGTCAGCCTGCTATTTAATCACTCACTGTGCGAAGTCGTGCCTTCGCACCAGCATGCACTCTTCAGGCTGCCTTATGATTGACTGGTCCCGTGCTGAAACCGTGTTTCTCGATATGGACGGAACACTGCTGGATCTGCATTTTGACAACCATTTCTGGCTTGAGCATCTGCCCCGGCGCTATGCCGAGGCCAACCGGCTGGATCCCGATGAAGCCAGGACACTGATCCTGACCATGATCCAGGCGGAGCGAGGCACCCTGAACTGGTACTGCACTGACTACTGGAGCGACCGGCTCAGCCTTGATATTACAAGACTCAAAGCCGAAGTTGGCGACCGGATTGCCTGGCGGCCCCATGTTCAGGACTTTCTGGCAGCCCTGCGGCGAAATCGGTTCCGCACGGTCATTCTGACCAATTGTCACCCCGACCCGTTGCGGCTGAAACTGGATCGGACCGGCCTCGACACCTACGTCGACGATATTGTTTCGAGCCACGACCTGGGGGCCGCCAAGGAGGACCAGCTGTTCTGGCAGAACCTGCGTCAACGGGATCCCTACCACCCCGAGTCCGCCCTGATGGTCGACGACAGCTTTCCGGTACTTGAGTCAGCGCTGCGGGCCGGCATCGGCCAGTGCCTTGCCATCCTCGAACCTGACAGCCAGCAGCCCGCCCGGGCGCCTCACCCGAGCCTGCCCTCGACACGGCATTTCGATGAAATCCTGCCGACCCTGCACATGCAAGGCTTGCACCCGACTGCCATCCGCCGGCGAGGAACGGTATAATGACCGCAGATATTCAGGCGTGAGCGAGCACAGATGAGTTCAGCGGGTTCTGACAACGGCCAGGTTCGCCTCGACAAGTGGCTCTGGGCGGCACGTTTCTACAAGACCCGGGCCTTGGCCAAAGAAGCCATTGAAGGTGGCAAGGTCCATTACAACGATCAGCGTTGCAAGCCCGGAAAAGCCGTGGAAACCGGCGCCCGCCTGAAACTTCGCAAAGGCTGGCAGGAACAGACCATCATTGTAGACGGCATCAGTGACCGTCGGCGCGGGGCACCGGAAGCTCAGGCCCTTTATCACGAAACCGAAGACAGTGTCCGTAAACGGGAAGATATGGCCTGGCAGCGCAAGACCATGATGGCCGCGCAACTGCCACCCGCCCGCCGGCCGTCCAAAAAAGACCGCCGGGTCTTGCAGAAATTCCGGGATGAACAAGGCGTCTGAACCCGCCTGCAATGTCGCTCAATCATCCCTTGGCCAATTATTCTCGTATAGAGCCCCGACCTCAGACACAGGAGACAACTGTTGGCATCTACCGATCAGTTTCACAAGTTTTTATTTGAAAACAGTCAGATTCGGGGCGCCTGGGTCAAGCTTACCGCCAGTTATCAGGAAATCACCGGGCAGGCACCCTATCCGATGATCATTCGTCAGTTATTGGGCGAATCCCTGGCTGCCAGCGTATTAATGAGCAGCACACTCAAATTCAAGGGTACACTGTCCATTCAGGCCAGCGGCGACGGCCCCATGTCGACCCTGATGACCGAGTGCAGTGAAGACCGCCGCATCCGGGGCCTGGCACGATTTGACGAGAAAGCGGCCAGCGCCGGTGGCATCAACGAATTGCTGGGCAAGGGGCGCATGGCCATTACCATTACGCCGGATCAGGGTCAGCGTTATCAGGGTGTGGTGCCACGGGAGGCAGACAGCCTCGCAGGCTGCCTTGAAGAATATTTCGAGCGCTCAGAACAGATTGCCACCCGGCTGTTCCTGTTTGCGGATGAGGAGCAGAGCGCGGGCCTGCTACTTCAGCGGCTTCCCGGCGCCACTGACGAAGATAACGAACTCTGGGAACGGGTAGAGCATCTGGCGGCCACCATTACTGCCGAGGAATTGCTGGAACTGGACAGCCAGACCGTATTGCACCGGCTGTTTCATGAAGAAGATGTCCGGTTGTTTGATGCCGAGCCGGTGATCTTCCAGTGCAGCTGCAGCCGGGAGCGAACACTGGCCGCCCTGGAAGCCATCGGCCGCGACGAGTGTTACAGCATTCTGGACGAACTGGGCAGTATTGAAATGGACTGCCAGTTCTGTCACGCCCAATACCGTTTTCAGCGGGTAGATATCGACCAGTTATTCACCGGTCATACCCTGCACTGAATCCGTACACATGCCCGGAAAGCCAGTCATGGCGGGCTTTCCGGACTTATCGTTTTTTGCAGGCGCGTCTGGCATAATAGCGCGCCTGAATTGATCCGATTGTTCATAAATCCGCCAACCCTGTAGCCACTGCGGTTACCGGCGGCCGGAGCAATCACAAGACACCCTGAGGGCGAGGTCGAAGTGAGCACAACCTATAAAGATCTGAGCTCAGCACGATTGGTCGAGCTGGCACTGGAAAGACATGAAGGTCAATTGGCCGCTAATGGTTCGCTGGTCGTAAAGACCGGCAAACGAACCGGCCGTTCACCGATGGATCGGTACATCGTTCAGGAGCCGAGCACTGCGGACGACATCCACTGGGGGCCGATCAACCGGCCTTTCGACCCGGACCGTTTCGACGCCCTGTGGGACCGTGTCGACAGCTACCTCGCGTCGAAAGAACATTTCCTGTCTCACGTTCACGTTGGCGCCGATCCCAAGCATTACCTGCCGGTTCGCATGTCCACGGAAACCGCCTGGCAGAATCTGTTTGGCCGCAATCTGTTTATCCGGCCCGACAGTTACAATCCCGCCAGCAAGGACGAGTGGCAGATCCTCAATGCCGCCAACTTCGAATGTGTGCCGGAGCGTGACGGCACCAACAGCGATGGCTGCGTCATCATCAACTTTGCCAAGCGCAAGGTCCTGCTCGCCGGCATGCACTACGCCGGAGAGATGAAAAAGGCGATGTTCTCGGTACAGAACTTCCTGCTGCCCGCCAGTGATGTGCTGCCGATGCATTGCTCTGCCAACGTTGGTGACAACGGCGAAACCTGCCTGTTCTTTGGCCTGTCCGGCACCGGCAAGACCACCCTGTCGGCGGACCCTGACCGCTTCCTGATCGGTGATGACGAGCACGGCTGGGGCCCCGGCACCGTGTTCAACATCGAAGGTGGCTGCTACGCCAAGTGCATCGACCTGAGTCAGAAGAACGAGCCGATTATCTGGGATGCAATCCGCTTCGGCGCCATTGTTGAGAACGTCACCATTGACCAGGATACCCGCGAGCCGGATTACACCGATGTATCGCTGACCGAAAACTCCCGCTGCGCCTACCCGCTGGAGCACGTCGAAAAGCGCGTTCTGGAGAATCTGGCGGGGGAACCCTCAGCCATCGTTTTCCTGACCTGCGACATGACCGGTGTCCTGCCGCCCGTGTCCATTCTCAGCAAGGAAGCCGCTGCCTATCACTTCCTGAGTGGTTACACAGCACTGGTGGGGTCTACCGAGATGGGCTCTTCTTCGAAGCTGAAGTCCACTTTCTCCACCTGTTTCGGCGCGCCGTTCTTCCCACGTCCTGCCGGGGTCTATGCCGAACTGCTGATGAAGCGGATGGATGCGTTCGGTAGCAAGGTGTTCCTGGTAAACACCGGCTGGACCGGCGGTCCCCACGGTGTCGGCAAGCGCTTCAGCATTCCCACCACCCGCGCCATCATCAGCGCCATTCAGAACGGTGCGCTGGATAATGTCAGCAGTGAGCATCTGCCGGATCTGAACCTGTCAGTCCCCACCGAAGTACCGGGTGTGGACAGCAATCTGCTGAACCCGCGCAATACCTGGTCGGACAAGGCCGAGTATGACGCCAAGGCAAAGGATCTGATCACTCAGTTTGTGGAGAACTTCAGGAAGTTTGAAGTATCGGATGCCATCGTGGCCGCCGGCCCGAAGCTCTGATCCGTCAGCTGTTGCCGACACAAAAACCCCGGGCTGCAAACCCGGGGGTTTTTTCTGTGGGTACGGCGTGTAGCGGCGCCGCCCCAGATGGGCGAGAGCCGGTGTTGTCAGCCCCGGGACCAGGCCAGCCGGCCACCACAGACTGTGTGGTGATTGACCCCCGCCAGAGGCGCTGCGGCAATCGGCACGTGCAGTCCTCTGGACCTGAGCGCCTCTGGCGTAGCCAGCCAGACTTCGTCCAGATTCCAGACACTGAAATCCGCCAGCGCTCCGACGTCAAGACCACTGCTGAGCCCCAGCACAGCGGCAGGACCGCGGGTCAGCCCCCGCACCAGCGCCGCCAGACTCAGCTCTCCCCGTTGCACCAGCATCAGACCCATTGAAAACACGCTCTCAACGGTCGACATGCCGGCCGCCGTAACCCCTACCGGCGCCAGTTTGGAGGCGGAATCATCGGGCCGGTGCTGACTGACAATGGCATCGATGATTCCGGATTCGACGCCCGCCAGCAACGCCTTGCGATCGGCTTCCGAACGCAGCGGCGGCACCACATGGTAACGGCTGTCGAAGCCGGACAGCGCCTCATCGGTAAACATCAGCTGGTGCATGGCGACATCGGCCGTCACGGCAACACCACGAGCCTTTGCTTCCGCGATCATTGCCACGCTGCGGCCGCAGGACAACTGGCCCAGATGCAGGCGTACCCCGGTTTCCTCCGCCAGCAGCAGCATCTCCATAACGGCCGCGGTTTCCGCCACTTCGGGAACACCCAGCAAGCCCAGACGCGCCGCCACCGGGCCATCGTGGGCGTATCCGTCTGCTGCCAGGGCCTGATTCACCGGCTGCAGCATCAGGGTCAGCCCGAACGTTTGCGCATAGGCCATACAGCGGCGCAGGATCCGGGCGTTGGCCAGGGGCCGGGAACCATTACTGAAAGCCACACAACCAGCGGTTTTCAGACCCACCATATCGCTGAGCAATTCCCCTTCCAGGCTCCGGGTGGCCGCCCCCAGGGGCAGCACCCGGATACCGGAACGGACTCGCGCGGTATCGCGGATCAGATGGGTAACCGCGCCGGAATCGTTGACCGGAGATGTATCCGGAGACGCACAGACGGTCGTAAAACCACCGTGGGCAGCGGCCAGCGTTTCCGACTGAATGTTGCCCTTCTGGCCATTCCCGGGCTCCCTCAGATTACAGCTCAGATCAATAAAGCCGGGCAGGATCAGGGCACCACGGGCATCCAGTACGCCATCGCCCGCAACAGCAGAATCCGGTGCCCGGTTGATCTCTGCAACACGCTCACCGGCAATGCCCAGTGAGATAGTCTCCTCCAGCAGGTCACCGGTGGCACTCAGCATCCGGCCATTGATAATACGTGAAATGTAAGGATTCACTCACCGGCCTCCTGCTGCTGACGACTGGCCCGCTCGGCAACCTGACCACTCATTGCCATGGACATCACCGCCATCCGGATCGCAATGCCGTTGGTCACCTGGCTCAGGATGACCGACTGGGGACCGTCGGCCACCGCTGATTCAATTTCCACGCCCCGGTTGATGGGGCCCGGATGCATGACGATGCAGTCCGGCTTCGCCAACATCAGTTTTTCAGTATCCAGTCCGTAAAGCCGGTAGAACTCCCGCTCACTGGGCAGCAGGGCCCCTTCCATTCGCTCCCTTTGCAGACGCAGCATAATGACCACATCCAGATCCCTCATACCCTTGTTCATGTCGTATTCCACGGTGCAGCCAAGACTCTGGACATCCGCCGGCAACAGGGTGCCTGGAGCAATCAGCCGGACCTCTTCCACACCGAGTGTATGCAGGGCACGAATCTGGGAACGGGCCACCCGGGAATGCAGAATGTCGCCAACAATGGCCACCCTGAGACCCTCGAACGAGCCCTTGTTCTGGCGGATGGTCAGCATGTCGAGCATCGCCTGGGTCGGATGGGCGTGGCGACCGTCGCCGGCGTTGATAATGGCTACGCCCGGGGTCACGGACTCGGCGATGAAGTGAGGCGCCCCGCTCTGGGAATGGCGCACCACAAACATATCACTGGCCATGGCCTCAAGATTAAGCAGGGTGTCTGAGAGAGATTCGCCCTTCGAGGTAGCCGACGTATTGATATCAAGATTGAGGACGTCGGCGGAAAGCCTCTTGGCTGCCAGCTCAAAGGTACTACGGGTGCGAGTACTGGACTCGAAAAACAGATTGACCACGGTACGCCCACGTAGCAGCGGCACTTTCTTGATGGCCCGCTCACCCACTTCAATGAAGGAATCCGCCGTATCAAGAATATCCGTGAGCAACCCCCGGCCGAGGCCATCGAGGGTCAGAAAATGCCGAAGCTGACCGTCTGCGGTCAGCTGAAGCTTGCGGGAGGCACGATCGTGGGCGCTCATGGCCAGGGGTTCATCGTGGCCTGATGTCATTGCGCCACCTCCCGCAGCTCAATGGCCAGTGGTTCCGGGCCGGTCAGCTTGACCCTCTGGTGCGGGGGCAACTCCAGCCGGTGGCCCGTCACATCAGGCTGCACCGGCAGCTCCCTGGCACCCAGATCCAGCAGGGTTACCAGAGTGATGGAGCTGGGCCGGCCATAGTCAAACAGCTCGTTCATGGCGGCGCGAATGGTGCGACCACTCATGATGACATCATCCACCAGGACGATGTCCTGGTCTTCGGTTTCAAACGGCAGATGGGAGGGCGTCACCCGGGGGTTCAGGCCGATGCGGCTGAAATCGTCGCGATAGAACGAGATGTCCAGCTCACCGGGCTCATCCGGCAGACCTAGACGCCGGTAGAGCTCCCTGGCTATCCAGACCCCGCCGGTGCGAATCCCCACCAGCACCGGCTGATCGATACCCCGACTCTGCAAATGCTGACGCAACCCGGACTCCAGCCGGTCCAGTAACGGAGAAACCTGAGGTAAGTCAGTCATAGTGGTTACATCTGCCTCCGGGCAATAAGTGAGAAGATCTGGAACGCTGATCATTGAACCAGCTCTCGAGGATCAGGACCGCAGCCAGGTCATCGACGCCGTGACGACCGAAATCACTGCTGCCGCCAGCGGCAAGGGCGACTTCTTTGGCCTCCACACTGCTGAGGCGCTCATCCATCATGTCGACGGGCAGATGAAAGCGACCATGGATACGCTTGCCAAACTTGCGGGCACGGGCGCACAGATCACTCTCGCTGCCATCCATATTCAATGGCAGGCCCACCACCACCAGATCCGGGCGCCATTCATTCAGCAATGCTTCAATGGCGGCCCAGTCCGGCACCCCATCTCTGGCAGGAATCATCGATACCGGGCGGGCGCTGCCGAGCATTTCCTGGCCCCAGGCCACACCGATACGCCGCAGCCCGAAGTCAAATGCCAGCACCTGCCGCTGACCGGATTCAGGCATGGCCCACCGACTGATCCAGCTGGCTGACATCGACACCCATCAGGCGGAGCACGGCATCGTATCGTTCCTGCCAGGGGGTATCAAAAAGAATGGCCGTGTCGGCCTCACAAGTAAGCCAGGCGTTACCGGACAGCTCTTCTTCCAGCTGTCCGTCACCCCAGCCGGAATAGCCCAGCGCCACCAGAAACCGTTCCGGCCCTTCATCACGGCCAATGGCTTCAAGCACATCTCTCGAGGTGGTCACATCGACCTGATCGCTGACCTGGGAGGTGTGTTGCCAGGTCCGTGCCGGTGGATGCAACACAAACCCCCGTTCCTGCTGCACCGGCCCCCCGCCAAACACCGGAATTTCCAGATGGCCGCCGTCCATATCCAGCTGTTCCAGGATTTCACCAAGAGAAACATCCAGAGGCTGGTTGATCATCACCCCGAACGCGCCGTCCTTGCTGTGATCACACAGGTAGACGATGCTGCCGTGAAAACGCCGGTCAGCAAGCCAGGGTGACGCTACCAGAAAATGATTGGCGAGGCTTTCGCCGCGCTCACCCGGTGCGCCGCCGGTTTTGTTTCCGGGCTGGCGGGTGCTATCACTCATCCTGACGACAACCCACGACGCTGGAATGACCAGGTTCGAATAATTTCAAGCTCATCGGTTTCTTCCCGCATTTCGTCCGGAAACGGAGCAAACGGAGCGGCCATGCGCACGATACGTATGGCGGCATCGTCCAGTACCGGGCTTCCGGAAGATTCCAGAATACTTACCTGTTTAATAGTACCGTCCTTACGCAAGGATACCAGCATCCTCAGGTCACCATAAATGCTTCGCTCGCGTGCTTCCGGCGGGTAATTGAGATTACCCACCCGCGTCACCCGGGACACCCAGTCCTGCACATACCAGGCGTTGGACGACTGCAGCGTGGAGGCGGCCGTTATACGGGTCACCCGCGGCCGGCGGGCATAGGCCTGGCGCTGGGCATCCAGGCGCGCTTCCAGGCTTGCGATCTCGAGACTGCGCTCCATCAGGCTACGCCGCTCGGCCACCGGCAGTTGCTCTTCAGGGGGCTGTTCCGCCGGTCGACTGTCCGGGGCGCGTTGCTGGCTGGGGGCAACGGTCTGCACCAGCTCACGCTCCGGATCCGCCGGTGGTTCATTCACCGCCGGCGGTTCTGGCTGCACCTGATCTATAACGGGCGCGTTCACCTCGGCCATCTCGGGGCTGGTCTGCTCCAGGCGTTCCTCTTCACTGCCACTGCCCTGCTGACTGGTCTGGGCCAGAAAGTCTGCGTCGTCCGGGGCCTCGTCATCGAACCGGGACAGGGTGATCTCCATGGTCTGGGCACTGGCCTGGGGCGATTCCGGGGCGAACGTGATACCCAGCAGGAGCACAGCATGGAGCACCAGCGCCATGAAGATCGTGAATGTGAGGCGATCGGTCGCCGTAACCTGGACTGCCATGCAAAAACCTTCCCTGAATTACTCCACTGAGTCCGTCATTATCCCAGACGTCGCTCAATCGCATCCATGAGCTG
The DNA here is from genome assembly GCF_963974375.1 of uncultured Marinobacter sp. GTDB lineage: Bacteria > Pseudomonadota > Gammaproteobacteria > Pseudomonadales > Oleiphilaceae > Marinobacter. The sequence continues at coordinate 20,744 of NZ_CAXBDN010000029.1, forward strand.
ACCCGCAATATCAATGTCGAAGGCCGCATCCAGTTCCCGGACACAAGTGGGGCTGGTCACGTTAATTTCCGTCAGATAGTCACCAATTACATCGATACCGACAAAAATGAGGCCTTTTTCCTTCAGGACCGGCGCCACTGCAGCGCAGATTTCCCGATCCCGGGCGGTCAGCTCCCGGCCCTCGCCACGGCCACCGGCGGCGAGATTGCCACGATTCTCGCCAGCCGACGGAATTCTCGCCAGGGCGTAGGGGACCGGCTCGCCGTCAATCAACAGGATGCGCTTGTCACCCTCGGCGATCTCCGGAATGAACTTCTGGGCCATGCATTGATGCTCGCCATTGCTGGTGAGGGTCTCGATAATCACGCCCAGATTGAAATCATTTTCCCGGATCCGGAAGATGGACTTGCCACCCATGCCATCCACCGGCTTCATGATCACATCACGGTGCTCTGCATAGAATGCCCGCAGGCGCTGCGCAGACCGCGTCACGATCAGCGGTGGTGTGCACTCCGTAAACCGGGTGGCGAACAGCTTTTCATTGCAGTCCCGCAGCGCCTGGGTCGGATTGACCACCAGCGCGCCCTGGCGCTCTGCGGCTTCAAGGATATAGGTAGCCATCAGAAATTCGCGGTCCACCGGGGGATCCTTGCGCATCAGGATGACATCGAGATCGCCCAGCGCGATATCGGCCTCGCGCCCGAAGCTGTACCAGTCATCCGGATTCATCCGCACGTCCAGCGCCCTTACCCGGGCCCGGGCCTCGCCGTCGGCCACATAGAGGTCCGGCAATTCCATGTACTCTACCGACCAGCCACGCTCACGGGCAGCCCAGAGCATGGCCAGAGAGGTATCTTTCTTGAAATGGATATCTTCGATCGGATCCATCACTACACCGATTCGGACTGTCATGGCGCCTCACTCAGCTTGATCATCGAAAAACAGGAACCCGTCAACAGAGCATACGCTTTAAACAGTGCTATGCTGTGATGACGAATGGTATTGCACCTGCCAGCGGATTGCACCTGATCCGTTGCCTTGCCGGGCACTTCCGCGGGCCGGGTACAATCCGTCACACGAATAAACTTTGTCACAGGTCACGAATATCCTATAAATAGAGGGGCTTGATAGAACACCTTCAAATAGTGTGTTAAAAAGCCACTCTCTGAACAATGACACTCGCAGAGCGCAAGGCAGTTGCACAATGGATGACAACTTCGAAAACCTGAAAATCATGGTGATTGACGACAGCAAGACCATTCGTCGCACCGCAGAGACGCTCCTCAAGAAAGTTGGCTGCGAGGTAATCACCGCGACCGATGGCTTCGATGCGCTCGCCAAGATAGCCGATACCCACCCGGACATCATCTTTGTCGATATCATGATGCCCCGGCTGGACGGCTACCAGACCTGCGCTCTGATCAAGAACAACTCTGCGTTCCGCAAGACGCCGGTCATCATGCTGTCCTCCAAGGATGGGCTTTTTGACAAGGCGAAAGGGCGCATAGTGGGTTCAGACCAATACCTGACCAAACCGTTCAGCAAAGATGAGCTGCTCAGCACTATTCGCCAGTATGTTCCACAGGCGGAACAGTAAAAGCCATCCCAGCATAGAATCATCGAGGACACCATGGCCCGAATTCTGATCGTTGACGACTCCCCGACAGAAATTAAGAAAATCTCCACCATCCTGGAAAAGCACAAACACCAGGTACTGACGGCCGACAATGGCGCCGATGGCGTTGCCATGGCCAGAGCCGAGAACCCCGACCTGGTCCTGATGGATGTTGTGATGCCCGGCCTGAACGGCTTCCAGGCCACCCGCCAGCTGACCCGTGCTCCGGAAACCGCCTCAATTCCGGTGGTTATTGTCACCACCAAGGATCAGGAGACTGACCGGGTATGGGGCACTCGCCAGGGCGCAAAAGGCTATCTGGTCAAGCCGGTCAACGAAAGTGATCTTATCAGCACGATCAATAGCCTCGTTTCCTGACTGATGCCCGTGGAGTAAGCATGTCTGAGCAGGCCGCCCCCTTTGCCGTATTGACGGATATCGCCCGGCGAAGCCGGTCACTGGCTACCGGCCTGCCGGAACAGCAGGAGGCCGTCTCGTTATGGAACGGCATCGGCTTCACCCTGGCAGGCCAGCGTTTTGTTGCGCCCATGGGTGAAGTGGTGGAAATCCTCCATGTGCCCAGATACACCCATATCCCCGGCGTTCGCCCGTTCATGCTTGGCGCCGCCAATGTCCGCGGACGACTGCTGCCGGTTATCGATCTGGCACAGTTTTTCGGCCTGCCCAGACTCCCCCGCAGCACCCGCGACAAGCGCGTCCTGATTGTTGAAAAAGACGATCTGTTCAGCGGTCTGGTGGTGGATGACGTAGCCGGCATGCAGTATTTCGCCATGGACAGTTTCCAGCCGGAAGGCGGAGATGTAGCCGAGGCCATTCAGCCGTTTGTCCAGGGAGGCTACGTCCGGGACGACGAAATCTGGAACGTGTTCTCAACTTTCGCGCTTATCGATGATGAGCACTTTCTGGATGTGTCACAGTGGTAGTGTTAACGGCCGTACCGGCACCGCCTGGCCGTCATACCCGCAGAACCTAATCAGCCAAAAAAAGAAGAGGCCGGGAGCCAAAGATGAAAAACAAAGCCGGAAGATTCAGCATGGGACAGGGTGCCAACAAGCTTGTTGCCGGCCTGATCGCAGCGCTGATCGCACTCACCGTGCTGCTCGTAGTGGTCCTGTTCATGATCAACAGGGACAGCCGCAACGATCAGGAATACATTGCACACGCCAGTGAGCTCAGGGTTCTGTCGCAGGAAATCGCCAGTAACGCCACAGAAGCAGCGGCCGGCACCCCGGAAGCCTTCGATCAGCTGCAGCGCAGCCGCAACGAATTTGCCCGCCTGTGGGGCTTCATTCTTGAGGGTAACCCCGCTACCGGACTGCCCGCCAGCAGCCTGGCGTCAGAAAGCGCCGTTCAGCAGCGCTGGGAAGTTGTTCGCAACAGTGCCGACAGCATCGTAACCACACAGGATGCGGTACTCAGTCTGCACGAAGTGGCACGCACCCTCAACGAAACCATCCCCCGGCTTCAGGTTGAATACAACGACATCGTTCAGGTACTGCT